>CAZIIS010000012.1:0-43078 GCA_964539295.1 uncultured Fimbriimonadaceae bacterium | reverse complement strand
CTCCGGGCTGAAGCTTCTCGGCCACCGGTACTACGACGCCTCCACCGGCCGCTTCCTCACCCGCGATCCGGCGAGGGACGGTCGGAACTGGTACACGTAATGTGAGAACCGGCCGACGGTCGCGGTGGATCCGGAAGGGATGCTCCCATGGCCTCCACCATGTAATGGGACGGCTACGAACGCACAGAAGGTTGGCCACGCAGCCTATCGTGTGATCGTGGTTGCTGAGTGCGACGATAACAAATGGTACGGGTACGAGCTAGATCCGGGTAAATCAACCTATTCCGATGCCGACACCGACTACATTCTTGGTCGTTGACAGGAATGGGAACATCCGCGTGTGGAAGATCAAAGGGACCTTGGGTGGCAACGCGCATGCGGTTGTGGACGGATCGAACGGCGGTTCCCCGAAGAACGGCAACAAGTCAGGGGGATCGCTAGAGCCGATCACCCCTGGAATGAAACGGCCGCCGTTTGAGCATAGTTGGATGCCGTACGAAGACGTGGTGAAGCAGGTCCCTGAGATCACGCTCCACCCTAGGCCACCAAAGAAGAAGGCACATTAGCAGTCCCCTGCTCGGTGGATATGATGGACACTTTCGAGCTGGTGATCGCCGCCCAGGACGTCCCAAGGTATTGGGCTCCGCCGTTTACCTGGTATGACCCTGACCCGGGGCAAGCGGTCTTCTTCTACTCGGTGGGTCTGTTGCTTCTGGCTGCGATGGCGTTTCAGGGCGCCACCGCGGCCCGTAGGGCAAGGCAGGGACGCCTGTTCGCTGCAGGCATCGCGCGTGCCAACGCTTTTACGATAGGGCAAGTGACAGCCTCTCTTTGGGCGTTGGCCGCAGGTTTTGCGATGGGGTGCGGCCCCGACCAAGAAGACCCCGCCATTATGGCAATACTGGTTGGGCTTGCCCTGGTTGTGATCGTGCTGGGAGTGACCGGCGTTGGCAACCTCGTGCGCCGGATAGGGTTTTGGCATGGGAAGGCGGACGCCGAGGTCGGCCCGCCCAAGCCGATGACTATCCGCGACGCGGCGGTCATTATCGCGGTAGGGGCGTGCGTGTTCCTGGTCGCCGCGGTCTTGACCCGGTTGCTGCTTGGAGGCATGTACACGTCGTAGACCGCGAGCGGGTCGCCCCGATGAGTGGCGGAACCGCTCGGTGGACGCGGCGTAAGCAGGTTAGGTTGTGTTTGGGTTGGGCCGCCCTTACAGGGCTCTTCGGAACGTGGGCGACTAGCCCAGGGCGTTGCCCTGGGCTGGGTTGGTCCGCCCCTTTGCGGCGCGGTCCCGCGGGGGAAAGCGCCGCAAAGGGGCGGTCGCTGCCGGAACGGAGCAAAGGGGCGACCGAGATCCCTCGCTGCGCTCGGGATGACACCGGAGTGGTGGAGGTTGAGCCGCAAGGTTGGCGCAAGCCGCGGGCGGGTCACAGACCCGCCCCTACCATTCCGCCATGACGCCGTTCGTTGCGAGAGGCGGCAGCCGGCGTGCGGGCGAGGTTGGGCGGCTTGCGCCTCCCCCTACACCCCCTCCGTACGCCTACGGCTACGGCGGGGGAGGACGCTGCGGCCCGCGAACGCCCGTGGCGGGTTCGCAATGCCGGCGTGGCGAAGACGTGGGTTGGCAACGCGCGGGCGGGGTGACAGAGCCGCCCCTACCGTTCCGTCGTGACGCCGTTCGTTGGGGTCAGGCCAGGGCGGCGCAGTCGCCGCAAAGGCCGACGACCTCGATGCGGAGCGTGGATGGTTTGAAGCCGATCTCCTCCAGTTGGTGGTGCGCCGCCAGCGAAGCGGAGGAGGAGAGCGGAACCTCGGTCACCTTGCCGCACGACGTGCAGATCAGATGCTCGACCTCCTCGTCGTGGCGGTGTTCCAGCCGGCACGGCAGGTAGCCGTCCACGGTCCCGATGTGATGGACCAATCCGATGGCGGCCAAGGCGGAGAGGGTGCGGTAGACGCTGACGACGTCGACCCGGCCGGACTCCTCCAGGATCTGGTCGTGGATGCGGTAGGCGCTCAGGGGCTGGTCGGCCTCGGCCAGCACGCGCAGGACGCGCACGCGGGGCGCCGTGACGCGCAGACTGTGGGCGCGAAGGCGTCGGACGGCGGACTCCAGGAAGGCCTTGCCCGACTCCGAAAGCCCCTTCGCGCCGGGCAAACCGGACGTCTTCGCGCGGCTGCTTGCCATCGAACCGAGGTTACCTTGCAAAAGAAGCGAAGATTTTGGCTTCCAGGGTTGCGCGAACCTAGGTGCAGGATGCAAACTCATCGTGACCGCTTCAGACCGGTTTGGCAGGTTCAACCGAACCTAGACCGTGCTGGGGGTGCGACGCAACCAGACAACTCTGGTGCAGGAGGGAATGATGAAGTTTTATAACCTGAAAACCCGGGCGCATGTTGAAGTGCCGGAATCGGACGTGAAGAAGACCAAGATGGTCCGCAAGACGAAGAACGGCGAGCAGGTCCGCTACGCCCTGACGGCTACCTACGAGGGTAGCAAGCTCTTCAAGTTCGTCAACGAGGCGACCTTCACCTCGACGAACGTTCCCGAGGTCTGATCGGACCCCTATCGGTTTTGGGATGCGGGCCAAGGCACTGGCTGCCAGGGCCCGCTCTTTCTTGCGTTACGCGAAGAGCCTTTCGGCGAAGTCCTTCGGGTTGAAATCGCGCAGGTCGCTCGCCTTCTCACCCACTCCGATCAGCTTGATCGGCACGTGGAACCGCTCGTGCACGCCGATGAGCGCGCCGCCGCGCGCGGTGCCGTCGAGCTTGGTGAGCACGAGGCCGGTGACGCCGGTGGCCTTGATGAACTCCTCGGCCTGGCGGAGGGCGTTCTGGCCGGTGTTGGCGTCCAGCACCAGCAGCACCTCGTCGGCGGCGCGGCCGTTCGCCTTCTCGATGACGCGGGCGACCTTCTGCAGTTCGCTCATCAGGTTGGCCTTGGTGTGCTGCCTTCCGGCGGTGTCGGCCAACACGTAGTCGATTCCGCGCGATTTGGCGGCCTGGATAGCGTCGTAGATGACGGCCGACGTGTCGGCGCCGGGCTGGCTCCGCACGATCTCGGCGCCGGTGCGCTCGGCCCACACCTCAAGTTGTTCGATGGCGGCGGCGCGGAACGTGTCGCCCGCGGCCAGGAGCACCTTCCGGCCTTGCGAGACCAGGCGCTGGGCCAGTTTGGCGATGGTGGTGGTTTTGCCGACGCCGTTCACGCCGACGAACAGGTACACGGTCGGGTTGGCGATGTGCCGGTAGAGGGCGCACTCGGCCCGCTGGGTGAAGCGCGAGCGGATCTCCTCCTGGAGCGTGGCGCGGATCCCCTCCGGGGAGGTGACCTTCTGCGCGCGTACGGCCTGGCGCAACTCCTCCAGCATCTGGTGCGCCGTCTGCACGTTTGTGTCGGCCTGCAGCAGCGCCTCTTCGAGCTCCTCGTAGAGCTCCTCGTCGATCACGCCTCGGCCGAGGATGCGGTCGACCCGCTCCATCAACTTCCGGAACATCAGCCTAAGTATGGCGGTTGGCCGCCGCTTCGGGCGGCGCGGTAGGCCGCCAGGGCGTCGGGGAACGGCTCCAAAGCCCGCTCGAAGATGCCGAGCGCGTAGGCGATCGAAAGGCCGTAGTTGGTGACCGGCACGCCCGCCCTGCGACACCGCTCCATGCGGGAGAGCACGCTTCGGCGGTTGTTCATGCAGGCGCCGCAGTGGATCACAAGCTTGATGCCGTTCAGGTCGTCGGGGAAGTCGCTGCCGCGGACGTGGACGAACTCGAGCGGGCCGCCCACGTGACGGTTCAGCAGGCGCGGGATCTTGACCGTGCCGATGTCGTCCTCGATCGGGTGGTGGGTGCAGGCCTCGTAGACCATCACCTTGTCGCCGGGCCTCAGGCGGTCGATGGCCGTGGCGCCGCGCACAAACTCGCTCAGGTCGCCCTTGCTGCGGGCGAAGAGGATGGAGAAGGAGGTCATCCGGACCCCCGGCGGGGTCGCCGCGGCGACGGTCTGGAACGCCTGCGAGTCCGTGACGACCAGGGATGGGGGCGCGGCGAGCCGGGAGAGCGCGTCGGGAAGCTGATGCTCCGTTGCGACGACGGAGACCGCGCCGTGGTCGAGCAGGTCGCGGATCGTCTGCACCTGCGGCAGGATGAGCCGTCCCTTGGGCGCCTCCTTGTCGATCGGCGTGACGAGCACCACGACGTCGCCGGGCTGCACCAGGTCGCCGACAAGCGGGGGGGCGTCGACGAAGCTCTCCGGCGCGCTCTTGATGAGCGTCTGGCGGAGTTCGTCCATCCCTTGGCCGGTGACCGACGAGCACTGGACGAAGGGGACCTTGAGCGCCTGAAGCCGCGCTCGCTCCTCGGGGCTCGGCGCAGCGACGTCGGCCTTGGTCCAGACGACGATCGTGGGGGTCTTGCGTGCGCGAAGCTCGCAAAGGAGCCGCTCCTCGTACTCACCCCAGCCGGGGTCGCTGAGCACGAGCACCGCCACCTCGGTGCGGTCGAGCGCCCTCAGGGTTCGGCCGACACGGAGCTCGCCCAGTGCGCCGACGTCGTCGACCCCGGCGGTGTCGATGAACAGCACGGGCCCGAGCGGCAGCAACTCCATCGGCTTCTCGACCGGGTCGGTGGTGGTGCCGGCCACCTCGCTGACGAGCGAGGCCGCCTGGTGGGTAAGGGCGTTCAGCAGCGAGGACTTGCCCACGTTCCGGCGTCCGAAGATGCCGATATGCAGGCGCAACGACTTAGGGGCTGAGCTCATCGGAAGGCCTTCGAGGGGATTATGGCGCACGGTGCTTCAAACCCGGCGCACGACGCCCCCGCCGCTATGGTGAAGCTAGTCCAGATCCCAGAGGTAGTCGCCGTGGCTGATTACGGCGCCCGACCAGTGTGGGGCGACCTCACAACCCGCGGTGATCTGCTTGAGGGAGAGGGAGCGGACGCTGCCGTCGATGAACGCCACATTGAGGCGATCGCCGTGCCAGGGGAAGAGCCCGCCGGCGCGATCGCCCGAGGTCCACGAGTTGTCCCAAAGCAGGTCGCCCTGGTAGATGCGCCAGCCGGGCACGCCGGGAAGGTGGAACGTGTCCGAGGCGCCGGCGCCATCGAGGGCGCCCAGGTATCGACAGGGCGGGATGACCAGGAAGCTGCCGCCGCCCTCGGGCCGGCCCCTCTCGTCGACCGACCAGACGCTGTCGCCAAAGAGCAGCGTGTCGCTGGGGGTTTGGATCTCGGACAGCGAGCGGGTCACCGCAAACCAAGGGGAGTTGGGGAAGCGCACCAATGGGGACAGGTACACGAAGTTGTAGCCCAGGTTGGTGTGCATCGATGCGTGGTAGTAACGCGCATAGGAGTCGCCCACCACGAGGTCCTCGTCGAACGTGCCCGTGGAAAGCTGCTTTGCCGAGTGGTCCGCGGGGCAGAAGAAGATGGTAAACGACTTGGTGTAGGGGAGCAGAAGCTGTACCCAGGTGCGATCGGTTCGCGAGTTGGCCTCCTCGGAGGCGGTGTACTGGGCGGGAACCAGCAGGTCGTCGTAATCCCCAGAGTATAAGGCGACGCCAACCGCGACTTGCCTGAAGTTACTCATGCATGCCGCCTTTCTAGCCTGAGCTGTGGCCCCGGAAAAGACCGGAAACAGTATCGCCGCCAGTATAAGTATCACGGCGAGTACGACCAGAAGCTCAATCAGGGTGAATGCTTTGGCTGTTCGCACCTATTCTCTGCCGCCCAGTATATCACTGCGCGAAGTGGAGACCACGCAATATGCCGTGACCGTCCCGATTTCCTCAAAGCCCTGGTCTATGTACCAGGGGACCAGGGCAGGTTCGCATTGCAGGACCACCGGTTTGCCGTCGGCCGCCGCCATGCGTTTGACGCTGCGCACGACCGAGGAGCCCATGCCGCGCCCGCGGTCCTTCTCCTCAACGCACAGGTTGTAAAGGCCGACCGCGCCCGCGGTTCGGCATAGCATCACGCCGGCCCTGCAGCGGTCCTGCGGCCCGACTCGGTACAGCTCGTGGGGCGATCCGGCCGTGGCCTCGGCGATGCGTCGCCGGGAGGAGGGCGCCATCCTCCAGAAGAACTGCAGCGTCATGAACTCCGCGACGGCGATCCGGTCTTCGGGGGTCGTGGCGAGGGTCAGCGGGGCCCCGTCGGGGACGAACGCGGGCCGCCAGGCCATCTCCACCAGCGAGTGGCGGGGGGCGAAACCGGCCTTATCGAGCAGGGCGGGAAGCCCCTGGGGCCGGTCCCCGGTGATCAGGAACGCCCAGAAGTTCCGGGGGTGGGCGATCTGCGCGCGGATCGCCTCGAGCTGGCGCAGCGCCTCCGCGCGATCGTCGGCGAGGTTGAAGCCCGCGGCGAAGTTGCAGAACGAGAACTCCGAGGGCCCTGTGCACATCGAGCAGCGAGCGCCGCGCTCGATTTGGCACCCCGCGACCGGGGCGGCCAGACCGATGTAGGTCTCCACCACGTTCTCACGGGAAGCTCGCACTAGCTCTGGGAAGTTCAAAGGACGACGCTCCATACCAGTCCGACCGTCGTCTTCTTCTGCATCACCGAGACGCCGAGGGACAGGTCGCCGGCGACTCGTACGCCGACAAAGCCGACGCCGCCCCGAGGCGTCAGCAACGCCGAGGCGTAGGCGTCGCCCTTTGCGTTCGAGCGCCACACGTCGATACCTGCGGCAACTTGCATGCCCCACTGGGTGTTTGCGTGCAAGCCCATGCGAATTGTCGGGGAGTAGAAGCCGTCCGGAGCCAGAAACTGCCCGCCGCTGAGGGTGGAGTGGAAGAAACCGGTGACGGTGCGCACAAGCTGGCGGCGAACCAGGACGCCCCCGTAATGGCCCGTGTTGAGCCAGAGGGTTTGCGGCGATCCCAGCGCCTGGATCAGCCTTTCGGTGCTGCCGCGGGGGACGACGGTGTCGTGTCGGCCGGCGACGACGAAGGTGGGACGGCCATCGGGTCGGAGGTAGGTGACCGGGTCGATCCCCTTCAGCCGCTCGTGAAGGCTGTCCTCCGAAAAGCCCTTCCGCCGAAGCGCCTCGCGTTGGGGGGCCACCAGCGAACTGTTCCAGACGAGGTGGGCGTAGTCCGCCCCGCCGAGAAGGAAGACCGCCGAGCCAAAGCGCGGTTCGACGCCGAACGCCGCCGCCCCCAAGAGGGCGCCCAAGCTGGTGCCGACCAACCCCAGACTGCCCTTGCGGAACTCGGGGCGCGTTTCGATCCAGTCCACCGTCCTGCGGATGTCGAGGACGCTCTGGGTGACCAGGGCGATGAGCGATTCCGGGTCTCCCTGCACGGCCAACTGGCCGGTGCGAGCCCCCGCGGGGGTACGCGACAGGTGATAGGGCAGGGTCATCGCCACGAGCGAGATGCCCTCGGACGCCAGCGACTCGGCCATCGCGGTCTCGAGCGTAAGGTTCGACGCGCCCCAGTAGTGGAGGGCAAGCACGACCGGCGTCGGCCCGGTGCGGTCCGGCGGAAGGAACACCCTGAGCTTGACCTGGTTGTTGGTCGCCGAGGGCGAGACGTAGGCGCTCGGGAAGCTCTCCTCGTACTGCACCGTGAACTCGTTGGCGAGCATCTCGCGCCAGGGCGCGAACGCTATCGGCGCGGGCGCATCGGTGATCGTGAGGTTTCCTGTTTGGGCACGCGCGGCGGTGGGGCCGAGGAGCGCGGCGCCCAGGAGCACGGCAGCGAGGAGGCGTGGAACGTGACTCACGAAAGATGAACCGCTTGTGAGTTTAGTCGACGCGCCGCGCACGATGCTCGATTAGCCTGGGGGCGCGGGCCCGATAGGTCGGTAAACTGGCTGGGGATGATCCCGGTTCGCGACAACATGGTCACGCGCGAGACGCCTGTCGTCACATGGACGCTGGTCGCGCTGAACGTGTTGGTCTTCCTTTGGGACCGGAATGGCCTGCTCGGGGGCCCCAGCGTCGCCTTTGCGGACCTGGCGATGCGCCCGAGCGCGATCCTGTTGGCGATCCGCGGCCGCGGGGACATGTTCGAGCTGGCGAAGGTCTTCACCAGCATGTTCTTGCACGGCGGCCTGGCGCACCTGATCGGAAACATGCTGTTCCTGGCGGCGTTCGGGCCGTCGGTGGAACGGGCCCTCGGGGGTCCTCGCATGGTGATCTACTACCTCTTTTGGGGTGTGGTGGCGGCCGGCGCCCACATGTTCGTCTCGCCGGGCTCCGCCGTGCCGACGCTGGGAGCGTCGGGGGCGATCGGCGGCGTGCTTGGGGCCTACTTCCTGCTGTTCCCGGGCAATCGCATCACCATAATCATCCCGCCGTTCTTCTTGTGGCCGTTCGAGGTGTCGGCGTGGGTGATGTTGGGCATGTGGTTCGTGTACCAGATCCTGATCCCCCAGGAGGGGGTGGCGAACTGGGCGCACGCCGGCGGATTCCTGGCGGGGATGCTCACCGTTCTGGTCATGGGTGGGCGCGAGAAAGCGTTGAGCGGCCAGAGATGGGAACGTGAAGATGACGAATTCGAACGCGCGTAGGACGCCCTGGTGGGTGGTCGTATCGGTCATCGCCGCCGCGGGGTTGGCGTTGGCGTCGCTGTCGTTCCGCTATCGGGCGGAGTGCGCGAACCGGGCGGCCGGGCTCTGCATGGAGATGCAGGCGGTCAAGGACCTGGGCGCCGGCAGCGGGGTGGAGACGCCGGATGCGCTCGTCCTTCTGAAGGCCAAGGGGCTCACGGGCGTCGCCCTGAACGAGGAGTCGGTGAGCGACCTGGCCGAGCGGGGCGAGGTTTCGCTTCGTCCCGGCCTGAGCGGCACGACGATCGTGAGCGGTCTGCCGTCTTCCGTCGCACGGGTGCGCCGCGGCGCGCAGCTGCGGGGGATGCGCGTGTCGGCCGGTCCGACGCCCACCGTATGGGCGTCGCCGGACCAGGTGTTGCTGTGCGCCGTCGGCCTCAACCCCCGCGACTGCGAGGTGGTCCGGGCCACCGGCTTGACCCTCGTGGCGCGTCACGCCAACGTCGTGGGCGCCGGGCCGGCCACCGTGCGGGGGACTTTGGCCTGGTCGAAGGCGCTGGGCGCGACCGTCTACCTGCCGCTCGGCGAGCAGGTGCTGGGTCAGCGAGACCTGATCGACGCCACCGTCGACGCGCTCAACGAGCTTGGCTACGTGTACGCGTCGCCCGAGTTCGCCAAGATCGGGGGCGACCTCGCCGTCCGGAACAAGGCGCCGGAGCGCGTGGTGCGCCTGCACTCGATTCAGCAGGCCGAGGTCGACAAGATGCGGGCCTCGGAGGTCGTGGACCGATTCGTCAAGGCGTTCCGCGAGCGGGGCATTCGGTGGCTGCTGCTGCGCCCGATGAGCATGGCCAGCGAGAACCCGCTGGGAGCGGCGTCCGACGCGTTGGCCAAGGTTCGCGTCGGCATCGAGCGGCAGGGCGGCGCGGTGCGCGTCCCGAGGCCCTTCCAGTGGCCTGATGTAGCGCAGCCGCTGTTTGCGCTGATCGGCCTGGCCGCAGCGCCCGCGATCGCGTGGGCGGCCTCCAGCCTGTTCTCCGGTTGGGTCCTGAGCGCGGCATGGGTGGTCGCGGTTCTGCTGGGCGCGGCGTGCTACGTCCCCTCGGCCCGGCCCTACCAGGCTCTGCTGGCGGGCATCGCGTTCCCGATCGTGGCGTACATGGCGTTGTTGCGACGCGCCAAGGTCTCCCCGCTCGTCGATTACCTCATGGTGTCGGCGATCTCGCTCGCGGGCGGGCTGTGCATCGGCGGACTGCTGAACGCGCTGCCGTACGCGATACAGGCCAAGCAGTTTACGGGCGTCAAGATGGCCCACTTTCTGCCAATCCCGGTGATCGGCTATCTGGTGTTGCGCGAGCAGGCCAGCGTGAAGGAGATCATCAAGCGTCCGGTCGTGTGGGAGACGGCGATCCTGGGCCTGTTGGTCGTCGCGGCGATCGGCTTCATGCTCGCAAGGACCGGCAACGACAACCCCGAGGCGGTGAGCGGTATGGAGCTCAAGATGCGTGCCCTGATGGACACGGTACTGCCGGTGCGCCCACGGACCAAGGAGTTCCTGCTCGGGAATCCGGCGCTCTGGATCGGCCTGACGCTGTTCGCCGAATGGCGGCGGCGACCGGAGGCGAAGACGCTCGGCTCCTGGGCGGTTGTGCTGCTTGCCGCCGGCGCGATCGGACAAACGAGTATCGTGAATACGATGTGCCACGTTCATTCGCCATTTTCCCTGGGGATCGAGCGCATCGCGATCGGCCTCGTGTTGGGCGGCATCGTCGGCGCCGCGGCGACGGCGCTTGTGCGGCCCTGGGTCCGGCGCGCGGCTGGGGGGGAGGGTTAGCCTTGGCGGCCAAGCTGCTTCTGTCGGGCTACTTCGGCTGCGGCAACCTGGGCGACGACGCCATGTTGCTTGGGTTCCTCCACGGCATCGAAGGGCGCCCCTACGAGGTGCGCGTCCTGTGCGGGGACGAGGCCGCGTTGATGCGCAACTACGGGCTGCAGGGAGTGCAAAGGCTCGACCTGCGGGCGGTGCGCAACGCCATCGAGGCGAGCGACGCGCTGGTCTTTGCGGGGGGAAGCATCTTCCAGGACGTGACGAGCGTTCGGAGCGTGGTCTACTACGCCCGGCTCGCGCGGGAGGCCAAGAAGGCCGGGAAGAAGGTGGTGATGCTGGGCCAGGGCGTGGGGCCGCTGCGGCGGTTCCTGGGCAAGCGGTTTGCGGTCAGCGCCTTCCAGCACGCAGACGCGATCGTGGTGCGCGACCCGGGCTCGGTCCGAACGTTGGCGGAACTCGGCGTGAAGGCCACGCCTCGGCTTGCCTCGGACCTGGCGTTCCTGATGCCGACGCCGCCGAAGCCGGAGAACTCCTCCGAGTACGCGGTCGGCAACATGAAGACGGTGGGCGTGTCGGCCCGACCGTACCGCAAGGACCGGGCGCGCGTCGTGAAGCTGTTCGGGGACCTCGTTCGTTTGCTTTACCAGGCGAACTACGTGCCGGTCCTCCTGGAGATGGACCGGATGGAGGACGGGCCGATCATCACGGAGATATGCAAGCAACAGGGCGGGAAGGTTCCGGAGATGCGGGGCTTGAGCACGCCGATGCAGGTCCAGCAACGGTTGGGGCGCATGGAGTCGGTGATCGCGATGCGGTTGCACGCCGGCATCCTTGCGGCGACGGCGGGGGTGCCACCCTACCTGATCAGCTATGACCCGAAGGTAAGCGAGTTCGCCCGGTCGCTGGGTTACTCGTCGCCGCCGATCATGCCGGGCCTGACGGCCGAGCGCATCATGGATGGATTCCTGGGTTTTGTGAAGGACCGGGAGAAGAACGCGGAGGCGCTCCAGAGGAAGCGCGAGGATATCGTCAAGCTTGCCAGAACGAACATTGACGTACTTGCCCAGTGCTTGGGTGAGTAGGCTCGCGCTGCTGGCCTTCGTCGCCGCGGCCGGTCCGGTTGCCGAAGCAAGCCTGTTCGACACCTGGTTCAAGCAACAGGTGCTGGATCGGGTATCGCTCGCGGGATACCGGCGCTTGAGCTACCACAGCCACACGGTGAGCGGCGACGAGGAGGCGTTCTCCACCGGGAACTACGGTGGGCAGGGCGACCGCCGGTTCACGGACTTCGGCACGGTGAACGTGAACGGCCGGAAGGTGTTGGGGGCGGTCAACTTCGACTTCAACATCCAGGACAGCCGCTTTTCGGACCCGCAGGGCGACCACTTCAGCATCGACTGGGCGCGCGGGCCGTGGACGCTGAACCTCGGGGACGTGCGTGGGTCGTTGCTAAACACCAACCGGTTCGCCTCGTTCAGCAAGACGCTGCGTGGGGCTCAGGTGGGTTTCCGGAGCAAGGGGTTCGCGTTCAAGGCGGTGCGCAGCGAGGTGCGGGGCTCGGCGAAGACGGTGTCGATGTCGGGCACGAACTCGCCGGGACCCTACTACTTGCAAAGCAGCCAGGTCATCCGAGGGAGCGAGCAGGTGACGGTGGACGGCGTGGCGCAGGAGCTCGGGCGCGACTACGTGGTCAACTACGAGATCGGGACGATCACGTTCGTCAACCGCGACACGATGTCCTCGCGGGCGATCCCGCCCACCAGCACCATCGTGGTGACCTACGAGGCGCTCGGTTATGGCGGTCAAACGGGCCGGGTTGAGGGCGCAGGGGCGTCGCTCGACATGGGGCGCGCCGGCCGGGTGGGCCTTACTGCCATGCGTCAGGTGCTTGGCGGCGGCGGGCAGGCCTCCACGCGCCTGGAGTCGTTCCAGGGCTACGGCCCGCCATCGACGCCCTACTTCCTGCAGTTGGAACCGCTCCGCACGCAACCCATCGTGGTCCGTGTGGACGGCGTGCTGCAGATCGAAGGGGTGGACTACTACTTCGACTCGCAGAACCCGGTCATCTTCTATTTCAAGCGGTTCATGCCGTCGACGTGCAACATCGACGTGCTCTACACGCCCAAGCCGGTGAACACGGTCGACGGCGATCGAGAGGTGGTTGGGGTGGACTACACGTTGCCGGTCGCGATCCGGGGAGGGCGGGGGTCCGTCCGGCTCAGCCAGGCCACCGGGCGGCTCACGAACACGCCCACGCCGACCAGCGGCTCGGCGCGAGGGGCGGAGTTCCGGATGCAGTGGCCCAAGGCCACGCTGAACGCTGGGTACCGCGACGTGCCAGAGGGGTACGTGAGCGTGGAGACCACCGGCTTCAACCGAAACGAGCGCGTCTTCGACATCGGCTTGCAGGCGGACCCGACAAAGGACCTTCGATGGGGCGTGTCGCATAGCAACAGCTCCATCGCGGTGCGCTCGACCTCGGGCACGGGGGTGGTGACCTACACACCCACGCGGTACTCGTCGGTCCAGGCGAACCTCCAGTCGCTCGGCCTAAGCTCCGGCTTGCCGTGGTCGCTCTCCCAGACCCGAACGCTGGGGCGGAACGCCGGCGGCGAGACCCGGGTGGACTCAACCAACCTGACGACCTCGCGGACCCTCGGGCGGCTCTCGACCAGGTTGTCGTTGGGTCGCCAGGACGCCAGAGGCCCGGGGGCCACGACCGGCGACACGCCGCGGAGCGTGCGGCTGGACACCCTGAACCTGGGCGGATCGTACAGCGCGGGGCACGCGTGGAACTTCTCGTTCAGCCAGGGGATCAGCGCGGTCTCCGCCGACGGCGAGAGCGGAACGGGACGCGACCTCACGCTGGGGGCCACGTACAGCCCGTCGGACAAGCTCACGGCCTCGCTCTCGCTCATCGACAGCGATTCGGGGGCGTTGGCCACGCTCGGCTCCTTCAACACCGGGTACGGGGCCGGCTACGGCGGCAACGGCTTCAGCGGCGGAGCGGATTACGCCCAGGCCAGCACGGCAACCGATACGCGCCAGGCGGCGTTCCGTCTGGAACTGCGGCCGTCACCCCGCCTTCGGTGGGGCGGAGGGGCGTCCGTGACGCGGACGACCGGTTCGTCGAGCTCGAACACGGAGACGCAGTCGGTGAGCACCGACCTCGACTTCGACATGGGCGGGAGCAACAGCCTGACGGCCTCGCTGAGCGGGAGCCGAACGCGGTTCATCGACTCGCCCTCGACTTCGGAGGCCACGACGCTCAACCTGTTCTGGGACGGCAGTCCTGCCGGGCCCTGGTCCTACCGGCTGGGCACGAACTGGATGTTGGCGAGCGGCGGGGAGTTCGGGCAGAACTCGCGGGGTTACGAAGCGACGTTGAGCTACCTGCTTTCTCAAAGGCACTCGCTGTCGCTAAGCTACGTGTCGGGCGGGACGCGCGGCTACCTACCGCAGGACGACAGCGACGTGTCGCTGACTTACCAGTACCGAATCTGGCGGGGCCTGGCGTTCAACCTGAGTTACCGTGTGCACGACGTCGCCAACCGCGACCCGTCGGTGACGACCGGGGCCTACACCTCGCGCGGTTTCGACGCAGAACTGGCGTTCAACTTCGGGATGTAACGCTTGGCGCGCTCATTCGTAAGTCACAATGCGGGGTGTATGGCTATGGCGCATTCACGTTTGGTCCGTTTTCTTTGGCTACTGGTGGTCGTGGTCCTGGCCGGGTGCGAAGGGTACTCCGGTCCGAAAACCTCGACGGTAGCCGGCACGGTGCTGGATCTGAACAACCAGCCTGTGCGGGGCGCGCGCGTATGGACGGTGGACGGTACCACGACCACTTCGCCCACCGGCGCGTACGTGCTTCCTCGGACTCGGCAGGACGAGGTCCTGGTGAGCGCCGAGATCAAGAAGGGCGACATCTGGTACCGGGGTCGAACGGTGGCCCTCACCACCGCGGACGAGCAGACCAACAGCGTCAACATCGTGGTGGCGTCGGAGAACCAGGAGGGGCGGATCGAGGGGTACGTCCATGACCGCTACGGGTATCCGCTGGAGCACGCCTCCGTGTTCGCCTATTCCGGCGCAGGAAGCAGCCAGCGCTGCTTCACGAACGGCGACGGTTGGTACGCGCTGGACAACGTGATCGCGGGGATCACCTACCGGATCAGCGCCGGCGGGCCGGGCTATGCGTCCGACCAGGACGTCGTGGTTGTCACGGCGCGTCAGACCAGACAGATGGATTTCGTGGTCCGCGATGGCGGCCTCACCGGGCTGACGGCGCCGACCAACCTGTTCGGGATGTCCTGGGTCTCCCCCGTGCCGAGTCGATCGGGCGAACGGGCGTTGTCGCTGGACGTGGCCCGAAGCCTGATCAACCCGATCGCGGGCCGCGTGCCCAAAGCGCGGTCCGGCAAGACGGTCACGAGCAAGAGCCGGGCGCGCACCGACATGATCGTGGAGGTGGACCTCGAGTGGGACGAACAGCAGTTCCCCGACCTGCTGGGCTACGGCGTCTACCGCGCAAACTCCGCCACCGGCAACCTCATCGGCGTGGACTACCTGCCGGAACCGTTGGCCGCCTACTACGTGGACCAGTCGATCAACCCGGCGAGCACCTATTCGTATGCGCTTACCACGCTGGGGGTGCTCTACCCGAACTACCCGGCACAGACCGAGAGCGCGCTGAGCAACCGGTTCGTGGTTGAAACGCTGAACCCGATCGATGCGACCGTGAACAACGAGAACATCCCGACCTTCAGTTGGACCCCGGCTTCGGGCGCCGACCATTTCGCCGTGTTCCTTTTCGACGAGTACCCGAGCATCGGGGTATCGTCGCTGTGGAGCAGTTCGATCGTGAGCGGCGGGACGAGCCTGACCTACGGCGGGGTGAGTTTGCAGCGTGGCCGCACCTACTACTACTTCGTCGTCGGATTGGGGGACTACGATTCCGCGAGCAGCACCTACCTGGCGCGAACCATAAGCCCGGTACGATCGTTCAAGCATTGAGATGGCGGAGCGTTTTGAGATGATGGCCCGAGCGCGGCGGCTAACCGCCGCGCTCGCGCTGGTTGTTGTGGGGCTGGGTACGGCGCACGGCGTCGAGTTGCGCGTCGACGTCGGCGGCTCGCGCTCGGTCGGCGACCCGGCGGATCAGGCCGTCCGGACCTTCGCGCGGCGGACCGCGAAACTGGCGCACAAGGCGCTGGTAGCCGAAGAGGGGCGCACCGGTCGGCGCGTGCAGCTTTCGTTGCCGGTTCGCGTGGTGCTCTGCCGGAACGGCGCCCCGCTCGCCTCTCGGGCGCGGTCGGGCCCGGCGGTCGCGGGCATTGTGCCGACCTTCGACGCGTCAGGTTCGCGGAGCTTCCCGTCGGACTACAAACTTTATCTGGAGAGCGTCTTCGCTTCCGCCGAGCCGTTCCTGACCGCCATCTTCGGTTCGCCGGCGATAAGCGGCACGGTGCACGTGCGCAACTACGACGCGGACATCCAGGACCGGTACGCCGTGGCCGGCGGTTACTACGTGCCGAACGGCCCCGACGGCCCCGAAGTGCGTTTCCCGGTCTACAACAACCCGGTCAGCGCCGCGGTCAACTACATCCACGTGCTGCTCTTGGCGTACATGGGCCCGAACCAGTACCCATGGGACGCCTACAACGAGGGTCTGGTGCGCGCAGCGACGATCGCGGTGGCGCGGCAGTCCGGCGCGATCCCGCTCCCCGGCGGCTACACGCAAAGCGACGTGGAGGCGACGCTTGAATCGCTCTACGACGTTGGGACCCATTACGATTGGTACAACCAACCCGCTTTGGGAGGCCCGGCGTTCATCGCGCCCAACCTGCTGAACGCGGCGCTGCCCCCGGGCGGAAGCACCGGCGGCATCTTCCTCCTCCGGCACCAGATGGCGGGCAGCGCGTGGTACAAGACGCTGGTTGAGAACCCGGGCTTCATCGCCGAGTACAACCGCCGCTTCTACGCCAACCCAAGCCTGTACGCCACGACCGGAGCGTTGGTCGGTCTCGGGCAGGACGTTCTGGACTACCTGAAGGGCACGCCCGGCGGGACGGTGGAGGGGCGGTCGTTCGCCGACTGGTTCGCCCGCCAATGCGCGCTGGACACGCGGCTCTGCCCGGGCCCGAAGGTGCTGGTCCACGCCTTTCCGATGACCCCGACCGTCGCTTCGGACTTCGGCGTGTTCGGCATCGAAGCCAACGCCTTTCTGGTGAAACCGACGGGCGACGAGGTGCTGTCGAGCGGCGTCTGCTACCCGCTCTACTGGAGGCCGGACGGCAGCCGCTTCTTCATGACCGCGCAGGACGACACGATCCCGATCAGCGGCGCCTACGGCTCGGTGTCGCCCAACTTCCCGAGCGAGACGTACGGCGGCCAACCGTATCGCGTCGCGGTGGACGTGCCGTTCCTGGGGCGGATTGAGCGGACTTATCTTCCGGCGGGCGGTTTCGCCACCGGCGCCAACCCGACGCCGTGCAACTTCTACGGAACGTTGGTCGGGTACGCCTACGATGCCGCGAACCCGTACTCGGTGAAGATCGCCTGGTCGGGCGGAAGCGCCACGGTTCCGGTGAAGAACCTGGCGTTCGGCACGACCATCGCGGACGCGACGTTCCTACGGCCCCAGAAGGTGACCGTGACGTTGTACGAGTCGGTGGGCGGGATGCCGGTGGAGCGGTTCTCGCGACCCGTGAACAAGGGCGGCGGGGCGTTGGCGGTGGACCTGCGCACCCCGGAGTCCGAGGGCGCGCTGAACCTCACCCTTCCGGCGCGGCTATCGCTTATCGGCATGGCGGCGGACCCGCTCCGGCCGAATGCGGCGGACGCGCTCGGGATGCTGGACGGCGAGACGCTGGTGGCGCGCTGGAACCCGATCCTCGGTCAATACTCGCTCTATCCCACGGAGGGTTCGCTCCGGCAAGGCCTGGGCTACTTCGTTCGGCCGGCTTCGGCGCGGACGGTGAGCGTGCCCTCGAAGACGAGTCCGAAGACGTCCATCGCCGTGGCGCTCCAGCCAGGCTGGAACATGGTGACGACCCCATTTAAGGAGTCGACGCCGACCTCGCGCGTCCAGGTGACGGTAGCGGCGGAGTCGGTCAGCACGTGGGCCGAGGCGCTCGGCACGTCTTTGGGGACCGCCTTCTTCCGGTTCGAGCCGGACCCGACGGACCCGGAACAGGGCAGCCTGGTCGAGGCGACGAGCTTCGAACCCGGTGTGGGGTACTTCGTGCGGGCGTTGCGGGCCGAGGGCGCGGTGCTCGTCTTCACGCCCTCGGGCATGACGAAGGGGCGGTCGGTGGCGCCCGCGCCGCTTCCCGGCGGCCCGTCCACGCCGGCGCCGCTGTTGGGACGTCCGTCGGCGCCGTTCCCTGGGCGCTTCTACCTTCCGCAGCGCAGGGTCTCGATTGCGGCGCCCGCGGCCGCGACGGTGGCTTCGTCGGCCCGCGTTCCCTACGGGCTCTGGGAGGCCCAGATCACGCTTCGGCAGGCCGGCGGGAACACCTGCAACGTTCGGTTTGGGCAGGCGATGAACGCGAGCGCCGGGTATGACGCGCGGATCGACTCGGAGATGCCGCCGGGACCGGGGGGCCTGCAAGTGGTTTCGCTGGGGGCGAGCCCGCTCTACCGGGATATCCGGCCAGCTGGCTTGACGGCGACGTACACGCTTCGGATGACCGGGTTGAAGCCCGGCTGGCGGTACGTGGTGACGTTCGGCACGTTGGCCGGCAACCGGGCGTACAACTACTCCGACCCGGAGGCCGGGGTGGAGCGACAGGTGCGGGGATGGGGTCAGTACTCGTTTACGGCGGAAGGCTCGCAGAAGGACGTGACCGTGCGGGTGGGAGGCGCGCAGTGAGGGCGCTGAAGCTGCTCGTGGCGGCCGCGCTGCTGCTGGTCGTTCTGGTTGGTTGCGGCGGCGGAGGAGGGGGGACGCCCCCCTCGCCCGCGACGGTAACGGGGCGCGTGGTTTGGATCGAGACCGGCTCGGCCCCCTCGCCCGCGGCCACGGTGACCGCCGGGGGCGCGACGGCCTCGACCGACGTCGTGGACGGTTCGTTTTCGATACAGGTTCCGGTCGGCACGACCTCGCTGACGGTTAGCTACACCGCGACCGGCTCCTCGGCGCCCGTGGTGCGGAGCTTCACCTTCCCGGCAGCGACCTCCGGCGGGAGCTCGGATGTGGGCGATCTCTACATCGGCCCGCAGACGGTGAAGGTCCGGGGCTCGGTGGTCGATGTAAGCAACGGAGCGGCGATCGTGGGGGCGCAGGTCTCCATGGCCGGCCGCAACGCCACCACGCAGGCCGACGGAAGCTTCGAACTGGTTGGCGTCGCCTATTCCGATGCCAGCCTCGCGGTGTTCCTCGGGCTCCAGGGCGAGGTGACCGCGACCTCCTACTTCGCGCAGTTCTTCAGCCCTCCGAGCGGGGCGGTGGCGGGTGTGGTGGACGTGGGGCCGCTCGAACTCACCGCGGTGAGCAGCGGCACTCCTCCTGGCTTGCCGTACAATGTGGACGGCACGGTCCTCCCGGCCGCGGACGGAGCGGGCGCCAAGGTGGAGTTGATCTCTGGGACGACGGCGATCCGCACGACCACCGCGGACGGAGCGGGCAAGTTCCAGTTCTGGGCCCCGGCGGGCGCGTACACGGTGAAGGCCACCAAGGGCTCGCTCACGGGAACCGCGTCGTTGACCGTCCTTTCGACAGGTAGTGTGCAGACGGTAAGTGTCACGCTCCACTAGCACCGCGTTGAAGAACCTGGCCGCCCTGACGGGCGGCATCGGCCTCCTGGGGGTGGCGTGGTTCACCGTGCTTCAGGTGGCGCGGATCGACCCGTTCGCACGGTTCCGCAATGCGACCTCCAGCGACGAGGTCGGCGTGGTGCTGGAGGACGTCGACTTCCGCGCGTTCCACGGCGGCAAGCTGGTAGCGCAGGCCCGCGTCGGGCAGATTCGGGTGATGCGCGACCGGAGTTCGGCGTCGCTCTTTGCGATCACGGACGGGCGGGTGTGGGCCTCCAATGGCCAGGCGTTTGGCTTCGACGCGGATGAAGCGACCTACGGCTACTTCAGCCATGTGCTCGGTGTGAACCGGGGCGCGCACTTCGCCAACGACGAGATGGACCTGCGGGCGCCGGCCTTCACCTATGAGGAGAACACGAAGATGCTCCGCGTGCCCGGGTCGGTGACGGGGAAGCTGCGCGGCGGCGATCTGTCGGCGAGCAACCTCAGCTACAACGCCGCGACCAAGGTCTTTGCGTTCGGCCCCATGTCCTGGTCGGGACAGGTCGAGGACCCGTCGAAACAGGGCAAAAGGCGCCAGTGGACGTTCACGAGCAAGGGCCCCTCGGTCACCCAGGGCGACGTCACCACGCTCAAGGACTGCACCGCCAGCGACAACGACATGATCATCCAGGCGGACACGGTGGAATGGAACCAGAAGGCGGACGTGCTGACGGCGACGGGCAACGTCCGGTACTTCGGCTCCGACGCCAACCTGATCTGCCCGAAGGTCGTCGTCTACCGCAAGGAGGGGCGCTCGGTGCTATCCGGCGGGGTGAGCATGCTCATCAAGCCGGAGGGCGGGGTCAAGCCGGAGGTCGTGGAGATGGCGCCGTTGCGCCCGGTGGTGCCGGAGGAGGTCGCCGCGCAGCGTCCGCCTGCCCCGAAGTCGCCGGAGGAGAAGAAGGGGGACGAGGAGCTTCGGTCGGCCGAGAACCTACGGCAATATCCCACGACGGTCCTGGCGCAGGAGATCGTGTACTGGTATCGCAAGGGCGAGCGGCGGGCGACCATCACGGGGTCGCCGCAAGCGCGGCAGGAGCTTTCGGCCGGACGGTGGCGCATGGTTTGGGCCGACCGGGCGAGCTACGACGGCGAGAAGGCGCGCCTGAAGCTGCTGAGCCGCGAGGGCCAGAAGGACGCCCGGCTCAAGGACTCGCTCGGCGACGACTTCCGCGCGACCCTGTTTGAGATCAGCACCAAGAAGGGCGACGACTACCGGTACGCCGAGAATCTCGAGGGCACGACCTACGTCGAGGAAGAGGAGATTCCCGAAAAACCCGGCGGCGGTTCGCCCGCTCCGTCGCTGCAGGGGCCGATCGGCCGCTAGGCCCAGGTATAAGGCCTTTGTGAACGGAAAGGAAAGGGTGATCGCCGCCTTTGAGCGGCGCGAAGTGGACCGCCCCCCGTTTTTCCCGGTCGTGACGCAGTACCTGGGTTCGAGGGTGCTCCGGCGCAGCATGACCGAGATGGCGCTCGACCCGCAGCTTCTGTACGACGGGCTGCGGGGGATGGTGGAGCGCTTCGGGTTCGACGGGGTCGAGGTGTCGATGGGGCCGCCGCGCGGCTCGATGGACGGGATCGAAGTGCGCGAGCAGGGCCGCAAACGCTACTTGGCTGATCGCGAGACCGGACGGCTGCTCAGCGAACTCCAGGAGGACGACGCTCCCCTGCCGCTGGACCAGAGCCCGATGTTGCTCGATAAGGCGGACCTGGACAAGATCGAGGTCACTCCGGCGGAGGAGTACGAGCGGTTGGGCTGCGTTGAGCCGGTGCGGCGTCTGGTGGCCGATACCGGCGATCGGGTCTTCCTGGCCGGGCACGCCGCCGGTCAGACCATGAACACGTTGGTGGCCTGGCGCGGCTCGGACCAGGCGATGTACGACCTGGTCGATGACCCTGAGTTCGTTTTGGCGGCGATGGAGCGGGCGACCGACATCTCCATCGAACTGGGCAAGGCGCTCATCCGGGCCGGCGTTCCGGGCATCTACATCGGCGACGCCTGGGCTTCGGCGAGCATCATCTCGCCGCAGACCTACGAGCGGTTTTGCCTTCCGTACCACCGCAAGGCCGCTCAGGCGTTCCAGGCGTTGGGGGCCAAGGTCTACCTGCACATCTGCGGCAACGCCACGCCGATCCTGGAGATGATGGCGGACACGGGGGTGGACGGAATCGAGCCGCTGGACCCGATGGGCGGCGTTCGGGTGGACGACGCCAAGCGCCGCGTGGGCGACCGGGTGGCGCTCAAGGGCGGCGTGAGCACGCTCCTGCTGCTGAACGGGACGCCCGACGAGGTGCGGGAGGCTTCGCGGCGGGCGATCCGCGAGGGCGGTCCGACCGGCTACATCCTGGGCAGCGGCGACGACATCCCGAGGGACGCCCCATTCGCCAACATCGACGCAATGCGGCAGGCGGCGGAAGAGGGCTAGTCGCCGCTCTCCCCGCCGATCCCCAGCGCGTCCGCGTTGGAGCGCAGCGCGTCGATGACGTCCTGGATGTGCTCGTTGAGCGGCACGCCGATCAACTCGGCGCCGCGCGTCACCTCGTTGCGGTTGACGCCGGCGGCGAAGGCGGGCTGCTTGAGCTTCTTGGTGACGCTCTTGACCTCGACTTCGTGCACGCTCTTGCTGGGGCGCACGTAGGCGACGGCCATCACGAAGCCGCTGAGTTCGTCGCAGGCGCAGAGGTACCGCTCCATCTTCGACTCCGGCGCGACGCCGGTTCGGGGCTCGTAGTGGGCGGCGATGGCGCGAACGATGGCGGAGTCCCAGCCCTGTTCGGTCAGCAGCGTCGTTCCCCAGGTCGGGTGTTCGTCGGGGTGCTGCTCGTAGTCGAAGTCGTGAAGCAGTCCGGCGAGTGCCCAGAGCTCCTCGTCTTCGCCGAGCTTACGAGCGAACCAACGCATGCACGTCTCCACGGCCAGGCAGTGCCGCTGAAGGGAGAGGTTCGGGGTGTGTTCGTGCAGCAGGTTCAGCGCGTCGTCTCGGGTGTGGGCCATGGCCCATTGTAACCGACCGACGCTACGCCTCTTCGGTCAGCGCGACGGCGAACTGCTGACGGTACATGCGCGCGTACAGTCCGTCCGGGTCCTCGAGCAGTTCCTTGTGGGTGCCGACCTTGGAGATGACCCCGTCCTCCAGCACGACGATCTTGTCGGCCTTGAGGATGGTGGAAAGGCGGTGCGCGATGACGAAACTGGTGCGCCCCTCCATCAACCGTTCCAGCGCCTGTTGCACGAGCGCCTCGGTCTGCGAATCGAGCGACGAGGTGGCCTCGTCCAGGATGAGGATGCGCGGGTCGGCCAGCAGCGCGCGGGCGATGGCGAGGCGCTGCTTCTCGCCCTGCGAGAGCGAAACGCCGCCCTCGCCGTACTCGGTGTCGTAGCGCTCGGGCAGAGCCTCGATCGTCTCGTGCACGTTGGCGGCTTTCGCGGCCTCGACGGCCTCGTGCTTGGTGGCCTCGGGCCTGCCATAGCGGATGTTATCCAGGATGGAGCAGTTGAAGAGGATGCTCTCCTGGATCACGTATCCGACCTGGTTCCGGTAGCTGTCGATCTCCACGTCGCGCAGGTCGCGGCCGTCGACGGTGATGCGCCCTGTCTGCGGGTCGTAGTGCCGCAACAGCAGGTTCGCCATCGTGGTCTTGCCGGAACCGCTGAAGCCGACGAACGCCACCAGTTCGCCCGGCTTGACCGTGAGCTCGACGCCCTTGAGAACCGGGGTGTTGGGCACGTACTCGAACCAGACGTTCTCGAATCGGACCTCGCCCTCGATCGGCGGCATGGACGGCGCGTGCGGCTTGCTGGCGATCGGGTTGGGCGTGTCCATGGTGCGGAAGATGCGCGCCAAAGCCGCCTGGGTGCGCGCGAGCGGGTCGAGCACCAACAGGAACCGCACGATCGGGCCGTAGACGTACCCCACCGCGTAAAGCAGGAACATGATGAGCGTGCCCGGCTCCATCTGGCCGTTCAGGCACTTGACGCCGCCGAAGTAGAGGATGAGCCCTTGGCCAAGCCCGCCGAGCGCATCGGCGATGGTCCAAAGGCGCGCGCCGTAGCGGTTCTGCTCGACGCTGAAGCCCATCAGCTCCCGGGTAAGGCCGTGGAAGCTGCGCATCTCCCACCGCTCCTTGCCAAACCCCTTCACGACCTGAATGCCGGTGAGCTTCTCCTGCATCGTGCCGTACATCTCGTCGCGCGTGCGGCGGATGTTCTCGCTGCTGCGCCGGATCGGCTTCATCGTGAGCTGCAGGTTGAGGATGTAGACCGGCGCGGCGATCAGGCCGAGAAGCGCCAGTTGGGCGTCGATCTTGAACAGGATCACCAGCACCAAGATGAGCTGCACCGCGTCGCTGGCCAGGGTGTTCAGGTTGCCGGCGATGAGCTGCTGAACGGTGCCGGGGTCGTTGAGCACGTTGCTGACCAGCTTGCCGGGTTGGTTGCGCTCGAAGAACCCCATCGGCAGCGACTGCATGTGGAAGTAGAGCCGTTCGCGCACGTGCAGCAGGAAGTCCTGGCCCAGGCGTTGCTGGGTGTAGCCGACCGCATAGCTGAGGAGGCCGGCGCACACGGCGAACCCGACGATATAGGTCAGGTAGAGGACGGTATTGACCGGCTGACCCTTCTGCAGCCGGTTCACGATGTCGCCCAGGATCACCGGCGGCAGGAATCCGAACGCGGATTGCAGCATGGTGAGCGCAAGGCCGACCGCCACCAGCTTCCAAAACGGTTTGAGCTCCTTGGCTAGTCGGCGGAGCGCATAGGTCGGCTTATAGGTTTCCTGCAGGGCGTCGCTCACCAGATGGGTGCAATGGTACCAAGCTTGCCGGGAAGGGAAGGGCCAAAGTGACAGGCCGCGGAGCCTATCAGATCATGTTGGTGAGGAGTTTGCGGCTGATCGGGTCCAATGCCTGCACGTCGGGCACGTCGAACCGGTTGCCGTCGACGTCGCAGAGCAGCAGGTGGGCGGGGCTGAGCCACTGGACGCTCTCGCTCAGGTTCTGGGTTACGAAGTCGCGGCGGCCGCGGTCGGTGACCACGGTCCAGTAGCTGACGCCGAACTCGGAGCGGGCGCTCTCGATGCTGAGCACAGTGGGGGTCAGGTACCGCCGGTAGAGCTCCTCTTCGATCAGCTTCCTGGGCTCTGCCGGCACGTCGTCGATGGAATCGAACATGACGATCTCCTGCCCTTTGCCGTCGAGCAACGCCAGGTAGCGCCCCGGGAAGCTGAGCGGCGCGGCCCAGACCGGTTTGACGGCCAGGTACGAGCGGTGCTCGCCGATCGTCATGCGCAGTCGTCCCTCCGGCTCATAGAAGAGCCGGATGCTCTCGGGCTCAATGGAAGGCTTCGGTCCGCTCATTGCGCGCCCACCCCGATGATCTCGTTGATCTGGCTCTGCGTCTGCACGAGCTTGAAGAAGACGCCCTTGCGGTCCATCAACTCCTCGTGGGTACCCATCTCGGCGATCTGGCCGTGGTCGAGCACGACCAGGCGTTTGGCGTTGCGGAGCGTGGACAGCCGGTGGGCGATGGCGAAGGTGGTTCGGCCGGAGACCAGGTGTGCGATGGCCGCCTGGATCTGGCGCTCGGTCTCCACATCGACGCTCGAAGTGGCCTCGTCCAGGATGAGGATGCGCGGGTTGTGAAGAATGGCGCGGGCGATGCTGATGCGCTGGCGTTCGCCGCCGCTCAGCTTGCTGCCACGCTCTCCGACGACCGTGTCGTACCCGTCGGACTTGGCCAGGATGAAATCGTGCGCGTAGGCCGCCCTCGCCGCCTCGACGATCTGTTCGAACGTGGCGTCGGGCAGGCCGTAAGCGATGTTCTCGGCGATGGCGCCGTTGAAGAGGAACGGTTCCTGCAGGACCAAACCGATCTGCGAGCGGTAGTGCTGCAGGTCGAGGTCGCGGTAGTCCACACC
This sequence comes from uncultured Fimbriimonadaceae bacterium, assembly GCA_964539295.1. Lineage (GTDB taxonomy): Bacteria > Armatimonadota > Fimbriimonadia > Fimbriimonadales > Fimbriimonadaceae > CAZIIS01. The sequence continues at coordinate 18,049 of CAZIIS010000012.1, read as the reverse complement.
GTCGATGAGGATCGAACCGGAATCGGGCTCGTAGAAGCGGCTGATCAGGTTGATGGTGGTCGACTTGCCGGCCCCGGAGTGGCCGACCAGGCCGATCATCTCGCCGGGCGCCACGTCGAACGAGATGCCCTTGAGGACCGGGTTCGACTTGTCGTAGCCGAACCGCACGTCGTCGAAGGTCACGCGGCCCTCGACCGGGCGCTTAAGCCCGTTCCGGTTGACCGGTTCGGGCGGCATGTCCATGATCTCGAACACGCGCTCGGCGCCGGCCATCGCGCGGCTGAACCAGTTGTTCACCTGGGCGAACCACTGCAGCGGGCCGTAGACCAGCGTCAAGTAGGCGTTGACCATCCAGAAGCTGCCGAGCGTCATCCGGCCGGTGTAGACGAACCATCCGCCCACCGCCCAGTTGATGAGCGCGCCCAGCGAGATGAAGAAGGACATCGCGCCGAAGGCGGTGGCCCACCGCTGCTCGGCGAGGGCGCCGATGTCCCGCACGGCGTGGTTGCGCTCCAGGAACCGCTCGTGTTCGCGGTCCTCCTTCACGAACGCCTTGACCACGCGGATGCCCGAGAGCGATTCGTTGAGGTGCGTGTGGAGCCTGGCCATGCGCTGGCCCACGCGGTGGAACAGCTGGGAGAGCGGCTTCCAGAAGATGACGCTCAGCGCGATCACGACCGGCATCGGCGCAAGGATGCACAGCGCCAGCACCCAGTTCACCCAGATGAGGAACGCCACGACGCCGATCAGCATCAGCGTGTTGGTCACGAAGAACGGCATGCCGTCGACGAGGAAGTACCAGACGCGGTCCGTGTCCTGGGTGACCCGGCTGACGATCGCTCCGACCTGCTTCTTGTCGAAGTAGCTCAGTTGGAGGAACTCGATGGCGCGGTAGGTGCGCGTGCGCAGGTCGGCGGAGATGTGCGTGGCGAGGAAACCCATCGTTCGCCCGCTCACAATCTGGCATCCGACGTTCAGCGTCAGCACCGCGCCCCAGATCGCGACCATCACGAGCAGGTAGCCGTAGTTGCGTTCGGTCGAGTTCAGGTTGTCGATCAGGTTCCGCTGCAGCACGGGCGGCGCCAGGTTGAGCCCGGTGGACGCCAGCGAGACGACCATCAGCAGCACGGCCTGTTTGGTGTAGGGCCCGAGGTAGCCGATGATGCGCAGCATCGTGCGTCCGCGGTTGATGCAGGCCGGGCATATGCCGTCCTTCTCAGGCAGAAGCCGGTTGCACTTGGCGCAGCGCGTCCGCTCTTTGTTCAGGTTGATGGCGAGCGGCTTGCCTTGGGCGAGTTGCTCGATGCCGCGGGCCGCCTCGCTGAACTTCGCGGAAAGGGTGAGCGAATAGGTGACGGCAGGGATCGTCTCGCCGCACTTGGTGGAGATCTCCAGTCGCCCGCCGCTGACCAGCGGCTCGTTGCGGGCGGTGCGGATGTCCGCGATCGGGACGTTGAGCAGGGTGGCGCCCTCAAGGTCGGTGACCACCACGTCCTGCTCGGTCACGATCAGCCGCCGAGGGCCAAAGACGCTGGCCTCGGTCATGTCGGCCTCAAGCTCGATCAGCGTTCGGCTCGAAGGTTCCGAAATCGCGGCCGATTGGGAAATGGACATGGACGGTACTCCCTGCAAGATTGCTCAGGGGGCGACAACTGATTGTACGGGATACGTAGGGCCTTTGGCGGTGGACTAAGGCTTCCGGTCGGTCGGCACGCGGCTTTCCGTTTCGAGCGGCGCCTCGACGATGGCGGATGCGGCGGAGATGGGGGGAACGTTGCGCCCCCATGCCAGCTCCATCAACGCGCGGCGGGCATGGTCGGCGTTGCCGGAGTCGCAGACGCGGCGAAGCTCTTCGACCTCCCCGCGCAGCCAATCCCAGTCGAGGGGCTTGTTGTTCTCGGCCATGTAGACCTTGTCCAGTCGGCAGGGGACCACCTTCTCCTTCTCGGAGAACAGCTGCTCGTGGATCTTCTCGCCCGGTCGTACGCCGGTGAACTTGATCTCGATGTCCTGACCGGGGACCAGCCCATGCATTCGGATCATGTCCTTGGCCAGGTCGACGATCTGGATCGCCTCGCCCATGTCCAGGATGAATATCTCGCCGTGTTCGCCGATGGCGCCGGCTTTGAGGATGAGCTGCGCCGCTTCTGGGATGGTCATGAAGAAGCGGGTCATGTCGGGATGCGTGATGGTGAGCGGCCCGCCGCGGCGGATCTGCTGTTCGAGGATCGGGACGAGGCTGCCCCGGCTTCCCAGCACGTTGCCGAAGCGCACGATGGCGAAGTCGGTGTCGCTCTGGGCGGCGATCGAGTTGACCATCATCTCCGCAACCCGCTTCGTGGCGCCCATCACGTTCTTCGGGTCCACGGCCTTGTCGGTCGAGACCAGGATGAACCGGCGCACCCCGTGACGGACGGAGCGCTCGATGACGTTCAGCGTGCCGAACACGTTGTTCCGGATCGCCTCGATCGGCGAACCCTCCATCAGGGGCACGTGCTTGTGCGCAGCCGCGTGGAACACCACGCTCGGGCAATGCGACTGGAACGCGGCCTCGAGCGTCTGTTTGTCCCGGACGTCGCAGATGGTGGGGGTGGACTGGAAAAGGCCGCGGTGGCGCAGTTCCTGGTCGATTTCGAAGATGCTGTTCTCGCCCTTGCCCAACAGGATCAGGCTTGCCGGCGAGAGGGCGGCGACCTGCCGCGCGAGTTCGGAACCGATCGAGCCGCCGCCGCCGGTGATCAGCACGCGTTCGCCGCTGACGTAGCCTGCAACCTCCGACATGTCGCCGGTCACGCTGTGACGCCGCAGCAGGTCGTCCACGCGGAGTTCGCGCAGCATCGGCAGCAGCTTGGGCGAGCCGCTCATGAGGGCGGAGAAGGAGGGGAGGGTGCGGATGCGCGCCTTGGTGCCGGAACAGGCCGCGAAGACGCGCCTCATGTCCATGCCCGTGGCGGAGGGCATCGCGATGAGCACCTCCTCGACGTCGTGGCCCTTCACGATGCGCGGGATGTCGGCGATCTTGCCGAGCACCGTCACGCCGTTGATCGTCATGCCGGTCTTGCCGCCGTTGTCGTCCACAAAACCGACGACCTCCCAGTCGCACGATTCGAGCTTGGCGATCTCCCGCAAAACCATCTCGCCGGCGTCGCCGGCGCCGACGATCAGCGCTCTTCCGCTGGGCGAACCAAAGAGCCGGGGGGTGGGCAGCACCTGGCGCAACCGAGCGATGCGCGGCCAGATGCGTACGCCTGCCAGCAGCATCGCCGAGGTGAAACCGAAAAGAACCGGAGCCGCCCAAGTCTGGAGGACGTCGGGTACAGCCGAGGCCGCGGAGGCGACGAGGCGAAGGCCCAGGGCCAACACGAGACCGATGAATGAGATGTTCAGGAAGTCGTAGAAGCCGACGTACCGCGGCGCGATCCGGTAGAGCCTCCGCCAAGCGACGAGCACGGCGGCCAGCAGGCTGACGGGCAGGGCTGAGAGCGCGTACGCTTCGGGGGTGGTTGAGTTCTGACCGGGGGCCTGCGCCAAGTGCAACGCTCCGTAGAGCGCGGCGTTGACCAACAACAGGTCCAGGGAGACCGAACGCCCTACGAAAAGCAGCTTCTTGACGATAGCGCCGTAGGGGCGCGTTCGCTTATCCTCTGTTCTCTCGTTCACAGCAAACAACCCCATGCGAAGCTCTATGGGCCGTTGTCTGGTCCCGTCGTCAATGCGTCAACCGAGGAACCAGACCCTTCCCGAGCCGTCGGTGGCAAGATCGGTTGCCACAACCATGACCGACTCCGTCACCCGTTGACAGGTTCCAGCTCCGCGATGTAAAGCAACGTAGCTTAGGGCCAAACGCCGATACCCGCAGGGGTATACGGGGGCGCGGCCCGGCGAAAGGTAATCTACCCCAATGCGCGCTTTGTTCATCACGCTGCTGATGGCGCTTGCGGCGCTTGCGCTGCCCGCGGTCGACGAACCCGCCCGCATCCGCGTAGGCGACGCTTTGGAGGTCACCGTACTCGGTTTTGAGTGCTACAGCGGCAAGCACACGGTGGTGACCGACGGCACGATATCGGGACCGGGTTTTGGCCGGGTCGTCGCGCTCGGCCGGACGTTGGGGGAGGTTCAGAAGCAGATTCGGAACCGGCTCAAGGAGTACGTCCAGGACCCGCAGGTGTTCGTGTCGTTTGGCGAGCAGGCGCCGCAGTTCGTCTATCTGGTACCCGGCGGCAAGACGCCGTTCACGCCGGAGCTCGACCTGCGCAAGGCGCTTTCCAGCGTGACGCTGCCCGACACCCCCGACAAGCTGGAGGCGGTCGTCTATCGCGACGGCGCCGTGCTCCGACGCGTTTCGGTCAAGGCGCTGCTGGACGGGGCGTCCGATGCGTGGAACGGCCCGCTGGCGCCCTCGGACATCGTGGTGACCAACTCCACGCTGACGATGAAGGTGTGGTTTGTGGACCGGTTTGGCAAGCTGGGGGAGGCCCGGTTGCCCGCCGGGACGACGCTGGACCAAGCGGTCGCCTCCGCCGGAGGGATCGTGACGCAGCCGGCGCTGGTCGACAAGGCGCAGATCGTGGTTCGGAGGGGCGACAAGACGTTCGAGTTCGGGCGGGAGCTGGGCCCGGACGCGTGCGCCTTCGTTCTGGAGCCGGGCGACACGCTATCGGTGCGCGTGCCAAGGGAGTTGAACGTTTCGGTGATCGGGCAGGTCGGCGCCCAGGGGCCGGTCACGGTTCTGGAGGGCGCGCAGCCGATCGACGCGATCGCTGCCGCTCGGGGCGTGTTGTCGGCCGGCACGCTGAAGGGCGTCCTGGTGTTCCGCCGGGGCGAAGCGTTCCGGCTCGACCTCTCGACGGTGCGGCAGGGCGCCCCGGCGCCGTCCTTTGCGCTCCAGGACCAGGACATGGTCGTCGTGCCCGAGAACCTGGCGCGGGTCTACGTGATGGGCCAGGTTCGCAGCCCTGGCCGCTACGCGATTCCAGACCGCGAGACGTTGCGCGCCGCCGACGCCTTGGCCCTTGCGGGCGGGCTCGCCGGGCGAGGGACGAACCGCCGCGTGACGCTGTTGCGCGCGGGGAAGGACGGCGTCTACCGCCCGACCCTCTTCAACCTGGACGAGTACATGAAGGACGGGAAGCTGGAATCCAACCCCGAGTTGATGGCGGACGACCTGTTGCTCTTCGGCGAGCCCAGAGGCCTCACGATGGAGACGGCGTCCCGCGTGGCGTCGGCCATCCTAGTAGTGCAGAGCTTCTCGGACTAGCGGCCTGCGGCCGCTAGTCCGAGACCGGTGTGGCCTTTCGTGCGGCGGCCTCCGCGCGGAAGGCCGCGTTCACTTCGCGGGCGTACTCGATGGCGTCCGCCACATCCTTCGAGGTGTAGAAACACTTGCCGTCGGCATAGAGCTTGGCGACGTCCGCCCGGTTCGGCCGCTTGAAGAACGAGCGGTTGGCCACGTCTTGTGGCCGGCGGGTTCCAAGCGTGACCTTCCCCGAGTAGAACTCGTCGAGTATGGCGTTTGCGTGCTCCCAAGCGTTCATTAGCACGCGCATCACCGAGGTCACGCCGACCAAGGAAAAGGCGTGCTGGTTCACGATGTCGCCGACGTCGAGCTTCTTGGCCGTGACGTGCAGCGTGACTCCTGCCTCGCGCTCGCCGCGTTGCAGAGCCCAGAACTGCGGGTCGACGCCCGCGTAACGCGGCAGCAGCGACGTATGCAGGTTCACCGCCACCATGCGGGGCACTTCGAGCAGGGGCGGCAGGAACTTGTGGGTCGCGCCGGCGGAGAGCAGCACGTCGGGCTCGTGGCGCTTGATGCGCTCGATCACCTGGGGTTCGTCGGCGCGGCTGCACACGATCACCTCGGGGTTGTGGCCCATCTGCTGCAGCATTCCGGTTACGCTCACACACAACCCCATCCTCTTGAGCCGCATCGGGAGAAGGACGTTGGTGAGCAGCTTGTAGTGCGTATACGCATACCCGGCGCCTCGGAACATGTCCCACACGCCCACGAGGTTGCTTTTCTGGCTCGGCAACTTGGTCGTAATCACGACGGCGCCGACGTCGGCGCCATGTTTCCTGAGCATCAGCTGGGTGCTGAGCATCGAGTTTAGGTTGTTGTTGGTGATGATTACGGTTTTCACGTGCGCGTGCCCCGAGATGCCAATGGTTTGACCGCGGTTGCGGAGAACCGGGGACGATGGCCCGGACGGTCGCCCGTTAGGCCAAACGCCACCGTTCTACTACCGCGTACTGCTCCGGAGGGCGGAAAAGTGCCGCGAGTGTATACTGAAGGTCCTTCGGACCGTCTCATGCACATTCCTACGCTCGACATCGTAATCGTGGATTACAACGCCGGCGAGTGGGTGCAAGGATGCCTGCGCTCGGTTGCCGAAGAGCCCCCCCGTTCGTGCGCCCTTTCTCGGGTCGTGGTCGTCGATAACGACCCGGCCACCGCGCCCACCGATTACGACGTCGACCTGCCGTTGCTTGAGGTGATCCGCAACGCCTCCAACCGTGGTTTTGCTGCGGCGTGCAACCAGGGCGCCCGGGAGAGCCAGGCGGACTACCTTCTCTTCCTCAACCCGGACACGCGGCTCCTGGACGGGTCGCTGGACGCCCCGGTGGCGGCGTTGGAGTCGGACCCAGGGTTGGGCGTCTGCGGAGTCCAGTTGGTGGACGAGGACGGTCAGCCATCGCCTTCGTGCTCGCGTTTCCCGAGGGCGTCGCATTTCCTCTGGAAGATGGTCGGCCTTCAGGGCTGGGCGTCGCGGCGGGGGTGGTCGTCGACGATGATCGAGTGGGACCACTCCGTTGGCCGCGACGTGGACGTCGTGATGGGAGCGTTCCTGATGGTCCGGCGGGAGCTGTTCGAGCGCCTGGGCGGCTTCGACGAGCGGTTTTTCGTGTACTTCGAAGAGACGGACCTGTCGCTTCGAGTTCGGCAGGAAGGGTACCGATCGCGGTTCCTCGCCGACGCGCGCGCCTTTCACAAGGCGGGCGGGGCGTCGGACAAGGTGCGTGCGGCGCGGCTCTTCTATTCGGTTCGCAGCCGGCTGCTGTACGCCTACAAGCACTTTGGTTGGTGGTCGGCCACGGGCCTGGCGCTGGCTTCGCTCGTCCTGGAGCCGGTCTCCCGGTGCGCCCTTGCCTTGGCTCGGGGCTCTGGGGCTGACCTGCGCGAGACGCTGGGCGGGTACCGGATGCTTTGGTGCGACCTGCCGCATTGGGTAAGTTGCATCGTGCGGCGGGCGCGGGAGGACCGGCTCGCCCGCAGGACGGCCTGCGCGCCCCAAGCCAGGGAGGTTCGATGAAGACAGTGATTCTAGCCGGTGGAATGGGCAGCCGGCTCCAGGAGGAGACGGTGACGCGGCCCAAGCCGATGGTCGAGATCGGTGGCCGGCCGATCCTCTGGCATATCATGAGCCTTTACGCGGCCTACGGCCACGACGAGTTCGTGGTGGCGCTCGGCTACAAGGGCCAGTTCATCAAGGACTACTTCCTCAACTTCTACGCCCTGAACAACGACCTAACGGTCGACCTCTCGGACGGGACGACGACGGTGCACGATGGCCGCCACCCGAACTGGAAGGTCCACCTGGTGGACACCGGGCTGAACACCCTGACCGGCGGTCGGGTGAAGCGCGTGCAGCAGTGGGTCGGCGCCGAGCGGTGCATGCTCACCTACGGGGACGGTCTGGCCGACGTGAACCTGAACGAGCTGATCGCGTTTCACGAGTCGCACGGCAAGCTGGCCACGGTGACCGCGGTGAGGCCGCCCTCGCGCTTCGGCAGCTTCTCGCTTGAGGGCGAGCGGGTGCTGCGGTTTGAGGAGAAGCCGCAGGCGGGCGAAGGCTGGATCAACGGCGGCTTCTTCGTCCTGGAACCCGGCTTTTTCGACTACCTGGAGGACGACCAGACGATCCTCGAGCGCGAGCCGATGGAGCGTTTGGCGCAGGACGGGGAGCTGGTGGCGTACCGGCACAGCGGCTTCTTCCAGCCGATGGACACGATCCGCGAGAAGCAGCAGCTCGAACAGCTGTGGGCGTCGGGCAACCCGCCGTGGAAGGTGTGGAAGGGTTGAACCGCTCGTTTTGGCGCGGCCGCCGGGTGCTGGTCACCGGGCACACGGGTTTCAAGGGCGCCTGGCTCTCGGCGTGGCTGCAGCGCATGGGCGCCGAGGTCACCGGCTATGCCCTGGCGCCGGAGGGCGAGCCGAATCTGTTTCGCTTGGCCGACATCGGCCACGGCATGCATTCCGTGCTGGACGACGTGCGGGCCCTCGGCGCGCTGACGCAGACCGTGCGCGAGGCTCGGCCCGAGGTGGTGCTCCACCTGGCGGCGCAGGCGCTGGTTCGGCCGTCGTACGAGGACCCCGTGGGAACCTACGCCACAAACGTGATGGGCACGGTCAACCTGCTGGAGGCGGTGCGGCAGTCCGATACGGTACGCGCGACCGTGGTCGTGACCAGCGACAAGTGTTACGAGAACCGCGAATGGGAGTGGGGTTACCGGGAGAACGAGGCGATGGGCGGTTGGGACCCGTACTCCAGCAGCAAGGGCTGCGCGGAACTGGTGGCCCAGGCGTACCGGCGGTCGTTCTTCGGCGGCAAGGCGGTGGCGACCGCGCGCGCCGGCAACGTGATTGGCGGGGGCGATTGGGCCAAGGATCGGCTGATCCCCGACGTGGTCCGCTCGCTGACGGCGGGGAAGAAGGCCGTGATCCGAAACCCGCTGGCCACGCGCCCTTGGCAGCACGTGCTTGAGCCGCTATGCGGCTACCTGACGCTTGCCGAGCGGCTCTACGAGGAGCCGGAGCGGTACGCGGAGGGCTGGAACTTCGGCCCTTCGGCGGAGGACGTGAGGCCGGTGCGCTGGGTGGTCGACCGGTTCGTGGCGCTCTGGGGCGGCGACTCCGGGTGGGAAGTCGACAAGCGCAGCCACCCGCACGAGGCGCATTCGCTGACGCTGGACTGCGCCAAAGCGGCTCAGCGCCTGCAATGGCGGCCGGCGCTGAGCCTGGACGAAGCCCTGGTCTCCATCGTGGACTGGTACAGGCGTCAGAGCGAGGGCGAGCCCGCCCGCGGGCTGGTGGACGCGGGGCTTGAGGATTTCGAGACGGTTTTGGAGCGGAACGGACGAACTAATGGTTAGGTGCAGGTTAAGCGGCAATCCCTTGTCGCACGTTTTCGTCGATTTGGGGATGTCCCCCTTGGCCAACCGCTATCTGCGGGAGGAGCAGTTGGGGGAGATGGAGCCGTTCTTCCCGCTCAAGGTGTTCGTCGACCCGGAGAGCCTCTTGGTGCAGCTACCCTCGTTTGAGACGCCCGAGGCGATCTTCGGCGACTACGCCTACTTCTCGTCCTACTCGACCTCGTGGCTGGCGCACTGCAAGCGGTACGTGGAGATGATCGCCGACCGGCTTTCGCTCGGCAAGTCGAGCCATGTGGTGGAGCTCGCGAGCAACGACGGTTACCTGCTGCAGTACTTCATCGAGAAGGGGATCCCGGCGCTGGGCGTCGAACCGGCGCGAAACGTGGCCGAGGTGGCGATACGGCACGGCGTTCCCACCCGGGTCGAGTTCTTCGGCGTGGCCTGCGCGCAGAAGATGGTGGACGAGGGGCTTGGCGCGGACCTGCTGCTGGGCAACAACGTCCTGGCCCACGTGCCCGACCTGCACGACTTCATCGGCGGCATGCAGATCCTGCTGAAGCCGCAGGGAACCATCACGATGGAGTTCCCGCATCTGATGAAGCTGATGCAGCTCAACCAGTTCGACACGATCTACCACGAGCACTTCAGCTACTTCTCGCTGCTGAGCGTGGAGAAGGCGTTTGCGAGCCACGGGCTGACCCTGTACGACGTGGAGGAGCTTCCGACCCACGGCGGTTCGCTGCGCATCTACGTTCGGCACGCCGCCGACCGCGGCAAGCCGGTGACGGACGCGGTGCGCGAACTGCGCAAGCGGGAGGTCGCCATGGGCCTGGACGACGTCGAAACCTACGCCGCGTACGGCCGTCGGGTGGAGGCGGTCAAGCGCGACCTACTTGAGTTCCTGATCGACGCCAAACGGTCGGGCAAGCAGGTGGTCGGGTACGGCGCGCCCGCGAAGGGCAACACGCTGCTGAACTACTGCGGCGTGAGGGCCGACATGCTGGAGTACACGGTGGACCGAAGCCCGCACAAGCAGGGGCTGTTCCTGCCCGGCACCCACATCCCGATCTACGCGCCCGAGAAGATCGCCCAGACCAAGCCGGACTACGTTCTGATCCTCCCCTGGAACATCAAGGAGGAGATCATGTCGGACATGGCCGACGTGCGGAGTTGGGGCGGCAAGTTCGTGGTGGCGGTTCCCAAACTCGAGGTCCTCGGATGACGTTTGAGGAGACCCCGCTCGGGGGAGCGATGCTCGTGGGCTTACAGCGCCTGGAGGACGAGCGGGGTTTCTTTGCGCGCTCTTGGTGCGCCCATGAGTTCGAGGAGCACGGGCTGCGCGCGTGCGTGGCCCAGTGCAACGTGTCGTTCAACCGCGAGCGCGGCACGCTTCGCGGCATGCACTTCCAGGCCGCTCCTCACGAGGAGGCGAAGCTGGTGCGTTGCACGATGGGCGCGGTGTACGACGTGATCGTCGACCTGAGGAGCGAATCGCCCACCTTTCGGCGGTGGTACGGCGTCGAGTTGAGCGCCGAGAACCGCCTGGCGCTCTACATCCCCGAGGGGATGGCCCACGGCTTTCTCACCCTGACCGACGACGCCGAGGTGTTCTACCAGATGGCGGAGTACTTCCACCCCGAGTCGGCGCGCGGGGTGCGCTACGACGACCCGGCGTTCGGCATCGTGTGGCCCGAGCCGGTAAGGGTGATCTCGGACCGCGACCGGGGCTACCCGGATTTCGCCTGACCGCGCCACAGCGCCGAGACCGGGAGCGAACCGAGCCGGTCGGTGTAGGGTTCGGCCACGGCGCCCGTGTGGAGCACGAAGCCGCGGTGGAACCGCTCGCCGGCGACCTCCCGCAGGAACTCCAGCCCGCGGAAATCCTCGGCGCACGCCCTTTGCCCCGTCACCACCTCGATCCCGACGATCCGCCCGTCGGCGTGCTCCAGCACGTGCGAGACCGAGAACTGGCGCACGGAGCGGAAGTGCATCAGCTTGGCTCGCTCGGCCCCGGCGTCCAGTTGGCGGCGCATCTCCATCGCCGCAAAGTTCTCCAGCAGGCGGCGTTCCAGGGCGGGCTCGGCGGCGAGTCGTTCGGGCCCCGCGGCCAGCAGGTTTACGAGCAGGCCGGTGTCCACAAAGGCGAGCTTGGGCGACTTGGTGGAGCGGCCCACCGTCCATGCGGGGACCGGCACGAGCAGGAAAACCGCCTCGAGCAGCGACAGGTAGCGGGTGAGCGTGGTGTGCGCGATGCCGGACTCGCGCGAGAGGGAGGAGACGTTGAGCGTCTCCGGCACGCGCGCAGCGATCAGGCGCAATAAGCGCGGGAAGGTGGTGAGCGCGTCGACCTGGGCCAGGTCGCGCACGTCGCGCTCGACCAGCGCGGTCAGATAGGAGTCGAACCAGGCGCGGCGGCGCGGCTCGCTCTTGCGGGATTGGGGCTCGGGGAAGCCGCCGGTCAACATGCGGTTGCGCAACTCGGCCGGTTCGAGCGGTTCGCCCGGGTCGATGGATGAATCGGAGAACGCCGCCCCAACGAACCCTTCGCCTTGGCGCTCGATCTCGCCCTGGGAGAGCGGCCATAGGGTGATCACCTCGATGCGTCCGGCGAGCGAATCGGACAGGCGCGGCAGAAGCATGGCGTTGGCCGAACCGGTCAGCAGGTAGCGGCCGGGGGTGCGGCGGCGATCCACCTCGGCCTTGATGGCGCGAAAGAGTTGCGGGGCCCGCTGCACCTCGTCGAGCACCAACCGCCCGGGGTGCGCGGCCAAGAACGACTCGGGGCTTCGGACGGCGGCGTCGAGCGCCAGCCCATCGTCGAGCGTGGCGTAGTCGGCCACGTCGATGGCGCGCACCAGCGTGGTCTTGCCGGCCTGTCGCGGGCCGTGAACGAGCACGACGGGCGTATCCTCCAGCGCCTCGCGCACCAGCTTCTCGGCGTGGCGGGGCAGCACCCCGGGGGTTCCGTTCATGGTGGAGAGATTACCACTCCGTGGGGAATTACCCACCGCGCGTTTGGGGTTTTCTACCGAACGTACGATCAACTCGCGTCTGTCGATGCAAAACTGCATAACATTGGCGTTGGTTGGCGCTTATGCGTCGTATTCTATGGGTGAGCGATGATCAACGGATCGAAGCAGGTCCACGCGCGAGCCGTGGTAGGGCGCGAAGACCTCCAGAAGCTGTTGGACGCCATCCGTCAGGAAGGGTTCGCGCTGGTCGGGCCCAGCATCCGCGACGGCGCGATCGCTTACGAGCGCGTCGAGCGGGTGGAGGACCTGCCGGTGGGGTGGACCGATGAGCAGGAGGGCGGCCGTTACCGGCTCAAAAGGCGGGAGGACGACGCGGTCTTCGGCTACGTCGTCGGCCCGGCCTCGTGGAAGCAGTTCCTGCACCCGCCGCAGGTGACGCTTTGGCGGGCGATCCGCCGGGCCAAGGGGTTCGACGTGATCGCCGATCCGTTCCATCCGCAACGCAACGCCTTCTTGGCGGTGCGGCCGTGCGATATCCGCGCCCTGGAGATCCTGGACCGGGTGTTCATGAACCCGCAGTTCTGCGCCTCGAACTACAGGCAAAGGCGGGAGAACCTGTTGATCGTAGCCGTCAACTGCGGCCAGGCGGCGCGTACCTGTTTCTGCACGTCGATGGGCTCTGGCCCGAAGGCCGAGGGCGGCTTCGACCTGTGCCTCACGGAGATCCTCGAAGGCGGGCACCGGTTCCTGGTGGAGGTGGGCTCGGAGGCGGGGCAGCGGGTGATGGCGCGCACGCCCTGGCGCGAGCCGACCGAGCAGGACGAGGCCGCTGCCGCCGCATGCACGGCCAAAGCGGCGTCGCAGATCGTGCGGCATGTGGACGTGGAGGGGATCAAGGAGCTGCTCTTCCGGAACGTTGAGAGTGCGGTCTGGGATGAGGTGGCGACCCGGTGCCTTTGCTGCGCCAACTGCACCATGGTCTGCCCGACCTGTTTCTGCAACACGTTGGAGGACGTGACGGACCTGACCGGCAACACCACGACGCGCCGAAGGCGATGGGATTCGTGCTTCACGTCCGACTTCACCTACATTCACGGCGGGAGCGTGCGGCTCTCGCCGATGTCGCGCTACCGGCAATGGGCGACGCACAAGCTCGGCGCCTGGATCGACCAGTTCGGCACGTCCGGCTGCGTGGGCTGCGGCCGGTGCATCGCGTGGTGCCCCGTTGGGATCGACATCACGGAGGAGGTGCGGGCGATCCGCGCTTCGGACGTGGGTGAGACGAGTCAGACCTAATGGAAAACCTTGAGAGACTGCTGGCGTCGCACAAGTTCTTCGCGGGGCTCGAGCCGCGCCACCTCGACATCGTGGTTGGGTGCGCCTCCAACGTGCACTACAACCCTGGCGAGTACATCTTCCGCGAAGGCTCGGATGCCGACAAGCTGTACCTGGTGCGGGCCGGGCAGGTGGCGTTGGAGGTCTACAGCCCGGCGGGCGGGGCCGCGAAGATCCTGACCTTGGGCGAGGGCGACATCGTCGGGTGGTCGTGGCTGGTGCAGCCCTACCGTTGGCACTTCGACGCGCGGGCGGTGGACTCCGTGCGCGCGACGGCCATGGATGCGACCTGCCTGCGCGCCAAGTGTGAGGCCGACCACGAGCTCGGCTACCAGATCCTCCGGCGGATCGTCGGCGTGATGGAGACGCGGATGTCCGCGATGATCATGCAGATGCTGGACGTATATGGGAAACCTCGCTGAGGACTCCGGATCGCTTCCGCGCCTGGCGGACCCGATGCTGCCGCACCAGTTCACGATCGAACGGGTGCGGATGGAGACGGACGACACCTTCACGATGGAGCTGATGGCGTCGGACGGGGTGAGCGTGTGCCGTTTTCGGCCGGGCCAGTTCAACATGCTGTACGCCTACGGCGTGGGCGAGGCGCCGATCTCCATCAGCGGCGACCCGGCCAAGCCGGAGGTGCTGCTGCACACCACGCGGCAGGTGGGGATGGTGACGCGCGGACTGCGCGACCTGCGGCCCGGCAACGAGATCGGCATCCGGGGCCCGTTCGGCAACAGCTGGCCGGTCGAGAGCGCCGACGGCAAGGACGTGGTCCTCGTGGCCGGCGGCATCGGCCTGGCGCCGCTTCGGCCGGTCATCTACCACGTGGTGCGCAACCGCGGGCGGTACGGCAAGTTCCTTCTGCTCTACGGCGCCCGCACGCCCGACGACATCCTGTACGCCAAGGAGCTTCAGCAGTGGCGCTCGCACTTCGACCTTGAGGTGAACATCACGGTGGACCGGGCCACCGCCAACTGGCACGGCAACGTCGGGGTGGTCACCACGCTCATTCCGCGCTCGCCGTTCGACCCGATCGACACCGTGGCGTTTGTGTGCGGGCCGGAGATCATGATGCGCTTCGTCTCGCAGGAGTTGGTCAAGCGCGGCGTGCCCAAGTCCAGCATCCACGTTTCGATGGAGCGGAACATGAAGTGCGGGGTCGGCTTCTGCGGGCACTGCCAGATGCGGTCCGAGTTCGTGTGCAAGGACGGGCCGATCTACAGCTACACGGCGATCGAGGAGTTCTTCGCCCTGCGGGAGATCTGACCATGGCGACGACGAAACGCCCGAAGCTCGCCGTATGGAAGTTCGCCTCATGCGACGGCTGCCAGCTCAGCATCCTGGACTGCGAGGACGCGTTGCTCGCCGTGGCCGGGGCGATCGAGATCGCCTACTTCCCCGAGGCCACCCGAGCGGTCGCCAAGGGGCCGTACGACATCTCGTTGGTCGAGGGGTCGATCACTACGCGGCAGGATGCCAAGCGAATCCAGGAGATCCGGCGGAACTCCAAGCTGTTGATCACCATCGGCGCGTGCGCCACCGCGGGCGGCATCCAGGCGCTTCGCAACTTCGTGGACGTGAAGGACCTGGTGCCGATGGTCTACGCCAAGCCGGAGTATGTGGAGACGCTGGCCAAGTCGACGCCGATCCACAACCACGTGTTCGTGGACCTGGAGCTTCGCGGCTGCCCGGTAAGCAAGGAGCAGTTGGTCGAGGCGCTGAACGCGCTGCTCAACCGCCGCAAACCGATCCTGCCGACCTACAGCGTGTGTATCGAGTGCAAGCGGCGCGGCACGACCTGCGTGATGGTGGCCAACGGCACGCCCTGCGTGGGTCCGGTTACGCAGGCGGGCTGCAACGCCATCTGCCCGGCGTTTGCGCGGGGCTGCTATGGGTGTTTCGGGCCGATGGAGAACCCGAACACCGCGGCCCTGAGCGCTCTCTTCTTGAAGCTCGGCGTGTCGCGGGCAGATGTCGTGCGGATGTTCCGGGGCCTGAACGCATATGCCGAGGCGTTCCGCGTTGCGAGCGAGGAGATGGAGCATGAGACGTAGGCCGATACGGGTGGAGCTTCTGGCGAGGGTCGAGGGCGAGGGCGGGCTGTGCGTACGGTTCCGTGGCGAGAAGCTGCACGAGGTGTCGCTGGACGTGTTCGAACCGCCGCGTCTGTTCGAGGCGATCCTGCGGGGCAGGCGGTACCTGGAGGCGCCGGACATCACCGCGCGGATCTGCGGCATCTGCCCGATCGCGTACCAGCTTGGGGCGTCGTTGGCGATGGAGGCGGCGCTGGGGATCCAGGTTGACGGTCCGCTGAGCGACCTGCGCCGGCTGATCTACTGCGGCGAGTGGATCGAGAGCCATTCGCTGCATGTGCATATGCTCCACGCGCCCGACTTCCTCGGCTATCCGGACGCGATCCAGATGGCGCGGGACTTCCCGACGGAGGTCCAGAGGGGGCTGCGGCTCAAGAAGATCGGCAACCAGCTGATGACGCTGTTGGGCGGGCGGGAGGTGCATCCGGTGAACCTGCGCGTGGGCGGTTTCTACAAGACGCCCACCAAGCGGGAGTTGCAAGCGGTTCGCCCCGAGCTACGGTGGGGGCTGAACGCGGCCGAGGAAGTGGTTCGACTCGTGGCCGGCTTCCGGTTCCCCGACTTCGAGCAGCCGTACGAGTTCGTGGCGCTCCGGCGCCCGCAGGAGTACGCCATCCACCAGGGGCGGATCGTCTCGAGCACGGGGCTGGAGATCGACGTGAGTCAGTGGGAGAGCGAGTTCCGCGAGGAGCACGTGGAGCGCTCGACCGCGCTTCACGGCTTCCGGAGGGGCGGCGGCGCCTACCTGGTTGGGCCGTTGGCTCGCTACAACCTGAACTACGACTGCCTGAGCTCCCGGGTGAAGGCTCTGGCCGAGGAGGTCGGGCTAAGCGCGACCTGCCTCAACCCGTTCAAGAGCATCATCGTCCGGTCGCTGGAGGTGGTCACGGCTTTCGAGGAGGCGTTGCGGCTGGTGGAGGCTTACGAGGAGCCGGAGCGCCCGTTCGTGGAGGGCGAGGTGCGCGCGGGGCGCGGATGCGGCATCACCGAGGCGCCGCGCGGCCTGTGCTACCATCGCTACGACATCGACGGGGACGGGGTCATCCGAGCGGCGATGATCTCCTCGCCGACGGCGCAGAACCAGCCGACGATCGAATCGGACCTGGCGGCTTTCGTGCCGCGGTTCGCGGACCTCCCCGACGATCAGCTTCAGTGGCAGTGCGAGCAGGCGGTCCGGAACTACGACCCCTGCATTTCGTGCTCGAGCCACTTCCTCAGGCTCCGGGTCGAAAGGGGGTAGCGGAGTCCCCTTTTTCGGGAACCAGGCAAGCTTGCGGGTTTTGGTCCGGAGGGCCCTCGCCGGGGTTGGACTCTCAAGAATGCGGCGCCCATCTTCCGACAATTTGCATTGGGAAGCACTGCCGGGCGGGGGAGCGCTCCGGAGGATTGGCACATGCCGTATTTTGCGTACACAGCGATTGACTCTGGCGGTCGGAAACTCAGAGCGACCGTAGAGGCGGAGAACGAGGTCCTGGCCCTTGGCAAGTTACGGGACCAGGCGATGCAGATCATTGAGATCAAAGAGACGCGTCGTCCTCGTTCGTCGGCTGCCAGCAAGCGGAAGGTGAAGGCGAAGAACCTGGTGGTCTTCTCGCGGCAGTTCGCCACGATGATCGACGCGGGCATCCCGATCCTGCGGTGCCTGGAGATCCTGACCGGGCAGACCAAGGACCCCGCGTTGCGGCCGGTGCTGGAACAGGTGTCGGTGGACGTGAAGGGCGGCATGACCCTGAACGACTCGATGGCGAAGCACCCGAACGTCTTCAACAAACTCTACGTCAACATGATCCGAGCCGCCGAACTGGGCGGCATCCTGGACACGATCCTCGACCGTCTGTCCGGCTTCCTGGAGTACGAGTCCGAGGTGAAGGGCAAGATCAAGAGCGCCATGATGTACCCCGTCCTGGTGCTGTGCTTCTCGATGTTGATGCTGATGGTGCTGTTCACGTTCGTGCTGCCGAAGTTCAAGGAGATCTTCGCGGGCATGGACGTCAAGATGCCGGCGATCACGGCGGCGCTGTTCTCCATCGGCGACTTCATGCAGGCCTATTGGTGGCTGATCGTGTTGGCCGGAGTCGGCGCGGCGATCGGGTTCCGGGCGTGGGGCAAAACCCCGCGCGGGCGGTACCAGATCGACTACGTCAAGCTCCGTGTGCCGATCGTGGGCGAGCTCACGCTCAAGATGAGCGTGGCGCGGTTCTGCCGCACGTTTGGCACGCTGATCAGCAGCGGCGTGCCGATGATGCGCAGCCTGGAGATCGTGGGCGAGACGCTGGGGAACGTGGTTCTCGCGGAGGCGATCGACCAAACCCGCGCCAGCATCCGCGAGGGGAACAAGCTGAGCCAGCCGCTATCGGCCAGCGGGCTCTTCCCGACCATGGTCACCCACATGATCGACGTGGGCGAGGAGTCGGGCCGCCTTTCCGAGATGCTCGTGAAGGTCGGCGACTTCTACGACACCGAGGTGGAGTCGACGGTCAAGGGCTTGACGTCGAT
>CAZIIS010000011.1:0-43121 GCA_964539295.1 uncultured Fimbriimonadaceae bacterium | reverse complement strand
TGCCAGTCCTCGATGTCCGTCTCGACGTACCGCTTGTTCAGCCAGTCGTAGTCGCCCTCGCTGTTGGGCGCGTAGTGGGTCCAGCCGCACCGCACCGGGTTGGTGACAAGCTTGTGCGAGATGTCGCTGCCGACGAACTTGCCCCAGAAGAGCAGTTCGGGCCACTTCTCGGGCGGGGTGACGTCGCGGCCGTCCACGAAGTTGAGCAGGTGCTCCAACTGGTGGGTGTGGTCCTCAATCGCTTCGCCCAGCCCGCGCTGGTAGTTGTAGTGGTAGACGGTGTAGGTCTTCTTCAAGACCGGGAGGTCCTTCTCGTTGCGATCGGAGTTGCTGATGTCGCCGAACGGGCTGGCCATGTTCGACTCCCAAAGGCCCACCTTGCCGCCGTGGTAACCCCACACCCAGATCTCCTTCACGTTCTTCTTCTCGACCCAGTCCTTTCCGTCGATGGCGCGCATGATGGCGGCATAGTCGGTCATCGGGGCGCCTTCGCCGGGCCTGAGCGGGCAGACCGGCAGCGGCTTCTTGAACTCGTACGTCCCCACGACCTTGAACTGGAGGCTTGGCTTGGCGTTGGGGTCCTTGTAACCGTGGTAGCGAGAGCCCTCGCCGAGGGCGGCGACCAACTCGTTGGTGATCCGCTCGCACTTGGCCTTGAGCTCGACGTACGGGCCGCCCACGTCGCCGGTCGCGCTCCTATCGATCTGGTCGCCGACGACGGGGAAGTAGCTGACGACGACGACGGGGATGACCTGCGGGATTCGTTCGGACGCCTTCGGTTTTTGAGCTGAGGCGAGAACGGCGCCGGTCGCCACGACGAGGGTGGCGGCCATGGCGGCGAGTCGGAACGTGCTGTGCATAACCTTGGTCCTTGGTGGGCCTGGGGCGTGCCGATAGGCCCGCCGGCCACACGTGCGGCCAGGATACCGGTGCGGGCCGGACGGCTCCCCGCCTGGGCAAAGCGACGTGGTAAGGCGCATGATGTGTTTGTTGAACCAGGGGGACGGAATGGGCGGATATTGCCGTGTTGCCTTCGGCGTGCGGTTTGCCCGCATTGCCGCAGGATGACCGGGTCCGGACGTCGAAAATGGTCCTATGTTGGGTCGCTTTGGGGCCGCATGTCTGGGCGCCTTCGCCGCCGCGACGCTCACCGCCGGCGCGTGGGCCGCTCCCCGCGACGTGGCGCGCGAGATGAGGGAGTTGCGCAGTTTCACCTTCTACGACGCCCCGATGAGTTGGGAGGCGTGGGACTTCGCCAAGTACGAGAAGGGGCTGAACGACATGAAGGCGGCCGGGGCCAACACGGTCTGGCTGGTGCTGCCGTGGGTCCAGTTCCAGCCGAAGGCGCTGCCCAAACCGACCTGGAACGAAACGTCGCTGGCGAACCTGGACAAGGCGGTGGGCCTGGCCGAGTCGAAGGGGATGAAGGCGATCCTGCCGCTGTGCTATCTGGGCGTCGGCTGGTCGCCCGAGGGAATCGACCCGCGCGTGTGGTGCCTGGACAAGCGGTACTACCGCGCGTTCGAGGCCTACGCGGTGGGGTTCGTGGGGCGGCTGGTGAAGCGCCACAAGAACATGCTGTTCCTGCTCTACACCGAGGGGAGCATCCCGGACATTCCGTCCCTACGGGACATCCCGGTGTGCGGCGCGGACTTCCGGGCGTGGTGCAAGCGGGTGAACCCGGACCTGGCGTTCTGGAACGCCCGGTGGAAGACCTCGTTCACCTGGGACAACCTGGAGCCGTTGGCGCCGAAGGGCGCCACGCAGGAGCGATGGGACGACTACTGGAGGTGGTCGGCGGACATCATGGTTCGGCGCCACGGCGAGCTGGCGGTCAAGCTGAAGAAGCTGATCGCGGGCCGGGCGTTGTTGGGCTACCACGACTTCTGCCTGGTCACCTTCGACTGGGGTAAGGGCGAGTCGCCGATCCCGAAGAAGAACCCCTACGACTTCCTGAGCATGGTGCATTACTGCAACCCGCAGATGACGCCGGTGGCCGACATCGCCAAGCAGATGGGGGAGGAGGCCGCGCGGTTTCGCAAGCTCTACCCGAAGACGCCGCTGATCATGGGCGAGTCGGGCGCGGACGCTTTCACCTTCGGCGACGAGGTGCAGGCCAAGGCCGCGCGGACTACGATCGAGACGGCGCGGCGCCTGAAGATCGGCATGAACTGGTGGATGTGGCAGGACTTCCCGTGCGCGGACAAGGTGCAGGGGAGCTTCGGCGTGCTGAAGGAGTCGGGCGAGCCAAGGCCGACGCTTGCGGTGTTCCGCGAGCTCTGGGCGGGGGCCAGACCGTAGCGCCGAGCGCAGAAAACCCAGACGCAATGCACGCCAACTGTATCGCGGGGGAAGGGTTTGGAGGTACGAATACGAATATGAAGCGGACGCTGTTGTTCCTTGCGCTGGCGGCGCTGACGATCGCCGGTTGCGGCAAGCCGCAGACCGAGCCTACGACGACCACTCCCGGGCCGAAGGCCTCGGGCAAGACGCTGACGATCGCCGTGATCCCGAAGGGCACGACGCACGAGTTTTGGAAATCGATCCACGCGGGCGCCCAGGATGCGGCCGACGAGCTTGGCGGCGTTCATATCGTCTGGAAGGGCCCGCTGAAGGAGGACAGCAAAGAGGAGCAGGTCAAGATCGTCGAGGACTTCATCTTGAAGAAGGCGGACGGCATCGTGCTGGCGCCACTCGACGACATGGTGCTGCGCATGCCGGTGGCGAGCGCGACGAAGGCCGGCATCCCGGTGGTGATCATCGACTCGGCGCTGAAGGAGGTCGAGACGACCAGCTTCGTGGCGACCGACAACTTGCGGGGCGGCCAGATGGGCGGCGAGCAGATGGTGAAGGCGATGGGCGGCAAGGGCAAGCTCATCCTGCTCCGCTATCAGGAGGGCTCCGCGAGCACCGACGAGCGCGAGCGCGGCTTCCTCGACGCGGTGAAGAAGGCCAAAGGGATCGAGATCGTGAGCGACAACCAGTACGCGGGCGCCACGACCGAGACGGCGCAGCGTGCCAGCGAGAACCTGATCAGCCGGTTCAAGAACCCGGACGGCAGCTTGCAGGTTCAGGGCATCTGGTGTCCGAACGAGTCCTCGACCTTCGGCATGCTCCGCGCCCTGCAGGACGCCGGCCTGGCCGGGAAGGTCATTTTCGGAGGCTTCGACTCGTCGCCGAAGCTGGTTGAGGCGCTGGAGAAGGGCGAGCTCAACTCGCTGGTGCTGCAGAACCCGTACCGGATGGGCTACCTGGGCGTGAAGACGGTGGTGGACCACATCCGCGGCAACAAGGTCGAGGCGCGGGTGGACACGGGCGAAGCCCTGATCACGAAGGACAACATGAAGGAGCCCGAGATGGCGAAGCTCCTGAACCCGAAGAAGCTGTGACCTCCGGATGGCGTTTCTAGAGGCTCACGACGTCACCCGTAGGTTCGGGGGGACGATAGCTCTGGCCGGCGTCGACTTCGCGGTCGACGCCGGCGAGGTGCTGGCTCTGGTCGGGGAGAACGGCTCCGGCAAGAGCACCTTGATGCGCGTGCTCGCCGGCGAGTTGCCGCCGGACTCGGGCACGCTCGTTCTGGACGGCAAGCCCTACACCCCGCAGAGCCCGATCGACGCGCACCGGCACGGCGTGGCGCTCATCCACCAGGAGTTGGCTCTCTGCGGGCATCTGAGCGTCGCGGAGAACATCGTGCTGGGCGCCGAGCCCACCAAAGCGGGCGGCGTGATGCGGCGGGCGCAGACGCGCGCGACGGCCCGGGCGGCCCTGGAACGGTTGGGACATGCCGGCATGGATGTGGATGCGCCGGTCCGGACCCTGCCGGTCGCGATGCAGCAGGTGGTGGAGATCGCGCGGGCGCTGGCCAGCGGCGCGAAGGTGGTGATCTTCGACGAGCCGACCAGCAGCCTCACCGAGGCGGACGCGAACCACCTGTTCGACACGGTGCGCACGCTTCGCGACCAGGGCCATGCGATCGTCTACATCACGCACTTCTTGGACGAGGTGAAGCGCGTGGCGGACCGCTACAGCGTGTTGCGGGACGGCAAGGCGGTGGGCGAAGGGCCGGTGGCGGAGACCCCGCTCGACGCGATCATCACGCTGATGGTCGGGCGCGAGGTGTCGGAGCTCTACCCACGCTCGCAGCGCACGCCCGGCGAGACGGTGCTGGCGGCGACCGACCTGGGCGGCGTGCACAAGCCCACGAGCGCGGGTTTTGAGTTGCGTCGGGGCGAGGTGCTGGGGATCGCGGGACTCACGGGCTCCGGGCGCACGGAGTTGGTGCGTTGCATCTTTGGGCTCGACCCGGTGAAGAAGGGGCAGGTCTCGGTGGCGCAAGTATCGGGGATCGAACCCCCGCACCGGCGTTGGGAGCAGGGCGTCGGGATGCTGAGCGAGGACCGCAAGTCGGAGGGGCTGGCGGTGGCGCTGAGCGTTGCCGAGAACCTGACGCTCTCGAAACTGGGGCGCCACGGGTTGGTCTCGCCCAAGCGCCAGATGGCGCGGGCGCAGGCCTGGGTGGAGGCGCTCGGGATTCGCTGTCGCGACCCGTACCAGGCGGTGCGCGAACTTTCGGGCGGAAACCAGCAGAAGGTGGCCGTCGCGCGTCTGCTGCACCACGACGTGGATGTGTTGCTTCTGGACGAGCCCACGCGCGGCATCGACGTTGGAAGCAAGGCGGAGATCTATCGGCTTATCGACCAGTTGGCCTGCCAGGGCAAGGCGGTGCTGGTGGTCAGTAGTTACCTGCCCGAGTTGCTGGGCATTTGCGACCGGATCGCGGTGATGCACCGCGGCGTGCTGGGCCCCGCCCGGCCCACCGAGCAGACCAGCGCCGAGGCGATTGTGCAAGAGGCTGCCGGGGCATGAAGCGTTATTTCAATCTGATCCTCCTCGCGTTCGTCTGGATCGCGGTTTTCGGTCTTTTCTCGTTCTTCGTCCCGGCGAGCTTTCCGACCGCCGACAACGTGGAGACGTTGCTGCGGCAGACCGCGGCCGTCGGCTTCGCGGCGATCGGCATGACGTTCATCATCATCACCGGCGGCATCGACCTGTCGGTCGGGTCGGTGATGGCCCTGGTGACCGTCGTGATCGCCTGGGTGTTGCGCCTCGGCCAACCGCCGCTTGTGGCGGCGTTGGCGGGCGTGCTGGTCGCGCTGGCGTGCGGGGGGTTGAACGGGCTTTGCATCTCGCGCATGAAGATCGTGCCGTTCATCGTGACCCTGGGCACGATGGAGGTGATCCGCGGCCTGGCGAAGGGCTGGGCGGGCGAGCAGAAGATCGACGCGCCGCTGACGATGTTGTGCAACTTCACGGCGACGCTGGAACGGGAACAGCGGTGGATGCTCGTGCCGGGCGGCCTGTGGATCCTGGCGTTGGTGGCGGTCGCCGCGGCGCTCATCCTGAAGTACACGACGTTCGGCCGGCACGTGATCGCCATCGGTTCGAACGTGCAGGCGGCGCGGCTCTGCGGGGTGCGCGTGGAGCGCACGACGCTGCTGGCCTACCTGCTGGGCGGTTTCTTCACCGGCATGGCGGGTTTGACGCTCTTCTCCAGGCTCTCGGTGGGAGACCCGACCGCGGCGATGGGGCACGAACTGGACGTGATCGCCGCGGTGGTGATCGGCGGCGGCAGCATGTCGGGCGGCGAGGGCTCCATCCTGGGCAGCCTGATCGGCGCGCTGATCATGTCCACCATCCGCGCGGGCTGCTCGCAGATGGGGCTTCCCAACTGGGTGCAGGAGATCGTGACCGGCACGCTGATCGTCGGCGCGGTGGCGCTTGACCGCCTGCGCGTGGCGCGGCAGAAGTAGCCGGTACCTCCGTTGGTGGGAACGATTAGCCACCGTCGAAATGACCGTGACGAATTATCACGCCATTTTTGTCAGAAACCTTGACCAAGGTTGACACGGATGTCACGGCTAGCCAGTATAATCACGAGCTAGTGGCTACGGGTGGCATGTACGCATGGCGCCCTGGGGCACTTTGTAGCCGAGCAACACTGTCCTCTCCAGTTGCTCGGCGTTTTTTTACCTACGAGGAATGTTCAGGCGAACTCCCTGAAGCAATCCCCCGGTCATGTCGGTCAACTTGAGGCTGAACGCCCAGTCGCCAACGACGTTGTCGAGCCGCAGGATAAACAGGTTCTCGCCCTTCTTCAACTGCAGGTCGACCACATTGGGCTGGTCCGACCACGAGTGGGGGGCGTCCGAGCGGAAGACGAGCTCTCCGTTTTGCCAAAGACGAAGCGAGCCGTCGCGCTGGGAGCGCAGTTGCACGGTACGCGCCTGGTCCGCATGGGCCACGAAGGCGGCGTACGCCACCTGACCGGTCTTCACGCCGGGCAAGGCGCTGGAGAACGAGACGAACTTGCCTGGCGTCCACGCCATCTTCCACTCCTTGGCGCCATAGGTGGGCTTCAACCGGGCGGCATCGGGCTCCTTGGCCCCGGCCTCGAACGGGCCGCATACGAGCAGATCGCGTACGTAGCTGCTCAGCCACGGGTTGTTGCTCGGCCTGGTGATGGTGAGGTCGCGCCACATCTTGCGCGTGACGTAGCTGCGCATGATGTGCTTGTAGAAGGGAAGCCAACGCTGCTCGCCCTGCGGCCGTTGGTAGATGCCCCAAGACTCGGAGAAGCTCCCGCCGTCGGAGGTCCAATCGACGAGCCCTTGGTCGTCGTAAGCCTGTACCCAGCCGAGCGCCATCCCCACGCAGTGAAGCCACTCGTGGAGTTGCACCTCGCCGTCGGGCGTGGTGCACGCGCCGTTGCCGCAGTTGTAGCCGACCCAGGTGGCAAGTCCGGTTTCGGGGATCGCGCCGATGGTGCCGGCCAAGCAGATCCAGTCGAGCTTGTCGCTCTCCTCGCCCTTGGCGCCGGCGGCCTTGGCGTATGCAAAGATGCTGTCGGCCTCGCCGCGCCGGAACGACTTCAGGAGCGGCATCACGGCGTAGGGGCTGGGGTAACCGTCCCACCGGGTCAGCGGCTCGTCGATCACGGTAAGGTTCCAGTTGATGCGCAGGTTCCCCTGGGTGTAATCCCACACGAGGTCGGCAAAGCCTTGCATGCCCTTGCGGATCCCCTCGATCTCCTGGGGCGTGAAGCGGTAGATGGCGTGCCGATCGGCGCCCTTGGCGTCCTTGAACCGCACGTCGGTCTGACGGATCACGTAGGCCCGGACCTTCCAGACGCCGGCTTTGTCGGGGTCCGTGTTGGCCGGAACCTTCTCCTTCAGTTCGGCGAGCTTGGCGTAAAGCGCGTTGCGGGAAAAGGTCTTGAGGTCGAGGCGGCCTGAGTCGAGGATGTCCTCGTAGAGTTGGAGCGCTTTGGCCAGGTCGCCGGCCTTCTCAGCCTGGACGGCGGCGGCATGGACCGCGTTGACGTCGTTCAGCGGGGGAACGACGACGTGCTGATCAAGGACGGGTCCGGCAGCGGAAAGGGCAAGGGCGAGGAGTGCGGCGGGGAACATGGCGATTGGGACCATTTTAGCCTGTCGCCCATGCAAAAAGCGAAAACGAAGGGATGGCGCCCCGGAGATCGTTGACCGAGGGGTTGCGTAAGGGGGATCCGGCCGAAGGGGATCGGCCGGCGAGAGCTAGCGGTAGCGGTAGACGATGCGCGCGCGGGTGAGGTCGTAGGGGGAGACCTCGACGCGGACGCGGTCGCCGGTCAGGATGCGGATCCAGTGCTTGCGCATCTTGCCGCTGACGTAAGCCAGGATCTCGCCATCGGTGTCGTCGAGCTTGACCCGGAACTGTGCGTTCGGGAGGTTCTCGATGACTACGCCTTCGAGCTCGATGCCTTCTTCCTTGTCGGTGTCGGTCTTTTTCTTGGGTCGGTAAGTTCCTCGTCTCATATAGCTTTTGGTCTTTCGAGCGTGATCGTACCGCTACGGAGGCGACGTGAGTTGCCGGATGGCTTACTCAACCGTCAGAATCTCCGGCCCACCCGGGGTGATGGCGACGGCGTGCTCGAAATGCGCACTCAGTTTACCGTCTGCGGTCACGGTGGTCCATTGATCCTCCAGGGTGCGGACCTTATAGCCGCCTTCGTTCACCATCGGCTCGATGCAGATGGTCATGCCTTCGCGCAGCATTGGGCCTTTGCCCGCCCTGCCGAAGTTGGGCACGCTGGGCTCCTCGTGCAGGTCGCGGCCGATGCCGTGGCCGACCAGGTCGCGCACCACGCTATAGCCGTTGTGTTCGACGTAGCGCTGGACGGCGGCGGAGACGTCCCCGATGCGGTTGCCCATGCGCGCCTTGCCGATGCCCTGGTAAAGGCTCTCGCGGGTGACGTTCAGCAGGCGCTGCGCGGACTGGGAGATCGTGCCGACCGGGACGGTCTGGGCGCTGTCGGCGTGCCAACCGTCGAGGATGACGCCGAAGTCGAGCCCCACGATGTCCCCTTCCTGGAGGACGCGTTCATCGGGGATGCCGTGGACGACGACTTCGTTGACGGAGATGCAAACGGAACCGGGAAAGCCTCGATACCCTTTGAAGCTGGGCACGCCGTTGGCCTCGGTGATCAGGCGCTCGGCGAGGGAGTCTAGGTCGAGTAGGGTTGTTTTTCCGGGGACGATGGATTCGGAGACTCTCCGCATGACGCCGGCCAAAACCCGGCCGGCATCACGCATCTTGGCGATTTCCGACGTTCTTTTTAAAAGGATCACTACTGGAGCCTCGAAACGATCTCCTTGTAAACGGATTCGGCTTCGCCCGCGCCGTTGACGCGAAGGAGAGCGCCGTGGGTTTCGTAGTATCCGATGACCGGCTCGGTGGTCTCGTGGTAGACGCCGAGTCGCTCGCGAATGGTCTCAGGCTGGTCATCCTTGCGGATGGTCAGTTCGCCGCCGCACTTGTCGCACTTGCCCTCGACCTTCGGCGGCTTGTTGGCCTTGTGGTAGATCTCGCCGCACTTGGAGCAGCCCATGCGGCCGGAGAGCCGGCCGACCACCACCTCGTCGTCGACGTCCAGGCAGACGACGGAGCTGAGCGGCTGTCCGATCTCGGCCAGGAGCTTGTCGAGCGCCTCGGCCTGCGGGACGGTGCGGGGGAAGCCGTCAAGGATGAAGCCGCACTTCTGGACCTCGTCGGTCTTGATGTGGGCGGCCATCATGCCGATGGTGACCTCGTCCGGCACGAGTTGACCCTTCTCGATGTAGCCCTTGGCGAGCTTGCCGAGTTCGGTCTGCCCGCCGATCTCCGCGCGGAAGATGTCGCCGGAGGAGAGCGGCTTCAAGCCAAGGCGCTCCTTGAGGAGCGCCGCTTGGGTGCCCTTCCCGACGCCGGGAGGGCCGATGAGAACCAATCGCATTGCCATGGTTTGTTACGATCCGTACTGCTTGACGAGCAGGTTCGATTCGATTTGCCGCATCGTCTCGAGCGCGACGCTCACCATGATGAGGAGCGAGGTGCCGCCGATCATGCGGATGGAGCCCTGCACCTGCGGGGCGATGAGCGGGAACACGTACTGGGTGAGGGCGACGATGGAAAGGCACAGGGCGCCGACGAAGGTGACGCGCGAGATCACGCCGTCGAGGAAGTCTTTCGTCTGCTTGCCGGGGCGGATGCCGGGGATGTACGAACCGCCTCGCTTGAGGTTGTTCGCGATGTCCTCGACGTTGTACATCATCGCGTTCCAGAAGTACGTGAAGAAGAAGATGAGCCCGGCGTAGACGAGCGCGCCAAGCCACCCCTGCCAGTGGGAGAAGTCGGGGGAAAGGAACTTGCCGATCGCATCCAGTGCGTTGAAGATCGGCGTGTCCGGCGGGAAGAAGCTCATAAACTGCTGCGGCATGTAGATGAGCGCCACGGCGAAGATGATCGGGATGACGCCGGCCATGTTGACCGAGACCGGCAGATAGCTGGTGAGCCCGCCGACCGCCTTGGTTCCGAGCTGCCTACGCATGTGCTGGATCGGGATGCGCCGCTGGGCGATGGTGAACAGCACGATGAAGTAGGTGGTGAACACGAAAACCGCGGCGACCACCACGGCCTGCCAAACGCCGATGGCGCCGGACTGCATGGCGCTCCAGATCTGGTCGATCATGTTCGGGATCGAGATGACGATACCGGCGAAGATCAAGAGCGACACACCGTTGCCGATGCCCTTCTCGCTGAGCTGCTCGCCGAGCCACAACAGGAACATGGCGCCGCAGGTCCAGAAGAGCACCACCATGATGCGGACCGAGGGAGTCTGGCTGGCGGTCACGGCGCCCATCATGGTCAGAAGGCCGACCCCCTGGAAGGCGCACAGGACGAGCGTCAGGATGCGGGTGCGTCGGTTCTGTTGCTTGCGGGCGTACTCGCCCCCCTCCTGCAGCTCCTTCTTCCACGACGGCGTGGCCATCGTCAACACCTGCATGATGATGGAGGCGGTGATGTAGGGGCCAAGGCCGAGCGCGAAGATGGAGATGCGCTTGAATGCGCCGCCGCCAAAGGTGTTCAGGAGGGCGAAGAACTGGTTGCCCTCCAGAAGCCTCTCCATGGCGACTGGATCGATATTGGGGATTGGGACCGGGACGTGAATCCCGAGCGCGTACACGCCGAGGATCAGCATCACCCACTTCAAGCGGGTGCGCAGATCCGGGTCTGCCCAGGCCATACGAAGCGTCTGGGTCAACGAGAGCGACAGGCCGCGGTCCAAACGACCGCTGCCGGTGCCGCCCATGCCGCCGCCCCAACCCCCAGTGATGCTCACAGGGTAACGGCCTCCCCACCGACCGCCGCGATCTTCTCGGACGCGACCTTGCTGAACTTGTGAGCGCTGACCTTGAGCTTCTTGGTGAGTTCGCCGAAGGCGAGCACCTTGACGCCGTCCTTAAGGGCGCCGATGACGCCCTTGGCGAGAAGCGACTCCGGGGTCACTTCGGCGCCCTTTTCGAAATGCTTCTCAAGGTCGTCGAGGTTGACCACCGCGTACTCCTTGTGGTTGATGTTGCGGAAGCCGCGCTTGACCGGGAGTCGGCGGTGGATAGGCGTCTGGCCGCCTTCGAACAGGGCCGGGATCTGGCGGCGCGCCTTCTGGCCCTTGGTGCCTCGGGTCGCCGTCTTGCCCATGCCGCTGCCGATGCCGCGGGCGATGCGCCGTTTCGCTTTCTTTGCGCCCTTTGCAGGGCGCAGTTCGTGAAGGTTCATCCTTTAAGCCTCCTGAGTCTCTTCCGCCTTCTTGGCGGTCTTGCGCGTGGTCTTCTTGGGGGCGGGCGCCGCTGCGGCCTCGGCCTTGGGGGCCTTGGCCTTCTTGGCGGGCTCGTCCTCCACGACGGTGACCGACAGCAGGTGCTTGACCTTGTGGATCATGCCGCGGATTGCCGGGTTGTCCGGCAGCAGAGAAGACTGGCTGATCTTGCGCAGCCCGAGCGCCTTGACGGTGGCTCGGTTGCGCGGCGTGTTGCCGATCAGGCTCTTGACGAGGGTGACCTTAAGCATTGTCCGCCTCTTCCTTGCGCGCCTTGGCGAGCCAGGGCACGAGTTCGTTGACGTCCATGCCGCGCCGGATGGCGATGTCCTCGGGGGCCTGAAGCTGTCGGAACGCTTCGACGGTCGCGTACGCGACGTTGACGGCGTTTCGGCTGCCCAAGCACTTGGCCAGGACGTTGCGCACGCCCAGGGCCTCGAGGCACTGCCGCACGGCGCTGCCGGCCTTGACGCCGGTACCGGGGCTAGCCGGCTTCAGCACGACCGTGGAGGAGCCGGCGCGGGCCCGGACCTCGTGCGGGATTGTCTCGCCGATCATCGGCACCTTGAACATGGCCTTGCGGGCCGAATCCTCGGCCTTGCGAATGGCGTCGGGGATGCCCCGGGCTTTGCCCAGGCCGATGCCGACCATGCCCTTGTTGTCGCCGACGACGACGACGATCGACCAAGAAGCGGTTTTGCCGCCCTTGTGGGTTTTGAACACTTTGTTCGAGCGAACGACGCGCACGTCATACTGCGGGCCTTCCTGCCCGCGTTGATCGCGCCCGTGTGGGCTGCTGCGACGTCCGATTAGTCTTGGTCCGCCTCTCATCGATTAGAACTCCAACCCCGCTTCGCGGGCGCCCTCTGCCAGGTTCTGCACCCGGCCGTGGTATCGATAGCCACCTCGGTCGAAAACGACCTGGGTGACGCCTTTCTCCATTGCGCGTTTGCCGACGGCGATGCCGACGAGCTTGGCGCCGTCCTTGTTGCCGGCGGCGTTCAGCTCTTTCTCCATCGAGCTAGCGGCGGCGATGGTGGCCCCGGTCTCGTCGTCGATCACCTGAGCATAGATGTGCTTCAGGCTGCGAAAGACGGCGAGCCTCGGCCGATCGCCGGTGCCGCTGAGCGTTTTGCGGAGCCGCACGTGGCGGACCACACGCATTTGACTTCGTGATTTCTTCGCCATAAGATGCGCTCCTTTACTTCGCTCCTGCCCGCTTGCCCGGCTTGAGGCGCACGAATTCGCCCTTGTAGCGAATGCCCTTGCCCTTGTACGGGTCTGGTCGGCGGACCTTGCGGATGTCAGCGGCGACCTGGCCGATGAGGGCCTTGTCGATACCGCGGACGAAGATCTGCGTAATCCTGCTCTTGTCGTCGGCCTTGACCTCGAAGTCCACGCCGGGGATCGACTCGATGTGGACGGGGTGGGAATAGCCGGCGTTGATGAGGAGGCCCTGGCCCTCCATCGTGGCGCGGTAGCCGACGCCGTGGATCTCGAGGATTCGCTCGTGACCCTTGGTGACGCCTTCCACCATGTTGTTGATGAGCGTGCGGGCAAGGCCGTGCTGCGAGCGCGCGCGTCGCAGGTTGTCGGGACGGGTGACGGTGAGCGTCTCGCCCTCCTGGTTCACGGTGAGCTCGCGAGCGATGACCTGTTTGAGTTCGCCCTTGGGTCCGTTGACGGTGACGACGTTTTGGTCGACCTTCACCGTCACATTTGCCGGGACCTTGATGGGCATCATTCCAATTCGTGACATCGCTGCTCCTTACCAGACCTCACAGATGATCTCGCCGCCGATGTGGCGCCGGCGAGCCTCACGGTCGGTCATGACGCCACCGCTGGTCGTGATGATCTGCGTGGACAGTCCGCTGCGTCGGGCTCGAAGGGTGTCGCCCTTGCGGTAGACGCGCAGTCCAGGCTTGCTCACCCGCTTGATCAGGTTGATGACCGGCTTGCGCTTGGCGTCGTACTTCAGGTGCACCCGGATGATCGGGTACTTGGTTTCGGTAACCACCTCGTGCCCCTTGATGAAGCCCTCAGCCTCGAGGATCTTGATGATCTCGACCTTGATCTGGCTCATCGGGACGTCGACGTGGGGCATTCGGGCGTTGAGGCCGTTACGAATGCGCGTCAACATATCGGCAATCGGGTCGCTGTGCATGGGTTGCTCCTTGCCGGCTTACCAGCTCGACTTCACCACCCCAGGGAGGAGTCCCTTGTGGGACATTTCGCGGAAGCAAATGCGGCAGATGCCGAAGTACCGGATGTACCCTCGGGATCGCCCGCACAAGCTGCACCGATTGTAAGCCCTGACTTTGAACTTGGGCTTCTGCTTTTGCTTGTATATCAGACACTCTTTGGCCATGGTTAACCCGCCGTTCCCGGTCCGGTATGCGATTGGTTGGCCAAGACGTCGCGACTGTCGTCGCGTCGTTTACGTCCCTAGTGTCGGGCAAGAACCAACCGCACTTCGTCCGTGGCTAAGTTTCATGCGGGACGCATACACACCCCGCAACCCTGGATTCTACCACGCGAGCCCGGACCGATGGGCCCGCAGCGGGCCGTGGCCGGGGCCGTCACGAAGCTGGTTTTTGTGCGTCCGGGTCGGCCAAACTGGGCCGTGTTGCCATTTGTTGTGCGTGGCGTCTGGTCCGGTCCGCGTCAAGCGGGCCTCTCGGCCGAATCCGTCGATGCGTTCGTGGAGCGTCTTTCCCGTGCCGGTTTCAACGCCCTCTTCATGGAGTTGAAGCGAGGGGACGGGTCGCTCTGCTGGCCGAGCCAGGTTCGGCCCGAGGCGGTCCCTCCAGAATACCGGACGTTTGATCTGCCCGCCTGCCTGCTGGACTCCTGCCGCAAGCGCGGCATCGCCCTTCACGCCTGGTTCATCGACTTCATGGAGGGGGCGAACGGCGCCGCATACCGGGCGCACCCCGAATGGGCGATGGTCAACGCCCAGGGGCGTCCGGTGCAGGAGGAGATCCTGCGCGGCAAGCCGTCGGGCTGGGCCTGGATGTGCCCCGCGCGCCGTCCGGGCTATGCGGACCAGTGGCTTGTGCCGCTCTACGAGGAGTTCGCGTCGCGCTACGAAGTGGACTCCATCCACCACGACTACGTGCGGTATCCGGGCGACATGGCGCCCGATCAGTACTGCTTCTGCGACTATTGCCTGGAGCAGATCCCAAAGCAGAGCGGGTTGATCTCGTCCGCCCATTCCGAGGAGCCGTTCTTCCACGATCTTTACGACCGGCCGTACCTGGAGTCGCATTGGGAGCAGAGCCCGAGGGTGTTGCCGGCCAACTGGGAGCGGTTGCCGCGGGCCTTCAAGTCGCGGTTTCTGCTCGAGGGCGGCTTCTTCGTCGGCGGGAGGGCGGACCTGGACTATTTCTACTACACCTTCCGCACGCAGGCGATCAACGACTTCGCGCGGCTCAGCCACGAGGCGGTGAAGCGGGCGAACCCGAACGTGGACATTTCTGGCGCGGTGTTCAAGAACCCGGTTCAGAGCGGCCGCTTCATCGGCCAGGACTGGCGGCAGTTTGCGCGGCACATGGAGATCGCCGTGCCGATGGACTACCGGGACCACTTCCCGGGGACCTTCGAGCAGTACCTGGACCTGCTGGTGGAGACGATCGAGTCGCAGAAGACCTGGGCGCGCGAGTGCCGCAGCCTGTACATCGGGGTCGCCATCAACTTCCTCTTCAAGGAGGAGCCGGACGGACCCTATCCGTCGGAGAAGGTGACGCGGGTGCTGGAGCGGGTTGCTTCGACCGGCGTGGAGGGCGTGGCGCTGTTCTCGGTCGATCTGCTCGATCGGTACGGCATGTGGGATACGGTGACGAGCGCCTTCCGCCCGTAGGGGCGGAAGGCGCTGCGTGCGCTAGGGGTGGGCGCGGCCGGCGCCCATCATCTCCGGCGTGATCGGGAACGGCGAAGCCTTCATCGCCTTCACGCGCTTGTTCATCCGCGCCGTGAAGTCGGCGGGGAACTGCTCGAGCGAAACGAGCGGCGCGTTCTTGCCCATCAGGTCGTTGTTGAGCGTGTGCTGGATGCTGATGCCCGGCATGAGCATGAAGTTGAACTCCAGCGTGGTGCGATCGCCCACCCGGAACCTATCGAACTTGGGCATCAGGGCGGCGGCCTGGGCGAGCGCAGGCTCCTCGCGCAGGTACTGGATCATGCCCAACTCATCCGGGCCCATGGCGCCGTACATGCGGTTGGTCGTCCCATCGGGCCCGGCCACGGTGACGAAGGAGCCCGGCGTCGACTTGACGACCACGGCGCCGTCAACGGGCAGGCCGTTGGGCATCGCCTCGGTCGGTTCGTCCCGGTAGTCGGCATGCGTCTTCGGCATGAACTTGCCGACCATCGCGAAGAAGCCGCCGTCGTCAGAGGCGGTCTTCGAGTTGGGCGATTCGACGATCAGGCGAGCGTTGGTCCCGAACGCCATGCGGGCGAT
Source organism: uncultured Fimbriimonadaceae bacterium (assembly GCA_964539295.1). Classification (GTDB taxonomy): domain Bacteria; phylum Armatimonadota; class Fimbriimonadia; order Fimbriimonadales; family Fimbriimonadaceae; genus CAZIIS01. The sequence continues at coordinate 27,486 of CAZIIS010000011.1, read as the reverse complement.
CAGGTCGCGCTGCGAGCGGGCCAGTTCGCGGAACGGGAGCGCGTCGCCGGAGCCGAGCTGTCGGCGCTGCGCGGGGCTTAGCGAGCCGTAGAAGCGGAGCATGTCCCAATCCTGCAGGCCCGACATGCCGCCGCCGAGGGCGGAGGGCGCCGAGTAGACCAGGTACGGCATGCTGATGGGGGTGCTGGTCGGCGGGAGCGAGTGGAAGGCGTAGTCCGCGAGGTCCTCCAGCGAAGGGGTCTCCGTCTCTCTCGCGCGGGCGATGAACCTCGCCAGCGCCTCACGGTCGACGCGGGTGCGCCTGGCTTCGACGGGCCGGGACGGCTTCACCACCATCCAACCGTCCTTGATCTCCACCGTCGTCTTTTCGCCGCTCTGCAGTTCGGCCAAGTAGCCCTCGACCGTCGGGGCGGCCTTACCCATGAGCGCCATGGCCGTGATCGGCGAGACCACGTCGTCGGGGAGGTTGGCCACGAGGTTGACGTTTTTGGCCTTGGCCACGGCCAGCACCGAATCGGACGGCGCCAGCGACAGCGGGTCGTGAAGGTCGGGCCGGAGTAGCGTCTCAAGCAGTTCCGGGCTCGGCTTCTGCTCCATCATCGCCGCCGGGTTGGCCATGTTCAGGAACGTAGAGTATTCGGTGGTCAACGGGCTGAACTGGATCGGCGTGCCCTTTTCGACCGGTTGGGGCTTGGTGTACTGCTCGATGAACTTGGCCAGCGGGTCCAGGCCGAGCGGCATGGAGCCGGAGAGCATCACCCTGCCGTCGGCGTCGTAGACGCGCAGGTCGAGGGTGATGCTGTCGCCGCCGAACATGCCCATGATGCCGCCACGGGAGGCCACCATCAGCGCCTTGGCCGGCTTCCGGTCGATCGTGTCGGGTGTAAGCCGGATGCCCATCGCCTTGGCCATCGGCTCGAACTGCGCCATCTGCTCCTTGGCTTCGCCCTTCATCGCCGCCTGGAAGCGCTTGGCGTATTCGGCTTGGTCGCGGGCGAGCTCCTGGAGCACCCGGTCGTGCCGCTGCGCCAGGCGCAACTGCATCCGGTTGGCGTCGGTGGAGTAGACGATCCGCCGGCCGTCGCCGATGGTGGCGAGGGTGGCGGGGTCGAGGAACGCGCTCAGCTTGGCGATGGCCTTGCCGGTCGGCGTGGCGATGCTGGAGTTCCAGGGCGAGCCGAACGCCTCGGCGACATTGGGGCCGCCGTCTTTCTTGGGCGCCTGGGCGTCCTCCAGCTTCTTGGCCAAGCCTTTCAGCGCCGCCGCGATCTGGCGGGTCTTGAGCGCGATCTCCTCCTTCTGCTCGCGCCGGATGGTCTCCGGCGAGCGGACCAGGCGGCGAACGCCGGAGGGGTCGGGGGCCTGCCACTCGCAACCGGTGACGTCGGCCAAGCGGGACAACGTGGCGGAGAGCGGGGCGTCGACCAGCCGCACGATGACGAACTCATTGCCGACGCTGGGCGCGACCTCGAGCTTGGCCCCGGCCTTCTGGGCTATCGCCGCGACGGCTGTCTTCAGGGGCACGGCCACGCTCTCATAGGTCACCTTCGGGTCGGCGTTCTGCGCGAACGCGCCCGAGGCCATGAGGGCTGCCCCAAACAGAGCGGGTGCAACAAAGCGTTTCATAGCGTTTGCTCTTCTCCCGATCGGTTTACAGGATGGCCCAAGCAGTGGGTTGCGGCAAGGGCACGCGAATCTGCCAAACGACCCTCTTTTTTGGGGCATCGCCTCTGCTGCAGGCCGTGATAGGGCGGGAAGCGCAGAGGCCCACGGGCCGCCGCCGATCAGGTATAGGAATGTCAGGAATGATGAAAGACCGGCGGATCCTGGCGATCGAAGAGGCGGTGCTGGCGAAGAACGACCAGATGGCGGCGCGAAACCGCGAGGAGTTCAAGCGGCGCGGCATCTTCGTGATGAACGTGGTCTCGTCGCCCGGCTCGGGCAAGACGGCGTTCCTGGCGCGCACGCTGGCGGACCTGGCCGGCGAGATTCCGACGGGCGTGATCGTGGGCGACCTGGCGACCGACAACGACGCCCGGCGTCTGGAGGGCAAGGGCGCGCGGGTGCTGCAGATCACCACCGACGGCTACTGCCACCTGGAGGCGAACATGATCGCCGCCGCGTGCGACCAGATGGGGCTGGACGGCCTGAAGCTGCTGATCGTCGAGAACGTTGGCAACCTGGTCTGCCCCTCGACGCACGACCTGGGCGAGGACGTACGGGTGGCGCTGCTCTCCGTGACCGAGGGCGAGGACAAGCCGCTCAAGTACCCGGTGCTCTTCAAGACCTGCCACGTGGCGGTCGTCAGCAAGATGGACCTGGCCGAGGCGGTGGAGTTCGACCGCGAGGCCGCCCTGGCGAACCTGCACGGCGTGGCGCCGCAGGCCCAGGTGTTCGAGGTGTCCGCCAAGACCGGCCTCGGAATGGGCGCCTGGTACGACTTCCTTCGCGGGCGGGTCTAGCAGATCCGGGGTAGCTGTTCGCCGCTCAGGAGGTCGAGCACCCGCTCGACGCCGATGAGCGTGCGCAGGTGCACCGCGCCCGGGTGGTCCGCGGTGACGCCGCCGATCCGTTGCGCGCCGGCGCTCACCGGGTGGCGCCGCATCGCCTGCAAAGCCTTTTCCGCCTGATCGGCGGGAACGAACGCCGCGAAGCGCCCCTCGCAGGCCACGTAGAGCGGGTCGAGGCCGAGGATCTCGCATGCGGCGCGCACGTCGTCCCGCACGGGCACGGTGGCCTCGTCGACCGAGACGCCGACCTGGGCGGCGGAGGCGATCTCGTTCAGCACGCTCGCCAACCCCCCGCGCGTCACGTCCCGAAGGCAGTGAACGTCGACCCCGGCCTCGATGAGCGCCAAGACCGGCTCGTGGACCGGCGCGGAGTCGCTCTCGATGGCGCTCTGGAACTCCAGCCCCTCGCGCACCGCCATCACCGCCATGCCGTGTCGCCCGAGGTCGCCGCTCAGGATCAGCGCGTCGCCCGGCCGGACCGAGGCGGGGAGGATGGAAAGGTCGTGGTCGATCGTCCCCACTCCGGCGGTGTTCACGTAAAGGCCGTCGGCCTTGCCGCGCTCGACCACCTTGGTGTCGCCGGTGACGATCCTCACCCCGCAGGCCTGGGCGGCGCCGCGCATCGAGCAGACCACGCGCCAGAGCGTCTCCATCGGCAACCCCTCCTCCAGGATGAAACCAGCGCTCAGGTAGGCGGCGCGCGCGCCGGCCATGGCGAGGTCGTTCACGGTGCCATGCACGGCCAACGAGCCGATGTCGCCGCCCGGGAAGAAGATCGGGTGGATGACGTACGAGTCGGTGGTGAAGGCCATGCGCCCGGAGGCCTGGAAGGTGGCGGAGTCGTGCCGCCTGCTGGGTTCCGGGCTACCGAAGGCGGAGAGGAACATGCGGTCGAGCAGGCGCGCCATCAGCCGGCCACCGCCGCCGTGCGCCATCAGCACATGGGGGTATTCGGAGATCGGAATGGGGCAGGTGCGCACAAACTCGTCCATCGATTCGGTCCTTACAGTGTAGGGACGGGCCGCCGCTCCAGTTGGCGGGCCGTTCCCCCGATAGGTACCGGGGTGAGGCCGGTCCACGCCGACCGGTATACCGCGCCGCGAGAACGCTTCGATCGGCCCCGGCCGCAATGTAGAATGCAGCAAGAGCTATATGCCGGTCTTTGAATACAGCGCCGTAAACCGCGAGGGGAAGGTGGAGCGGGGGTTGGAGCACGGCCCATCGCTGGATGCCGTAGCGCAGGCGCTTGCCGCGCGCGGCCTGCAGGTGCAGCAGCTTGGCGTGGCGTCCTCGGGCCTGGGCCCGCAGGGGGTGGAGCCCCCGGCGCCGGTCGAGGGACCGCGCGTGGAGCAACCATCGGTTGCCCCGCAAGCAGGATGGACCCCGCCGCCGACCGAGCCGCGCAACCCTCTGGTCACCAACGTGGTGGGCCCGCTGGTCGGGCGCGTGCCGCTAACCCGGCTTCAGTTCTTCTTCCGGCAACTGGCGACGATGCTGCACGCGGGGATCAACCCGATGCAGGCCCTGGAGACGCTGGCGCACCAGACGGACAGCGGGAAGCTGAGGGCGATCCTGCTGGAGGCCAAGGACCACGTCACGGCGGGGCGGCCGATGAGCGCCTGCTTCCAGCGCTACCCCGAGGTGTTCACCCCGCTCATGGTGAGCATGGTGCGCACCGGCGAAGAGGGCGGTTCGCTCGACCAGAGCATGTCGCAGCTCGCCGACTACCTGCAGCGCGATATTGAGCTTCGCAACCTGATCCGGCGCGAGACGATCTACCCGAAGCTGGTGATCGGCGCGAGCATCGTGATCATCCTGGCCGCGAACGCCGTCATCGCTTCGGTCGCACCGGCGGGCTCCAAAGCGCTGGATTCGCCCTTGACGCGCCCGGCCACCTGGTTCGTGTTGGGTCCGGCGCTCATCGCGCTCTTCCTTTTCGTCCGGCTGGGGCTGAGGAGCGGTCGCATCAAGGAGTTGTGGGACGCCTTCGTGCTGCACATCCCCTGGGTTGGGCCGATGGTGCACGGCTTCGCGATGGCCAAGTTTGGCCGGGCGTTTGGGGCGCTCTACAAGAACGGTGTGCCGGTCGCGCACGGGTTGAAGCTGGCCGCGGATTCGTGCGGCAACGAGGCGGTTCGGGCGCGCATCTACCCGGCGGCGCAGAAGGTGCAGGAGGGCGCGGGGATCACCGAGACGCTGCGGGGAACGCGCGCCTTCAACCCGATCGTGCTCGACATGACCGCCACGGGCGAGACCACCGGCAACCTGGACCTGATGCTGACGAAGATGTCCGAGTTCTATGAGGGCGAGGGCGAGACCAAGGCCAAGCAGTCCGCCGTGTTCCTCGGGATCATCGCGATACTGGCCGTGGGAGCGTACATCGGCTTCGTGGTCATCCGCTTCTGGATGGGCTACTTCGGCAGCCTGACGCAGGGGATCTGAGCGTGCCCAACCATTACGAAGTTCTGGGCCTTACTCGCGCGGCCAAGCCGTCGCAGGTGAGGGCCGCGTACCGCTCGTTGGCGCGAAAGCACCACCCCGACGTGAGCAAGGAGCCCGACGCCGGGGAGCGGTTCGTGCGCATCAACGAGGCGTACGAAGTGCTGAGCGACCCGGAGCGGCGCAACGCCTACGACCAGATCCTGGACAAGCATGCCAACGCCGCGGCCGCCGAGCAGCGCCGGCGGGAGCAGGCCAGGGCGCGGCCAAAAACGGCGGCGCCTCCGCAGTCCAGGGTCGATCCGGCGCAGCTCCTCGAGATGAACGCGATGCTGAACCGGCATCGGCTGGCCGACGCGGAGCGCTTGGCGCGCCTCGTGATCGCCGTGGATTCCAGGCAGCCGATGGCGTACGCGGTGTTGGCGGACGTCGCCCGGTTCCGGGGCGACATCGCCACCGCGGCCAAGTATTACGCCTACGCGGCCCAGTACGACGGCGGCAACCCGGTCTATGAGCGCAAGCACGAGGAGATGCTGACGGCGCTCTCAGCCCGACAAGCGGGAGTCGCCCACGCTCAGACCGACCAGAAGGCGCCGACCGCTCTGTGGGTCGGCCTGTTCCTGATCGGCATCATGGCCTGCTACTCGGCGCTGGCCAACGAGCCGCCCCTGGCGCCCAAGCTGCCGATGATCTCGACCTGGACTCTCGCACAGGTGGCGATGTTGCTGTTGGCGGGCGTCTCGGCTGGGGCGAGTCTGGCCTGCGCGGGGCTCATGGAGAGCTTCGGCGTGGGCCAAAGCGCGGCGCTGACGCGGGTTCCTCCGAGCCTGGTGCTCGGGGGCGTGGCGCTGCTCAACTTCTGGCTGGCGACGGCGATCTACGTGATGGTGGGGACGACGCAGGAGGCGTTCAACGCCTCCACCTCGCGGCTGATCGGGGCGGCGGCGGTGGTGGCGCTGGTCTTCGCCTTCGCCGCGACCACGCATACGTCGCAGGCCGGGCTCCAGACGCTGTTCTGGGGCGGGAACGTTGCGTACATTGGGGCACTTGGCGGCTGGTTCGTGACCGACAGCCTGCGGCGGGCGGCGTAGCTCCACGGTGTCGCTTGCCATGCGGATCGCTGGCGATTTGATCTATTCTAAATGCGTAGAGCCGTCGTTCGCCGTTTGTGGAGCGGTGTGGCGACCGAGCGCGGTCGAGATCCATGTCGGCAGGGCTTGCCGGACAGCGGCTCGTAACAAGGTGGCGGTTGTGGGGCACCAGGGAAAAGCGGATCGTTCTTTCAGTGAATGGCTTAAGGCCGTTGACGATGTGCTGAAGGCGCGGTCCCGTGGCGTTACGACTATGCAGCTAGAACCTGGCTCGATAGACGCCGCCTACAAGGGCGGCATGAGCCCAGTTGCGTTCGCGTTGCAGCGGCAACTTCCGCTTCGAACTACGACGCCAAACCCGCCTCCGATCACTCCTCGGCCTGGGCCACTAGAACCCTATAGGGATCCGATGCTGCCGGCCTGGGTGGTCGAAACGCCGGCGTCCGAAAAGGAAGTTGAGAAAGCCATCCGGGCCGCGGCTGTGCGGGCGGGTTGGCGAATCGTTCGAGAGGAGTTTGGCACCATACGGGTCCGGCCTCCCCAGGAGGTCCTCCTGTTCCCCTTGTTCCTCGGCTTGCCCCTTGATTCAACCCGGGCCGTTGATGTCGCCTATGGTCGCATAGGCGCCAACTCAACCACGGTTACCCTCAAGTACGTTGGCTGGGGGCCTGAGACGAAGGGAGGAGGAGAACTGGAGTTCTTTAGGGCGGCGATCGAGGAGGAACTCGACCGGTACCTTGCCGTGCCCAGCACAGGCGTCTCGCGCTCTTCATTGGCCGACGAGTTCGCCCAACTTGCCGACCTGCACGCCAAAGGCATCCTTTCTGACGCCGAGTTCGCGGCCGCAAAGCAAAAGCTATTGGGGTAGTTCCTGGGAGCACCGCCTTCGGAAACGTGGGCCGAACTTCCGAAGTTGGCCCGATCGTGACCGACAGCCTGCGGCGAGCGGCGTAGGCCGCGCAGGTACCCTCGGCCCGTGGACGAGAACCAGCGAAGGGCGGCGTTGTTCCAGGGACCGAGCGCGATACCCAGCGTGGTGTCGGTGCTCCCCGCGACGTGGATGAAGTACCGCGAGGAGCTGTCCGCGGTCGTCGCGCGGCACCCGTCGGTCTTCCCGGACGGCTCGCCTCGCGACTACGACGCCGTCGGCGGCACATACGTGGCGGGAGAGCACGTGGACGCCTGGGGCTGCACCTGGAGCAGCATCAAGACCGGTATGGACTCGATCGTCACGGGGCACGCAGCCCCGACGCGCGAGTCGGTGCACACGTTGGCGTCGCCCAAGGAGGACATCGGCTTCCCCCACGGCTTCATGTTCCTTCGGCTCACCGACCTCCGCGGCTTCGAGGAGGCGATGATGGACTTCGCCGAGGAGCCGCCGGAGTTACAGATGCTGATCGACCTGGTGCTCGACTACAACCTGCGGCAAGCCAGAATCCTGCTTGGCAAGCTGAACGAGCCGCAGTTCGTGTGGTTCGGGGACGATCTGGGGATGCAAGCGTCGCTGCCGATCAGCCCGGAGAAGTGGCGCCGCTACCTGAAGCCCTGCTTTGAGGCGATCTACCGGCCGTTCGTGGAGCGGGGGCATCTGGTCAACATGCACACCGACGGCCACATCGTGGAGATCATCCCGGATCTGGTGGACTGCGGCGTCAAGGTGATCAACCCGCAGGTGCGCGCGAACGGCATCGACAACCTGGCGCGTGTGGCGCGGGGAAAGGTGTGCCTGAACCTGGACCTGGACCGGCAGATGTTCCCGTTCGGCTCGCCGAACGACATCCGCGAGCACGTTCGCGAGTGCGTCGCGAAGCTGGCGACGCCGCAGGGCGGTCTCTGGCTGGTGGCCGAGGTGGCGGACGATGTACCGCTGGAGAACATCGAGGCGATCGCCGGGGCGCTCGAAGAGGCCTCTCGGTTCCGGGCGTAAACGGACCTTTGCGCCCTCCCAGGTTTTGCCCGAACCCTCCGGTACACTTTGGATTCCATGCCAAAGCGCTACTACATCACCACACCGATCTACTACGTGAACTCGGTTCCGCATATCGGGACCGGTTTGACCACGCTTGCGGCCGACGTCACGTCGCGCTTCCAGCGCATGCAGGGCCAGGAGCCGTACTTCCTGACCGGCACGGACGAGAACGGCCTGAAGGTGATGGAGGCCGCGGCGGCGGCGGGCATGGAGCCGATGCCGTGGGTCGACAAGGTCAGCAGCGAGTTCAAAACCATCTGGCAGGGGATGAACATCCGCTACGACGATTTCATCCGCACGACCGAGACCCGGCACTTCAAGACCGCGCAGCGCGTGTTCGAGGTGCTGAAGGAGAAGGGCTACGTCACGGTCGGCAAGTACGAGGGTTGGTACGACGTCAGCACGGAGACCTTCTACAAAGAGTCGGACATCGTCGACGGCAAGAGCCCGGACGGCAACGAGGTCCGCTGGGTGGAGGAGGAGAACTGGTTCTTCAAGCTCAGCGCCTTTGAGGACCAACTGCTGGCGCACATCGAGGCGCACCCCGAGTTCATCCTGCCGGCCGTCCGGCGGAACGAGGTGGTTTCGTTCATCAAGCAGGGGCTGCGCGACATGTGCATTACGCGCAACAACCCCGGCTGGGGCATCCCGATTCCGGGCGACGAGTCGAAAGTGCTCTACGTCTGGTTCGACGCGCTGATCAACTACCTTTCGGCGACCGGCTGGCCCGAGGAGGGTTGGCAGCAGTATTGGCCCGCGAACGTGGAGTGGATGGCGAAGGACATCCTGACCCGCTTCCACGCCACGCTCTGGCCTGCGATGCTTCTCGGCCTGGGCCTTCCGCTGCCGAAGACGTTGGTGGGCCACGGCTTCGTGACGCGCGACGGGCAGAAGATGTCGAAGTCGATCGGCAACGTGGTGGCGCCCGTGGAGTTGGCCAAGCAGCTCACCGCGATTACCGGCTGCGCGCACGACCTGGCGATCGACGCGGTCCGCTACTACATGGCGGCCACGATCCCGTTCGAAAGCGACTCCGATTTCACGATCCCCGACTTCAAGCGGCGGTATAACGGCGACCTGGCCAACGACCTGGGTAACGCGCTGAACCGTTCGCTGGCGATGGCCCACAAGTTCGCCGAAGGCCAGATTCCCGGCGGCGAGGTCGAGCCCGAGGCGGCCGCAGCGATCGCCCAGGCCAAGGCGGCGTTCGAGGGGGCCATGGCCGAGTTTCGGCTCGAACAGGCGTGCTCGGCGGCGCTGGACCTGATCCGGTTCCTGAACAAGTACATCGACACCCGGGCGCCGTGGGCGCTGGCCAAAGCGGGCGACCCCGCGTTGCCGGCGGTGATGCGCTCGATGCTGCTCTGCCTGCGGGCCGCGGAGGGGCTGTTCCGACCGATGCTTCCTTCGGCGGCGGACGGCATCGCCAAGCAGCTGAACTTGGCGCCGCTGACCGACTGGGCGGCCATCGGCACGGCCGAGAGCCTGCCGGCGGGTACGGCGCTGAACAAGCCGCGCCCGCTCTTCCCGCGCATCGACCCGAAGGCCGAGGCGCAGGCGGAGGGTCAGGCCGAGCCGGCCAAGCAGAAGAAGGAGAAGCCGGCCAAGCCGAGCAAGCCGAAGTTCGAGCAACCCGCCGAGATCGAGTTCACCGACTTCATGCGGGTCGCCCTGCGGGTCGGGCGCGTGGTCGAGGCCGAGCCGGTCGAGGGAAGCGAGAAGCTCGTGAAGATGCAGGTGATGATCGGCGCCGAGAAGCGGCAGATCGTCGCCGGCATACGGAAGAGCTACGCGCCGATCGACCTCATCGGCCGTCAGGTCATCGTGGTCGCGAACCTGAAGCCGGCCAAGTTGATGGGCCTGGAGAGCCAGGGGATGGTGCTGGCCGCGGACGGCCCGGATGGCAAGGCGATCCTCCTGCAGCCGGACGCCGAGGCGCCGGAAGGCACGACCGTTCACTAGACTTCACGCGAGGCGGTCCCAGGGCCGGGGTGCGCAGGGTGCAACCCGGCCTTCGGCCCTTCGTCAATAACAGATAGCCATGGAGCAAAAGCCCATAGCCGCTACTTCCCATCTCGACAACGTCGGATTCGAGGGCGACCTCGACTTCGTGGTTGCGCACATGCGACAGGGGATCTGGCGACTGGACGCCCAGGGTCGCGTGGTCGCCGCGAACCCGTACCTCGCCGCCTGGCTGGAGGTCTCCCTGGAACGGCTGATCGGCATGCCGGCGAAGGAGTTTGCGCCGGAGGCCGAACTGCTGGAAGAGGGCGTCTTCGAGGCCGAGTTTGCCAGCCGCACCGGCATCGAGCGGCTTGCCCGGGTGACCAGCCGGTTGAGCCAGGACGCGGGCGGCCGGGTGTTGGGGGCGCTTCAGTTGATCACCGACATCACCGCGGAGCACGCGATTCAGTCGCGGCTAGTGCTGGAGGTGCAGCACATGGCTCGGCTGGCGGGTACCGACCCGCTTACCGGACTGCCCAACCGGCGGGCGTTCGACATCGTGTTGCAGGGCGCCCAGGGCACGCGGGCGGAGCGTCCGTTCGGGCTGCTGATCGTGGACGTGGACGAGTTCAAGACGTTCAACGACGTGCACGGCCACGCGGTCGGCGACGTGGTGCTGAGGGAGTTCGCGCACAAGCTCCAGGCCAGCGTGCGCGAGTCGGACTTCGTGGCCCGCACGGGCGGGGACGAGTTCGGGGTGGTGTTGCCCGGAATAGGCGCGGGCGCGTTCGAGGAGATGACCCAGCGCCTGGAACGGCTTCTCGACTTCGACGTCCCGCTCGAGGGCAAAAGGCTACGCATCTCCGGTTCGGTGGGCGGGGCGCACAGCTCGCTTCCCCTACTCGATTTGGCCGAAGAGGCGGACCGGGCGATGTATGCTCACAAGCGGAGCCGCAAAGCCGATGGCTCACAGGCTCGTAACGATACCGTGTAGTCGGGGAAACGATGCGGCGAACCCTTAAGCAACAGATCGACGCCAATCGGCGGCTAAGCCTCTGGTACTCCTCCGTTCTGGTGGTCCTCCTGGCCGGACTGGGTGCGGCGATCGCGGGCTACTACGACCCGTCGGCGTGGACCATCGGCGCGCTGGGCGCGGGCGCGCTTGGGTTCATCGTGGCGCTCGTGGGCTGGACCTCGGGCACGAACATCGTGCTCAGCATCTCGCAGACGCGGGACGCCACGCCGCTGGAACTGCGCACCCTTAACAACGTCACCGAGGAGATGGCGCTGGCGGCGGGGATCCCGAAGCCGGAGGTCTACCTGATCGACGACCCGACGCCCAACGCCTTCGCCACGGGCGCCGGCCCCCAGAAGGGCGTGATCGTGGTGACGACCGGCCTGATGGAGAAGCTCGACCGCGAGGAGTTGCAGGGCGTGATCTCGCACGAGATGTCGCACATTCGGAACAACGACATCAAGTTCATGACCACGTTGGCGCTGGTGGCCGGGCTCATCCCGCTGTTGGCCGACTTCTACTCGCGGATGGTCTGGTGGGGCGGGGGGCGAAGCCGGGACAACGACCGCGACAGCGGCAACGCCGGCGCGATCCTGATGGTGATCGGCATCGTTTTGGCGATCCTGGCGCCGCTCTTCTCGATGCTTATTCAGCTTGCGGTGAGCCGCAAGCGCGAACTGATGGCGGACGCAAGCGGCGCGGAGCTGACGCGCAACCCGGATGGGCTGGTACGCGCGCTCGAGAAGATCTCGCGGCCCTCCACCAAGCTGGCCGTGGCCAACCGAGCGACGGCGCACATGTACATCGTGAACCCGTTCCGGACGCTGGAGGACCGCGCCGACGCGCTGATGAGCACCCACCCGCCGCTCGCGGAGCGCGTGCGGGCGTTGAGGGGGCTGGCGGGGATGCCGCTGTCGGTTCCACCGCGTCGGACGGACGACTTTTCGGATATGCCGGAGATCCCGGACCAAAGAAACTGAACGGAGCCGACGATGGCCAACCAGTGGGACTCGGAACGATTGCTGTCGACGGTTCGAGGCTTCATGGAGGCTCGAATCCTCTTGACCGGCGCGGAGTTGGGCGTGTTCGGCTGTCTGGCCGGAGCGCCGTTGACCGCAGAGGAGGCGGCGGCGGAGGTCGGCGCGGAGCCGCGACCGCTGGCGGTGGTGCTCGACGCGCTGACCGCGATGGGTCTGCTCCGGAAGGAGGAAGGCCGGTACTCCTGCCCGCCAGAGATCGCCAGGCTGCTGTCGGCGGACTCTCCCGAGACGGTTGCGCCGGTGATCCGGCACCACGACCGGCTTTGGTACCGGTGGTCCAGACTTACCGAGATCGTGCGGGGACCCCACCCGGCGCCGGAGGAGAGCGAGGCCGCCCGGGAGGCGTTCATTGGGGCGATGCAGGTGTTCGCCGGTTCGACGGCCGAGCGCAACGTGGCGGCGATGGGCGCGGGCGGAGCGAAGCGGCTGCTGGACGTGGGCGGCGCGTCGGGGGTGTACGTCGAGGCGTTCCTGAAGGCATCGCCCGAGACGACCGCGACGCTGTTCGACAGGCCGGAGGTGGCCAGGATGGCGCGGACGCACCTTTCCGAGGTTGGGCTGCTCGGCCGAGTGACGCTGGTCGGCGGGGACTTCATGGTCGACCCGCTGCCGGGCGGGCACGACCTTGCGTTGCTCTCGGCGATCATCCACCAGTGCGGGCCGGAGGAGTGCGTGGCGCTCTACCGGAACGTCTACAGCGCGCTGGTACCGGGCGGCCGGCTGGTGATCCGCGACCAGGTGATGTCCCCGGACCACACCTCGCCGCGCAGCGGGGCGATCTTCGCCATCAACATGATGGTGGGCACGCAGGGCGGGCGCACCTACTCGTTCGCTGAGATCGAAAGCGGCCTGACGGAGGCCGGTTTCCGGCGCGTCAGGCTGCTTCGCGAGGCCGAGATGGACTCGCTGGTCGAGGCGTTTCGCCCCTAGGCGGGGCGGATGCGCAGACAGGTTGCGTCCAGGCGACCGTCCTCGGCGATCAGCGCCACGCCGCCGTGCGCGAGTTCGGCGGGGCAGGGGGCTTCCAGCAGGGCCTCGCCCACCTTGGCAACGATGCGCCCCTCACGAAGGGCGACGAACACCCGGACCGGCTCGTCGAACGGAACCGCGGCCGTGGTTCTGGCCAGCACCGTCTCCTCGCCGAGCTTCTGCACCAGGGCGACGTCGCCAGTGGGCGAGAGCAGGAGCGCGACGTAGCGGCGCAGCCCTTGCACGCAGACGCCCAGTCCGACGCGGCCTCCCGCTCGCAGGATGAGCTTGCCCTCGAACACGTAGTCGCGCCAGTCGCGGCAGCCCAGGAGCGCCATGCCGCGGCCGTGGTTCTGGGTGACGATCAGGTTCGATTCCGGCTGCCCGGGCCATGCGGTGAGCACGTCGCAGGCGGCGACCCATGCCTTGTCGGCCATCGGGCTGGGGGTTCCGGGCTGGGTGAGCGCGAGCTGGGGCGTGCCGGTCCAGGTCAGGAAGTCGACCTCGACGACGCCGCGGCCGTGGCCGCGGAGCATGAGCCCAACCTCGAAGCCGAGAAGCCCCTCGTCCGGGACGCGCCACCGAAGGTCGGTCCACTCGCTGTCGAGCCTGGTCCATTCGCCGACGCAGGGCGCCGGGCCCTCGGGGCCGTGGGCGCGCCAGCCCAGCGCGCACTCGACCTCGCCCGTCGCGCCGTGGGCGAGCCGAACGCGGCTCACGACCTCCTGGCCGGGGTAGAGCGTTGGGCTGGCAAGCAGATCGTAGCCGTGCATGTCGGCCAGGTTGGGCGGAATAAAGGTGGGCGTCGTCGCATGGATCGGGCGACCCTCATAGGCGATGCGCAGCGCCTTGCCGTCCGGGTTCGAGACGGCGGACCCTTCTGAGCGGAACCCTTGCACCGCGCCGGGAAGCGAGAAGTGGAAGCGAGCGCCCTCCTTGGGGCGCCAAGGCTCCGCTCCTTCGAGCCCGGCCCGAGCGTTGACGATGGCGACGGCCTCGGTCAGGCAGTCCGTGATGCCGCGGCCGGAGTCGGCGGTCGGAAGGTAAAGCCGGTCGGCAACCGGGTCGCGCAGCGGCGCCGGGATACCGGCCAAGCCGTTGCGGATGCCGAGCAGGCAGCCGAGGTTGCCGGAGTTGCAGTCCGTGTCCCACCCGCAGGTGTTGACGATGGCCAGCGAGCGGAGCATGTCGCCGCCCCCGTGCCAGAGCGCGAGGTGGATCAGCGCGTGGTTGGGGATCATGTGGCCGACGCCATGCTCGTCGGCGCCGTAGGCCTTGGCCACCTGGGCCCGCGTTGCGCGCCAGTCGTCGCCGTTCTGGGCGGCCCACCCGCGCACGTCCTCGACGATGCGCCGGATCAGGCAGTCGGCGGGGACGTAGGCGAGAGAAGCCTCCACCAACTTGGCGATGTCGGGTTCGACGAAGGCAAGCGACTCCATCGCGGCCAGCACGAGGGCGCCGTTGACCGCTTCGCCATCGTGCGAAACGGTGGCGGCCCTGCGGGCGAAGTCGACCGCTCGGTCGGGGTCGCCCGGGCAGACCATGGCCCAGCCGTCGATGAAGATCTGGGCGCCGATCTGCTCGGCCACGCGCTTGCCGTTGAGCGCCATCGAGCCGCTCTGCGGCGCCGGAACGCCGGAGAGCAGGCGCAGGTAAGCGGTGTGCTCGGTCGAGCTTCCCATGCCGCCCCACCAGAGCACGGACTTTCCCTCGATGAGGTAGTTGAGCCAGGTTTCGCCAATCTGTGCCGGTGTGAGGTTCGGGTCGTGCCCCGAGTCCTCCAGCGCGCGGAGGAACGTAAACGTGCCGCTGGTGTCGTCGTCCGTGCAGATCAGCGGGTAGTTGAGCTGGTCGTGGACGTAATGGTCGATCTCGCCGAGTTCGGGGACGATGCGCTCGTAGGGCCAGCCCTCGAACGGCTTGCCCATGGTCACGCCCAGCACCTTGCCGAGCACGCCGGCGTAGACGCGCTCTCGGTAGACGCTTTCGTTCATATCAACTCCTTGTGTCAGATGGATGTGGTCGCAGGCATGCTGCGCTCACCTGCGAAGCCGTAGGCCTCGATGGTGTAGGTGGTTCGCCCGGCGGCCGGTGCGGCGTCGACCCAACCCTTGGGCGGGCGCGAGGCGGGCTTCTCGCGAAGGACCTGGAGCACTGCGACCTCGTCGTCGTTCCGGCAGACGCGAAAACCGCAGAGCTCCTCATCCGGACCGGACCAGGCCCAACTCAGGGCCACGCTGCCGTCCGGTCTGCGCGAGGCATGGGCCGAGGTCGGCGCGGGAAGCGCCGCCCAGGGGAGCGAACCGACGCCTGCGTAGTGGCAGTAGGCGCGATGGAAACCGGGGTTATTCGAGTGCGGGCTGTAGTAGTGGCTGTAGGCGAAGCTAAGGCACTCTTCGACGTACGGCTTGACCGCCTGCAACTGCTGGTGTAGGCGGTCCAGGGTGGCGGCGCGCGCGCAACCGGGGGCGAATGTCTCGGTGTCGCACCAGAACCGCAGACCGGGCTTGGTGGCGACGGCCTGCTTGAGCGCGGCGAACCACTCCTGCACCATGTGGAGCTCCAGGCCGGTGCCGCCGACGCAGTCCTGCGGCGCGAAGATGTCGCCCTCGCCCAACGCGCTGTTGGCGAAGACGTACTCCCAGAACTGGGCGTAGTCCTGCGGGCTGCTGCAACGGTAGTTCATGAACGGGCAGAGCAGCAACGGCAGCGGGCGGGGCATGGCGTGCAGGTGCGAGGCGGTGATGTCCAGCGCGCGCGTCAGCGTGTCGGTGGCGGCTTGGCCCTGCCAGTTCAGGTTGTCGACCTCCCAGGGCCAGTACCATCCGGCGATCTCGTCCTCGAAATCGGGCAAGAACGCGTCGGCAAGCTCGTCGGCCACGCGGTTGCCCTGCTCCAT
Organism: uncultured Fimbriimonadaceae bacterium; assembly: GCA_964539295.1. Taxonomy (GTDB): domain Bacteria; phylum Armatimonadota; class Fimbriimonadia; order Fimbriimonadales; family Fimbriimonadaceae; genus CAZIIS01. The sequence goes on along the minus strand of CAZIIS010000011.1, from coordinate 11,610 downwards.
CTGTGCAAAAAGCCACCGAGGGTCGCTGGCGTAACGCTGGAACCACTCCTCGTGGTAGTTGAGGCCAAGGAACGCCTGCATCTGGGCGTCCTTGGCGGCGGCCAGGCAGTTGGCGACGATCGGTTCGGCTTGGCTCAAGCCCGGCTCACGGGTCGGGTAGTAAGCCTCGCCGGCCGCGCCGTCGATCGCCGGGTAGACGACCACGTAGCGCATCCCGGCGTCCTTGAGGAAGCCGAACTCGCGGCGCCAGTCGTCCTGGCTCCAGCCCCGCGAAAGCGCGTGCTGGACGAACGAGCCGCTCAGCAGGAAGCGGCGGGCGCCGTTGTTCATCGGCTGACCGTCACGGCTGTTTTTGGCGATACGTTTCCGGCGAAGTCGTAGCATTGAACCTCGTATTTGGCCTCGGGTCGGCCTCCTTCCGCGCTATCAATCCAGGTCACAGTCGCGCCCTTCTTTCGGGGCTGTTTCGGCGGTTCGATCCGCTTCACCTTGTAGCCGTTGCGATAGACGTCGTACCCGCAGTCGCCCATGTTGTCGAAGGCGGCGGACCAGGTGAGCTCGATGGCGCCGTTGGCAAGGACCCTGCCCGAGCCGCCGGCGATTGGCGGCGGCGGGGTGGCGTCTAGTTTTCCGGTCTTGACGTAGTCGCGAAGCGTCTTCTGCCAGCCGGGGTTCGTGTTGTTGACCCCGTAGTAATGGCTGAAGGCGAACGTGATGATGTTGTCCACATAGGGCTGTACGCCCTTCATCTGGCGTACAAATCGGTCTAGGGTGGCGCTCGTCCAGTCGGCCTGCACGAAGGTCTCGGCGTCCGACCAGAAGAGAAGCCCGGGCTTGGTGTCCACGGCGTTTCGCAACGCCGCAAACCACCCCAAGAAGTTATCCATGTTTAGGCCGCCGGCCCCCACGCAGTCTTGCGGGCAAAAGACGTCGCCCTTGCCGAGACTGCAGTTGGCGAAGACTGTGGTCCACATGCCGGCGTAGGCTTGGGGCGTTCCCAGCCGGTAGTTCATGAACGGGCAGAGCATCACCGGCATGTTGGGGTCGAGCGACTTCACGTGCTTGACGTTGACGTCGATCGCCTTGGCCAGCACCTTTGCCTGCGCCTCGGTGTGGAAGCAGTAGTTGTCGACCTCCCACACCCAGTACCAGCCGACGAAGGTCTTGGGGTAACGCGCGTGGTAGCGAGCGTACAGCTCGTCGGCGACCTTGTTGCCAACCTCCATCTGGTCGTACAGCCACTGCGGGTCGGTCGAACCCTTCTTCCACCAGTCGTCGTGGAAGTTGAGGCCGAGGAACACCTTGACGCCGCCCTTCTTGGCGTTGCGCAGTAGGTTCTCCACCAGGTCCGGGTAGCCGGGCGCGAGGCGGAAGCCGGGGATGCGGGTTGTGTAGTAGGCGTGGTTCTTCGGGCCTTCGGCGCAGGGGGCGAAGACGATCGTGTCGATGCCGCACTCCTTCATGGTGCGGATCTCCGTCTGCCACTGGGCGTCGGTCCAGTCCTTGACGAGGAAGTTCTGGATGAAGGTTCCGGTGGGAATGGGGTAGGTGCTGACGGGTTTGCCGGGGGGCAGCGGCGGCTCCGGGGCGCAACCGGCTGCCACCAACGCTAGGGCGAGTGCAACGCTTGTCATCTTCATTGGCCTTTGGCGGGGCGGTCGGCGGCGACCTTCGGGGATAGGTTGCCGGTGAAGTCGAAGCTGCGAACCTCGTAGGAGCGACCAGGGGTTCGCTCGTACCAGGTCACGCGGTCGCCGGGCTTTCGCGGTTTGGCGGGCGGATGCACCCGACCCACGCGTTGGCCGTCTCGGAACACCTCGTAGCCGCAATCGCCCATGTTGTCGAACGCGGCGGTCCAGGAGACCGCCACACTGCCGTTGGGCAAGCGCACCACGCGGAGTTGGGTTGGCGCCGGGGGCGGGACGTTCTCAAGCTTGCCGGTCCGTACGTAGCCCATGAAGGTCTTGTGCCAGCCGGGGTTGACCACGTTGGGGCTGGCGTAGTGGGTGTAGGTGAAGCTGACGATGTTCTCCACGATCGGCTGCAGCTTCTGCATCTGGTCGATGTACCGGCTGAGGGGCGCGGTGCTCCAGTCGTGGAAATCGAACATTTCACTGTCGGTCCAGAGCCGAAGGCCGGGTTTGGCCTGAACCACCCGTCGGTACTCCTCGAACCAGGGGATGAAGGTCTCGATCGGCTTGCCGCTGGCGCCGACGCTGTCCTGCGGGCAGTAGATGTCGCCCTTGCCGAGGGCGCAGTTGGCGAGCGCCGTGCGCCACATGTCGCCGAACTGCTTGGGGGTCGTCAGTTCGGAGTTCATGTAGGGGCAGAGCATCAGCGGCATGTCCGGGTTCAGCTTCTTGAGCCCGCGCACGGTGATGTCGAGCGCCTTGCCGAGGATCTTGCCCTCCTTGGGGCTGGGGAACCGGTAGTTGTCCACCTCCCACACCCAGTACCAACCGGCGAACGTTTCGGGGTAGCGGGCGTGGTAGCGGTCGTAAAGTTCCTTGGCGACCCGGTTTCCCTCCTCCATCTGGCGGTAGAGGTACTGCGGGTCGGTGGCGCCCTTGGGGAAGAAGCCGTCTTCGTAGTTCAGGCCCAGGAAAACGGTCATCCCCTCCTTCTTGGCGTTTCGGAGGGCGGTCTCGATGATGTCGCCGTACCCTTTCGCAAGGCGGTAGCCGGGCAGCTTGGTGGGGTAGAAGGTCTCCTTCTTCGTGCTGTCGGCGTTGGGCGAGAAGATGACGAGGCGGATGCCGACCTGTTTGAGGACGCGATATTCTGCGCGCCACTGTTCGTCGGTCCAGTTCCGGACCAGCCACCACTGGATGAAGTCGCCCATGGGAAGCGGGTGGCCGTCGACCGGCTTGCCGGGGAAGAGGGGCGGTCGGTCCGCGTGAGCGGCGCCAACGGTGAGGAAGAGGAGGAAGGGAAGCATCATGCCACGTCGCATCGTTAACCCCAGGAAACGCTAAGCAAACACTCCAATAAGGAGCCTCCCGGCTTTTGAACCGGGAGGCTTTGATTACTCGTGGGAAAGGCTAGTGGCCTTTCGGTGCGGGAGCGGGCGTGCCCCCAAAGGTCTCGCCGAGAACCGTTCCGCCCAGCTTGGTTCCCTGTTGGCTGGGTGCAATCGGGATCGGACCCTCATGCACAACCGGCTTCGCGTAGTTGGGTCGCTTCGTGGTCAACGCATAGCCGATGGCTGCGATCACGACGACCGCGACAACGATGACGATCACTGCTGTTGCTGGCGAAATCCCTTTCTTCATCGTCCACCTACTACTTGCACGGGGTGTCGTCCGGGTCTACGCGAACGCCGCGATAGTAGCCCCAGTACACCGCGCTTTCCTTCGTAATGGTCGCCTTGTCGTACTTGGAGTGGCCGTCGGCGAAGACGTGGTTCTGGCCGCCGCTGTGGCGAGCCCAGCCGTAGAACCACCACTGCGTCGGGTCGCTGTTCAACCAGTAGCGGTGATAGCCGTCGCCGAGGTCGAGGCAGTAGCCGACGAACGTGCCGTCCTGACCGTTGCCCTCGCCGAACAGGCCGATGCCGGCCGGATTGGAGAGCGCGGAAAGGCTGTAGCCGCCCGTCGAGAGGTCCTTCAGATAGCCTAGCATGAGCACGGCGTTAACGCCATAACCCAGCTTGTAGTCGGAAGTGGAGGGGATCTGAGTCGACTTGCACTTCCAGAAGTCGTTGCTGAGGTTCGGCTCGTTGAACGCCCAGTAACCCTCGGGGAAGTCCGGGCACATGAAGAGCTTCGGCGACTTCACGTACGGGTAGAGGAGGTCTGGCACGGTCGCGTAGGTGTAGTCAGTACCCCAACCGCAGATCCAGTGGGTGGCAAACAGCGTGTCGTCGTTATCCGACGCGTACATCTGCACGGCCAAGCCGATCTGCTTGGTGTTGGAAAGGCACTGGGTCTTCTTCGCGGCCTCTTTGGCCTGAGCGAACACGGGGAAGAGGATCGACGCCAAGATGGCGATGATCGCGATTACGACGAGTAGCTCGATGAGGGTGAAGCCTGCATCATTGCGGCGAGTGTTCATAGTATCTCCTGCGAACGTTTCTCAAACTTCACAAAGGGAAGGTTGATCTCACAAAGTGAACGCTGAATTGGCGACTCCGCGCAGGGGGGCTGTGGAGCCCCGTACCACCAGGTGAGCTGGCAGCACGTTGGAGGCTCGGGGCTCCTCGGCGTCGAGTAGCCATCGGGAAAGACTGGTCATGGCGCACTGGCCCATCTCCTCCAGCGGTTGGCGGACGGTGGTGAGTGGCGGAGACAGGTAGCGCGCCGAGATCGGGTCGTCGAAGCCCACGACCGAGATGTCCTCAGGAACGGACAGCCCGGCCTCTCGAACGACTTGGCACAATTCCAGGGCGACGTAGTAGCCGCCGCAGAAGATGGCCGTGGGACGCGGATCGCTTTGTAGCAGCCTGAAGACCTTGTCGCGAAGGCCGTCCGAGTTGGGTTGGCCGTCGCTGAGTTCCAGAAGGTATCGGTCGGGCACGGACAACCCATGGCCGTGCATGGCCTCGAGGAAAGTGCTGTAGCGCGCGCGGGAGTTGCAGCGACCCATGTAGGCGAAGACTCCGGCGATGCGTTCGTGACCCTGGGCGACCAGGTGGTCGACGGCCTCTCGGGTGCCGCCGGCGTTGTCGCTGTCGACGAAGGCGACGTGAAGCGGCTCCTGGTCCGCCCCGACGATCACCATCTTCATGCCGTCGTCGAGCAGGCGCTGCACGTCGGCCAGGTTGTGGTCGAGCACGTCGATCAGGATGCAGCCGTCCACGCCCGACTCCACGATTCGCTGGTACAGCGCGCCGTCGGGCGCTTCGAGCACGGCGAGGCTGACCGGGGCGTTGACCAGGGCGCGCTGGATGCCGCGAAGGATGGAGCCGAGGTAGAAGTCCTCCTCGGCGAACGACGCGCTGAACGGGACCGCGAAACCGATGCGGATCGAGGTGGGCGCCGGGATCTGCAGCCCCTCCTCGACGAACGTGCCGCTGCCGACTTCGCGCCGCAGCCAACCGTCGTCGACCAGGGAGTGCACGGCCTTGTTGACCGTCATCTGGCTGACGCTGAAGTAGGTCGCGAGATCGCGCTCGCCGGGGAGCCGCGAACCCGGCAGGTACTTGCCGGCGCGGATCGCCTCTTCGAGGATGCCTCGCACCTGGAGGTACCTCGGCATCGGATTATTCTTGTCAACCGTGCGTTCCGTCATGGCCTCGCGTATTGTTATGTTATCCTAGAACTCTAGGGCAGCAATCACTTTTTTTGTCGCCTTTGTGGGGGACGGGCCAAGACCTTGCGCTTGGGCCGCCAAAGCGAGCCCCTCGCGGGTGAAACCGAGCGTTTTAGGGTTCGTTGACGGGGCCGCCGAAGAGCTTGCACTTTTCGGCTTTTTCGGGGCACGATGCGGGGTGGATGCGGGGCGGTTTGCGCTCTGCGCCGCTACGGAGAGTAACCTGACCGAACGCACCGCGGCCCGTTTCGACGGGAACTGACGGCCATCCATGAAAGAGCAAGCGGCAACCATGATCATCCCGATACCCGTGACCATGCAGCCCCAACCCGGGGCGTTCTCGATCGAACCGACGACCGTGATCGTCGCCGACGCGGCCAGCCCGCAGACGGGACGGCCGGCGTCTTTCCTTCAGCGGTCGCTGAGCCAGGACCGGCGTCTGACGTTGAAGGTGGTGAAGGCGCGGGACGGCCACCGGCGCGCGATCACCTTGCGGCTCGCCAAGGAGTTGGAGCGGCTCGGCCCGGAGGGGTACGCGCTGAAGGTGACGCCCGAGGGCACGGAGATCTCGGCTTCGAGCGAAGCGGGCCTTTTCTACGGGGTGCAGAGCCTTCGGCAGATGGTGGGTGAGGACGGCAAGGCGCCGTGCGCCACCATCGAGGACGCGCCGCGGTACAAGTGGCGCGGCTTCATGCTCGACTCCTCGCGGCACTTCCAGACGCCCGAGTACGTTCGCAAGACGCTCGACCGCATGGCGTACCTGAAGATGAACGTGCTTCACTGGCACCTCACGGACGACCAGGGATGGCGCATCGAGATCAAGAAGTATCCGAAGCTAACCCAGGTGGCGGCGGTGCGTGGCGCGGATGAGCCGGGCGGGAGCGGTTTCTACAGCCAGAGGGAACTGAAGCAGATCGTGGCGTACGCCAAGGAGCGCCACATCACCATCATCCCGGAGGTCGAGATGCCGGCCCACACGGCGGCCGCGATGGCCGCGTACCCCGAGTACACCTGCGCGGGCAAGCCGTGGCCGGTGGGCGGCGTCGGCCTGCAGTACTTCATCGAGAAGGGCTACGGCATTTACTGCGCCGGGCGCGAGGAGACCTTCCGGTTCATCGAGGACGTGCTGGACGAGGTGATGGCGATCTTCGATTCCCCGGTGATCCATATCGGCGGGGATGAGCGGCCGGAAGGCTTCTGGTCCAACTGCGAGCGGTGCAAGGCGGTGATGGCGCGCGAGGGCTTCAAGACCGAGAGCGAACTGCAGCACTGGTTCATGGAGCGGGTCGCGCGCTACGTGAACTCCAAAGGCCGACGCACCGTGGCATGGACGCCGACGATCGATCACGGCGTGCCGGAGAAGCAGATCGTGATGGACTGGTATTACGGACTGCTCGGCGAGGCCGTGAAACGGGGCTCGGAAGGGGTCAACTCCTTCTCCTGGCACACCTACCTCGACTACCCCAACTTCAAGGGGCGTCAGAAGCCGGATTGGATGGGCGAGCTGTCCTTGGAGGGCTGCTACCAGTGGGATCCCACGCCCGCGGGCCTGACGCCGGAGCAGCAGAAGCGGGTGCTCGGCACGCAGTGCCACCTGTGGACGGAGTTCTTGGAACAGGAGGACGTGGACGAAGCGCTTTTCCCCCGGATGCTGGCGACCGCAGAGGTGGCCTGGAGTCCGCAGGAGCGGCGGGATTGGGCCGACTTCCAGGTCCGGTTGGCCGCGGTGCGCCCGAAGATGCAGGCGATGGGCGTGCGCTTTGCCGAACCGCCCGGCAACCTGCCCGGCAAGCTGCGGCTGCCCGGGCGCGTGGAGACCAGCATGAAGGCGTTCGGCTCCTACTGGCCGGAGTGCGCTTTCGACGGGAAGTTCGTGCGGTCGTTCTGGACGGAGGCGCCGCCCAAGCTTGACGACCACCTGACCGTGTGGCTTGACCAGCCGACGCCCCTCAAGCGGGTGACGCTCTACACCGGCGCGGACCTTGGGTATGGCGACACGCTGGACGACGGCGTGATCGAGGTTTCGTCGGACGGCGAGCGGTTCCGGCCGATGGCGATGGTGAAGGAGCGCACGACCACCGCGCTGCTCGACGGGGCGCCGGTGAGGGCGATCCGGGTGAGGGTGCTGGGCACGCCGACCAAGCGCCTGTCGATCCGCGAGATCGTGGTGGAGTAGGGCCCCATCCCGGGCCGGGAAGCCTTCCGCATCCCGGCCCGGAGGGGGTATGTTCCGCCGGAGCGGACATGAGCAACAAGCTTGCGCAACTCGACCAGTCCATCCTCGTCGTGGTGGACATCCAACCTACGTTCATCAAGGCGATCGAGGGGATCGACGCCGCATTGCGGCGCTGCAAGTTTCTTATCGAGTGCGCGCAGGTGTTGGGCGTGCCGTCGATCGCCACGGAGCAGTACCCGGAACGGATGGGCGGCACGCACCCCGAGGTGCTGGACCTGCTCGATGGGGCGGCGCTGCCGAAGATGCGCTTCTCCTGCTGTGGTGCGCCGGGCTTCATGGAGGCGCTCGAGAGGAGCGGCCGAAAGCAGGCCGTGCTCGTGGGTTTCGAAACGCCGATCTGCGTCTGCCAGACGGCGCACGCGCTGCTGGCCGCGGGTTACGAGGTGATCGTGGCGGAGGATGCCACCGGCTCCCGGGGAGCCGAGGCCCAGCGGATCACGATCGACCGCCTGCGGGCCGCGGGGGCGATCGTCGCGCACACCGAGTCGATCGTGTACGAGTGGATGGGCGGGGCGGACCATCCCCATTTCAAGACGGTTTTGAACGTACTGAAGAAGTACGCTGGATAGCGACATGCGATTCTCCTTGACGCCCCGCCCCAAGATCCCTCAGACGCCCCAGATGATGGTGGCGCGGCTCTTGGTGGAGACCGTGGCGGTTCTGGGGGCGCTGGCTTGGTTGACCGCCGCTCCGCAGAGCCTGAGCCAGACGGCGCGGATCGGCGTGGCGGCCGTCATCGGCTTGGGGTTGCTGGCCGTCGGGCGACCCATCGCCAACGCCGTCCTAGCCCGCCGCCGACGATAACCGCCGCCGCCAGTAGACTACATGGGTAAGCGATGGACAAGCCCATGAAGAACGTCGAGAGCCCGCTCAGGGTTGCCGTCGTCGGCGCCGCCGGCAGGATGGGGATGGAGGTCGTCCGGGCATTGAGCGGCCTGGAGGACGTGCAGGTGGTCGCGGCGATCGACCGCGTCGAGGTCGGCAAGCGCACCGCGGACCTGATCGGACGCGACGTGGCGGACCTGCCGATCGAGGAGGCGCTGGACAAGGCGCTCGACCGGACCGGCGCGCAGGTGGTGGTGGATTTCACCAACGGCACGGTGGCCGGCGACAACGCGCTCGTGGCCTTGGCCCGCGGCGCCGCACCGGTGATCGGCGCAAGCGGCGTACCGGCCGACAAGATCGAGGCGATCCGCAAGGCCTGCTCGGAGAAGGGCGTGCCGGCGATCATCGTGCCCAACTTCGCCATCGGCGGGGTGCTGATGATGCACTTCGCCCAGCTTGCGGCCCGATGGATGCCGAGCGCGGAGATCGTGGAGATGCACCACGACCAGAAGCTGGACGCGCCCTCGGGCACGTCGCTTCGCACGGCCGAGATGATCGCCGCGGGGCGGGCGGGCGAGTTCAAAGCCCCGGAGACGAAGATCGTCCATGCCGAGGGCGCGCGGGGCGCGTTGGTGGGCGAGGTGCCGATCCACTCGGTGCGACTCAAGGGATTGGTCGCCCATCAGCGCGTGCTCTTCGGCGGCGTCGGCGAGTTGCTGACCATCAGTCACGATTCGCTGGACCGGAAGTCGTTCATGGAGGGCGTGAAGCTCGCGGTTCGCGAGGTCCGAACGCTCGACGGACTGGCGATCGGCCTGGATCAGATCATGTTCCGAGCCTGAGGAACTGGGGGCTGTTGGGCGTGGGCCGTTCCCGGCCGAAGCCCTTGCGGCCAAGGTAGCATTCACCCAAAAGTTGGCCCGAGCGGCCGACCTTTTTCGGACGGAGCTTTCCCCTGATGTCTCGATTGGTTGAAGTAACCGACGTCATCCTCCGCGATGCGCACCAGAGCCTGTTGGCGACGCGCATGGCCATGGAGGACATGGTCCCTGCCTGCGAAGATCTCGATAACGCCGGCTATTGGTCCCTGGAATGCTGGGGCGGCGCGACGTTCGACTCCTGCATCCGTTTTCTGAACGAAGACCCGTGGGAGCGGCTTCGCCAGTTCAAGAAGCTGATGCCGAAAACCCGGCTCCAGATGCTGCTGCGCGGCCAGAACCTCCTCGGCTATCGCCACTATGAGGACGAGGTCGTGTCCCGGTTCTGCGAGAAGGCGGCGGAGAACGGCATGGACGTTTTCCGGATCTTCGACGCGTTGAACGACCCCCGCAACCTCAAGACGGCTATCAACGCGGTCAAGAAGACCGGCAAGCATGCCCAGGGCACGATCTGCTACACCATCAGCCCGGTCCACACCACCCAGATGTACGTCGACCTGGCCCAGCAGCTCGTGGAAGCCGGTGTCGACTCGATCTGCGTCAAGGACATGGCGGCGCTGATCAAGCCGCAGCCCGCCTACGACATCGTAAAGGGCATCAAGGAGAAGTGCGGCAAGGACGTGTTGGTGCATCTGCACGCGCACTCCACCACGGGCGTGACGCTGGTCAGCATCATGAAGGCGATCGAGGCCGGCTGCGACATCGTGGACACCTCCATCAGCTCGATGAGCCTGGGCACCGGCCACAACCCGACCGAAAGCTTGGTCGAGATGCTCGAGGACACCGGCTATGAGACGCGCCTGGACATGGGGCGCATCGTGAAGGTGCGCGACTACTTCAAGACCGTCATGCCGCGCTACAAGGAGTTCATGACGAGCTTCTCCGGCGTCGAGACCAGCATCTTCAAGAGCCAGATCCCGGGCGGCATGCTCTCGAACATGGAGAGCCAGTTGAAGCAGCAGGGCCAGGGCGAGCGGATCGACGAGGTGCTGCAGGAGGTTCCTCGCGTGCGCAAGGACTCCGGCTACCCGCCGCTCGTCACGCCGTCCAGCCAGATCGTGGGCACCCAGGCGGTGTTCAACGTCATGTTCGGACCCTATGTGAACATGACCGGCGAGTTTGCCGACCTGATGCTCGGCTACTATGGCAAAACCGCGGCCGAGAAGAACCCTGAGGTCGTGAAGAAGGCGCAGGAGAAGATGGGCAAGGAGCCGATCACCTGCCGCCCCGCCGACAAGCTCAAGCCCGAGTGGGACGAGCTGAAGAAGGGCGCCGAGGCGCTGGAAGGCTGCAACAACAGCGACGAGGACGTGCTTACGTTCGCGATGTTCCCGAAAGTCGCTCCCGGCTTCTTCAAGACCCGCAAGGACGGGCCGAAGAACCTGGGCAAGGACCCGAAGGCGAAGCCGACGCCGGTCGAGGGCGAGAAGCCGCAGGCTGGCGAGCCGGGTTACCTGGCCGGTCCGGTGGACTACAAGGTCACGCTGGAGGGCGAGTCGTTCCAGGTGAAGGTCGAACCGGTCGACTAAGCGACACCGAGCACACTCGGTACTCCGGGCCGGGCGCCAAGCGTCCGGCCCGCTTTTGTTTCTTCCATTGGCAGGGTTGGAGCAATCCCTTCGACCTCGCCCGATCAACGGCCCAAGCCAGGGCCGCGCTCCCATATAATGCAACCGTCATGGCAGTCCTGGCGATCAACGGTGGGAAGAAGGCGTGCGAGCAGGAGTGGACTCGCTGGCCGATGTGGGACGAACACGAACGCGAGCAACTGCTCGGCGTTCTCGAATCGGGCAAATGGTGGTACGGCGAGAAGGTCCACGAGTTCGAGGAGCAGTTCGCGGCGTTCCAAGGGGCGAAGTACGGCGTGACGTGCACCAACGGCACGGCGGCGCTGGAGGCCGCGCTTCTGGCGCTGGGGATCGGCGCGGGCGACGAGGTGATCGTGCCGCCGCTGACGTTCCTGGCGACCGCCTCGGCCGTGCTCCGGGTGAACGCGATTCCGGTCTTCGCGGACATCGAGGAGGACACGCTCTGCCTGGACCCCGACGACGTGGAGCGCAAGATCACCGACAAGACGAAGGCGATCCTGCCGGTGCACTTCGCCGGCTACGTGGCCGACATGGACCGGCTCCGCGACATCGCCAAGCGCCACAAGCTGCGCATCCTGGAGGACGCGTGCCACTCCTGGGGCAGCCAGTGGAACGGCAAGGGCACGGGCGCGATCGGCGACCTGGGCGCCTTCAGCTTCCAGGAGTCGAAGAACGTCTCTAGCGGCGAGGGCGGCATCGTGCTCACCGACGACGAGGGTCTCGCCGACGCCTGCCGCAGCTACACCAACTGCGGGCGCGGCAAAGGCCAACC
>CAZIIS010000010.1:0-43718 GCA_964539295.1 uncultured Fimbriimonadaceae bacterium | reverse complement strand
TGCTCCTCAACCGTGCCATGGTAGAGCCCGACCGGGGCGCTCTCGTGGCGGTCCGGGTAGCTCTCGCCGGGACCGCGCCCGAGCCATGTGAACTCGCCAAGCTGGCCCGAGACGCTCAGGATGAGCCCGAGCTTGGGCAGCGGCGGAAGCTCGCCGACCGGCGTGAAGCGGTTGTCCAGCCTTACGCTGCCGTCGCCCAGCACCGTGTAGGTGCAGGCATGGACGAACCCCACGCCCTTGAAGCCGATGCAGTCGGTCACCACCTCGACCTCCACCGCGCGCTCGCTCACGCGCCGCACCGCAAACCGACGCACGTGCCGCGAGAGTTGACTCAGGCCGCTATCCAGGAACCGCCCGCGCAGCCACTGGTCGTTGTCCACGAACGCTCGGAATACGTTCAGCTTCGGGCCGTCGCCGGCGATCACGTCCCGCCCGCCGTAGCGCAGCGAACTGAGCGTGCCGGTCGCGCGGTCGAAGAACGCGCCGAACCCCTTGCCGGAGACCGAGGCCCCCTCGGGCGTCTGGCTCACCGCCAGGGCGCCGAGCCCCGCCGCGTCGATCTCCCGGGCTTTCGGGACCTCGAACGGAACCTGGAGCTGCTCCCAGGCAACCTCGTGCCCCTTTTCCGCCCACAGCGAGTCTTCCCGCGTGAAGAAGCCGATCCGAAGGAAGTACTCGGCGCCTGGCTTCGGCGCCGGCTTCGAGAGCGGCACGCTCAACTCGACCTCTGCGCCGGGGGCGAGTTCGATCGGCGCCAACGCGCCGCCCTGGATCTCCCGCCCATCCTCGGTCAGGCTCCATCGCACGTCGTAGGCGCTCAGGTTGGTGAAGAAGTGCTTGTTTCGGACGGACAGCTTCCCAACCAAAAGGTCAACCGGTTTCACCGCCACGTACTGGTAGACCTTCTTCATCTCCCAGGTCTTCGGAGTCAGTTCGCGGTCCGGCTTCACCACGCCGTTCAGGCTGAAGCAGCCGTCGTTGGGTTGGTCGTCGAAGTCCCCGCCGTAGGCGTAGATCCAGCGCCGCTTCCCATCTGGCCCGGGCTCCTCGTCGGTGTACTTCCGCAACCCCTGGTCCACCCAGTCCCAGATGCAGCCGCCGATCAGCCGGCGATGCGACTCGAACACATCCCAGTACTCCTTGAAGTTGCCCATCGCGTTCCCCATCGAGTGGGCGTACTCGCAGACGAAGAACGGCTTGTCGCTCTTCTCCTGGCCGCGCTCCTCCAGCCATTCCACGCGCGGGTACATGCAGCTATCGATGTCGGCCACCGAGTTCATGCGCTCGTAGTGCACCGGCCGGGACGCATCGAGCGCGCGCACGGCCTTCGCCGCCGCCTCGAAGTTGCATCCGCCGCCGGCCTCGTTGCCCAGCGACCACATCACCACGGATGGGTGGTTCTTGTCCCGCTCGACCATGCGCACCACGCGATCCACATGCGCGGCCTCCCACTCCGGCTTGTTGCCCAGCGTCTTGTCCAGGTCGTAGCCCATCCCGTGCGACTCGATGTTCGCCTCGTCGACCACGTAGATGCCGTATAGGTCGCACAGGTCGTACCAGCGCTCGTCGTCGGGGTAGTGGCAGGTTCGCACCGTGTTCACGTTGAACCGCTTGAGCAGCTCGATGTCCTGCACCATCCGCTCCAGGCCGATCGTGCTGCCGGTCTCAGGGTCGTGCTCGTGGCGGTTCACGCCCTTCAGCTTCACCGCAACGCCGTTCACGAGCAGCGCCGCGTCCTTGATCTCCACCTTGCGGAAGCCCACCCGGCAACGCGTCGCCTCAATCGGCTTACCCTCGCCGTCCTGCAGTTCCACCACAAGGTTGTAAAGGTACGGAGTCTCGGCGGTCCACTTGCTTGGGCTCGGAACCGCGAGCTTCGCCACGGCGACCGACTCGGTTCCGGGGGAGACCCCTTTCAGGGCCGCGGAAAACGACTGGCCGACCTGTCCTCCGCCTGCATCCAGCAACCGCCCCTCAACCTTCAATGGACCCGATTCCGCGTCGCCCAGGTTGGCGACCTTCGCCACCAGCTCCAGCGTGCCGTCGCGATACGCCGCGTCCAGGTCGGACTTGGCCCAGAAATCGCGCAGGTGCACCGGCGGCCGAGAGACCAGCGTCACGTCGCGGAAGATGCCGCCATACCGGAACATGTCCTGGTCCTCCAGGTACGAGCCGTCGCACCAGCGGTACACCTCGACCGCCAGCACGTTCTTGCCGGCCTTCAGGAACGGGGTCAGGTCGAACTCCGACGGGCCCTTGCAGTCCTTGCTCATCCCCACGTACTCGCCGTTAACCCAAAGGTTGAAGAACGAGTAGACGCCCCCAAACAGGATGAAGGTTCGCCGCCCGGCCCATTTCCTGGGGACCTCGAACTCCCGCCGGTACGAGCCGACCGGGTTGAAATCGTGCCGAATGTGCGGCGGGTCCGCCGGGAACGGGTAGGTCACGTTCGTGTAGATCGGCACGCCGTAGCCCTGCATCTCCCAGCACGAAGGCACGGGGATGTTCAACCATTCGGTTACATCGTAATCCGGGCGGTAGAACCCCTCGGGCCGATCCGCCGGTTTGCCCACCCAGTGGAACTTCCACGGACCGTTGAGCGAAAGTTCGTACGGGCTTTCGCCGCGCTGGGCGGACTTCGCGTCCGCGCAGGGCCGAAGCGTCGCGCGCGGCTTGAGCTTGTTGCGCGAGAGCAGCCCTGGGTTCTCCCAATCTTCGGGCTTCGAACTCTCCGGCCCGGCGCACGCCAGCGCCGAGGCGCACACGACCACCATCAGGAGGAAAAAGTTGAACACCATCGTCGTTATCCCGATACTGGGCAGAAGATACCTTCCGCCCGCCTCGGGGTATCACGGTTGCGAACGACGATGAAGCGACTGCTGGCCCTGCTCCTGCTTTTCAACCTCGCCAACGCCGCAGACTGGCCGTCGATGCGCGGCAACCCGGCCAACTCCGGCGCCGTGAAGACCGACCTCAGGCCGCCGCTTCGCACGCTCTGGACCGTCGACGCCAAGACCAACGTGCTCTCGACCGCCGCCATCGTCGGTGGGCGGGTCTACGTCGGCACGATGGCCGGCAAGCTGCTCTGCCTGAACCTGGCCGACGGGCGGCTCAAATGGTCGTACACCGGCACAAACGCCTTCAGCGCCTCGCCCTGCGTTGTGGGCGGAACGGTCTTCGCCGGAGACGAGGGCGGCGTGTTCCACGCCGTGCGCGCCGCCGACGGCAAGCGGCTCTGGCGCTTCGAGACCGGCGACAAGATCGTGTCCTCCGCCGTCCCAGGCCCCGGCACGGTGCTGTTCGGCTCCTACGACCGACGGCTCTACTGCCTGGACGCCAGGACCGGCAAAAGGCGCTGGAGCGCGACGACCGGCGCGCAGGTGCATGCGAGCCCGTGCGTGGCCGAGGGCCGCGCCGTGGTCGCGGGATGCGACGGCCACGTGCGCCTGTTCGACCTCGCCACCGGGCGGGCGCGCCGCGCGGTGAAGGTCAACGGCAACTTCGCCGGTCCCCCCGCCTACGCGAAGGGCAGGGTCTTTGCCGGCAACCTGGGCGGCGTCTACCTGGCGGTACGGGTGCGCGACGGCAAGGAGCTTTGGCGGCTCCAGGAGCGCGAGCGCGGCGCGGCCTGCGCCTCGGGGGCCGCCGCCACCGACTCGGCGGTTCTGTTCGGCTCCCGTAGCGGGCGCGTCTTCTGCCTGGACCCGGCCACGGGGCGCGGCCGCTGGACCTTCCTCACCCGAGGTCCGGTGAACGCCGGCCCGACCGTGGCGGGCGGGGTGGCCTGGCTGGCCGCAGACGACGGCTACCTCTACGCCGTCCGGATGGCCGACGGCAAGCGCCTTTGGTCGTACCGACTCGGCTCCAAGGTAACCGCCTCGCCGGCGGTCTCGGGCGACCGCCTGGTCGTCTCCAGCGAGGACGGCGTCGTGTTCTGCCTGGGGCGATAGGCGCTACACCCGCAGGAGCCAGCGCTTGCGGTAGAGCAGCCAGAGCACGGCCCACCAGATCGCCATGTAGGCCAAGGTGTACGCCCAACCCCCGCCCACCGGCCCGAACGTGCCCTTGCACGAGTCGATGAAGACGCGTTGCGCCGAGGCCGGTCCGGCCGGGGTGTTCACCATCCAGGTCTGCAACAGCAACACCTTGAACAGGATCGGCGCAACGTAGGCCGCGATCGCGTTTGAGCCGAACACCAGCAACGGGTAGACCGGCGCCCGCCATCCGCGGCCGTCCACCAAGAAGGTGAAGAGCGACAGGGCGAGCGTGCCCAGCCCGGCCGTCAACAGGATGTACGACGGACTCCAAACCGCCTTGCTGTATGGCAGCGCCAGGTCCCACGCCGCGCCCGCCGCCGCCAGCGCCAACCCGATCGGCGCCAACCAGGCCAAGCGCCGGCCGAGCGGGACCGCCTTCCGCAGCAGCAGGTCGCCCACCGCCGACCCGATCAGCACCAACGCCCCGGTCGGCGCCACCGAGGGCAGCCCCGCCAACCCGAACGGCCTCAGGAACGTCTCGTTGATGTGCCGCACCAGGTTCGCCTCCTCCTCAAACGCAGGCGCCCCCAGCGCGGGCAAGGGGATGTACTGCAGGGCAAGCCCGTACCCGGCCAGCATCATCGCCGCGATCAGCAGCCGACGACCAACCGGCAGGTCGGCCAGCAACGCGCCCACCATGTACGCCAGCCCGATAAGCTGCAACACGCCGAGGCAGAACACCGGCCGCTTCTCGATGGCGCTCTGGATGAGGCAGCCCAGGAACACCAGCGCCAGCATCCGCGCCACCACCCGCAGGTCGTACCGCCACGCCGGCAATCCGCGGGACCGGAAACCCGCCAGCGAAAACGGGATGGCCACCCCGACGCAGAGCAGGAACCATGGGAACACCAGGTCGGCCAGGTAGACGCCCCCCCGCCAGGGGGCGTGCGTCAGCAACGGCGGGGTGGCCTCGTCCAGCGCCACGTTGTTGACGATCAGCATCAGCACGATGGTCAGGCCGCGAAAGGCGTCCAACCCAAGCAGGCGCTCCTTCTTCGGCTTCTCGGTTCCGGCCACGGGTTCGGTTCCAGCCATCGTCCTCGGCGCTCGGCCCACCCGTTTTTACCACCGGGGACGCGGGCAGGTTCCCCGCCTAGCGGCGGGCCGTGGCGGGCCCGGCCTTGGCCAACGCCTTGGCCAGCCCCCCGCTCGGCACGCCGACGAGCGTCACGTCCCCGAGGCAAGCGGTGACCATCCCCGTGCCCGCGTCGTACCCACCTGGCACAAATCGGCTCCCGAACGACAGAACCACCGGTATGGCCCCGTTGGGCGCGGTCGCTGAAGACGGCGCCACCGCCACCGGCCGGAACCGGTACGTCTTGCCGGCGATGAAGACGCCGGTCGCCTTGCCCAGTTCCTCCCAGTTCTTGGGCAGCAAGGTTGGCAGCGCGGGCTTGCCAGCCTCCTGTGTCGACCATGCCTCCACCAGCAACACCCGTCCATCCCTCGCGTCGATGGTGACCATGTACCCCCGACGGAGGTACTTCCCGTCGAAACTGCCCGGGCATGCGTAATCGTCGCGCCAAACGAGGAGCGACCCGCCCCGCTGCCCAACCTCCAGGTCCTCGGGGGTCAAAAAGCTACGCTGCCTCTCGGCGTTGTACACGGGCGCAGGCTGCCAGAAACAAAGTTGAGGCGCGGGGAAGGCGTCCAGCACTCCGGCGTCGGGGTAGGCGCCATAGACAAACCCCAACGCCGTGTCTCGAGCCGCGCCGGGCTTCACTCGCGGCCTCATCTCCGCCGGCGGCGCCGGAACCCGTTCATCGAGGATCAGTTCGAGAAGCCGACCGGTCCGGTAATGCAACCTCAGGCTCACGTCGGGAGGGCCCACGACCCCTGCGTGAAGGCGGTCGGCGCAGACGAAGAAGGTCACACCCTGCCGGAACTCGCCCGCGACCTTCAGCTTCAGGGGAAACCCGGCGGCCTTGGCATATCGGTTCGCCAGCATCTCAATGGTCGAGTGCTTGAGCGCGCGCGCCGCATCCCACGGCTCGTCGAGTTCCCGAAGCTCGTACCCCTTCAGCCCCGCCGTCAGGTTGGCCGAGCAGATGAAGCCGTCGCTTTTGCGGACCAGCGCCGTGGCATAGCCCACGAGCACTCTGTAGTAACCAGGGCTACTCGCCTCCTCCTGGCACTCGCACCCGGTTTCGTTCGCCGGCGGCCCCTCTACGGTCTTGCCGCCCCCCTTCGCGACGATGCGCTGGAACTCCACCAGGCGTTGCACCGCCTGCTCCGGCGTCAAGTCGGCCGCACAGGCTAAGGCCGACGCGAGCGACAGGCCGACGACAAAACCCCAAGCAGAGACACAACGCCTCATCAGGATCACCTTCGTCCGGACATAGCTTAGTCTGTTGACGCGCGACTATCGGATGCGTTCCACCCCGCGCGCGCCGTCCGGCGGCTTCTGTTGAGCCACGAAGGCCGCCAGCTTCTCGGCCAGGTTTGGGCTGGGCACGCCGACCCGCGTTTGGCCGCCGTGCGTCGCGGTCAGGAGGTTCGCTTTGGCGCTGTAGGACCCTCGCATCGCCTTCCGACCGAAAACCAGGATGATAGGCGCTCCGTCCGACGGGGGTTTGGCCACTGACGGGTGCACCGTGCCGACGCTCACCTCCATTCGCCGCTCGCCCATGATCACCGCCGAGACGGCGCCCACGTCGCGCCACTTCCACGGCGCTGCGCCGGTTTGCTGGCCGAACGGCCGCTGGACATGCACAACCCGGCCCGTCTTGGCGTCGAGCAGGATCTCGTAGATCTGCGTCGTGGTGGCGTCCAGGCTCGCGGGGTTTGCGAGCGCTACGTACCGATCGCACCAAACCAACAGGCTTTTTCCGGCCTTGCCCAGCGCCACGTCCTGTTCGGTCACGAAGCTCCTTCCTCCACGCGCGTTTGGGTCCGCAGGAGTCGGTTGCCAGAACTCCAGCACCGGGCATGGCGCCATCTGGAACAACGCCCGGTTTATGCCCTCGCCGAAGGCGTACGTCAAAGCCCGGGCTTGCGCCTGGCCGGCGCCGAACGTCGGCCTGAGGTCGTCCGGCGGCCGTGGCGGTTTGGGGCCCAAAGACATCCGGAGCAGGCGGCCGGTACGGTACTCCAAGGTCAAGAAGACGTTCGAATGCCCAGCCACGCCCTTGTACTCGGGGTGCGCCCAAACTTCGAACCCGATCTCGCCGAACCGCACGCCGCCTTTCCCGCTCAAGGAGATCGACTCGCAGACGAGCGACATCGGGTAGCCGGCCGCCTTGGCATACCGGTTGCACAGAGACTTGACGACCGACTCCCGCAGTGCGCTTTCGGGCTCCCACCGGTCCGGGAAACGTTTCTCCTCGTCGAGCGAACGCCACGCGAAGTCGGCGAATCGGATCAGGCCGTCGCTTTTCTGGACCGTGGCCTCCATCGAACCAAGGTTCACTCGGTAGCAGCCGGGGTCCTCCCGGTCGTTGACGACCGCGATCGCCTTCTCGTGAATCGGCGGCCCCTGCACCCGGCTCCCTCGACCGGCGGCCGCGACGCGCTGGAAGGCGACCACCTTGGCAATGGCCTCTTGCGGCGTCAGGTCAGCCGCACAGGCGAAGGCCGACGCGAGCGACAGGCCGACGACAAAACCCCACGCTAGAAGACGACAAACCATCAGCAACCTCAACGTTCAGTCACAGCCCATGCTCCTGGTTTCTTGCAGCCAACTGGGCGGCGCGACAGAGGGCTGTTCCCTGGCACGCCGCCCGCAGGTTCCGCTCTACCCGCCCGCCAGCTTGGCCAATCGCTTCGCCGACCGGTCGCTCGCGCGGTACCAACCGCTCTGGTCCCCGCCCGTCCAGACACGCAACAAGCGGCCGGCGCGCCAGAACTCCGCACGCACGTAGCGCTTGCCGTCCACCAACGTAAGCGGAGCTCCCTTGCCGTCTGCCCCCGGGTCGGCGGCGAGCGCCTCGAGGTCCGTCCTGGAGAGCGATCCCTTGCCCTTGGCGCCGAGCACCGTCACCGGCTTGGACGGCCATGTCCAGCCGGCCACTGGGGCCGCTTGGGACTTCGCCGGCGTCCCGCCTCCTACTCCGTATGGAAGCATGTCCTCGAACCGGTAGAGCAGGAGCAACTCGCCCGTGGCGGGGTCCACGTAGCCGTCGTACCACCAACCCGTGTCCTCCCTCCCGCTGGGCAACCGGCGCGAGAAGTCGGTGAAGCGCACGTAGTAGACGAGGATCGCTTCGGCGTTCTTCGCCATCCGTTGGTGCTCTTCATAATGGGCGCATTCACCTTTGCGGCACCTCGGCCTCCACCAGATGAGCTCCGGCCCCTCGGTCTCCACAAACGAAGTCGCGGTTCCCCGCGCCAAAGCCGCCGCGGCGACGCGCGCGCTCACCTCCTCCGGCTTCACCGTCACGGTTCTGGATCCGACCGGAGTCACGACCGTGTGGTAGCGATGGAGCTCGATCAGCCGACCGGTGCGGGCGTCGATCGTCATGTAGTCCATGGCGTCTCTGCTGAGCCGATGGCCTTCAATCACCGGGGACGTGGCAAGCTCTATCGTTCCCTCCGCAGACGGCGTCACCTCCCATAGGAGCGCCGAGCAGGTCTCGCCGGCGGCATGGTAGTACTCCGTCGCCAACCGTTCCAGCTTCTCGCGCGGCGGCGCCAAGCTGGTATCCCACGGCCCTTGCGACAGGGCGCGCCGCTGCGCGTTCGGGAGATCGAAGCCCCATATGCGACCGGTCTTCACCTTGACCAGCACTGTAGCGTCGCCGAACCACACGCCGAAACTGTCGGTGTGAACGTCGTGCCGTTCCGAACTCGGCTCCCCCTCCGAGAGCGCAGGGCCCTGCACGCTCGTCCCGTATCCACAGGCCGCGCGCAACCGGAGAGACTTCGCTCTCTCGACGCCCTGGTCCTGACTGACGTCAGCCTGCGCGAACGCGCAAGCGCAAGCGCCGATGAACAGCGCTGTTCCCATTGCTCGTAGGGTCATCGGTACCTCACACTCCCGCGGTCGATTTGCGTTTGGATGACGCGAGGGCCAATCACGTCGCCCCAGTTAAGAACAGCGACGATAGCAGAGCCCATGCGTCGTTACGCAGATATGAGACGTTCCTACACTACCAGGGTTTCGCGATCTTGCGCCGTTTGCGCACGTTTTTGCGCAGGCGCCCGAGCCGTCTCCCCTTGCCGCGATCAGTCGTACTCCGCCACCACCACGTGGTGGCCGGAGGTGGCCGGAAGCTCCACGTCGCCCGACACCGGGTCGAACTCCGCGTCGTGCTCCTCCACCGTCGCGCGCGCGATCGGACGGCCCTCCGGGTGCCGGAACCGCAGCAGCGCCCGCCCCGGCGCCTCGTGCAGCTTGGTCTCCACCTCCGCCACGATCCGCCCCTGCGCCAGCTCCGACCGGTAGCTCACCGAGACCCGCCCGAAGCGCGTCGCCGCCCCTACCAGCGCCATCCGCTCGCCGTCGGCGAACCAGGCGCGCGGCAGCGCCCGCCCCAGGTGCAACACGCCCCGCGAAGCGTAGACAAACAGCGAGCGCAGCCACGAGCAGGCGTTCGCCTCGTCGCTCGTTTTGAACTGCGCCTCGTTGGAGAAACCGAGCACCGGCATCGGATGCTCGGCCAGCGCGTTCACGTCCCCCCGCAGGCACGCCGCCCAGCCGTTCATCAGCATCCAGATCGCCACCTCCGGCTCGTCCCGGTCCAGATAGGGAAGCAACCCACCGAGCAGGTTCGGCTGGATGGAGAAGCCGCCCCGACCGAACAGGTCGCTCGCCTCGTCGGCGATCCCGTACCCGTACGGCGGCCGCAAGTAGCGGTTGTCCTGGTAGTCGTCCAGTATCCAGCCCGCCATCGGCGTGTCGGGCTCGACCAACCCGCCGATCAGCAGGTAGATCGCGCCCTCCAGCGTCTCGCGAATCCAGCCCACGTCCCGCCCGCGCCGGTAGATCCGACTGGGGACATGGGGCACCGAGCGGCCGTCGCGAAGCCGCACCAACGGCGCGCGCACCCGCATCGCGTCGAACGCCGTCAGGATGTCCGCCCGGTATGCGGCCGCCTCCACCGTGATCCGCCCCGCCTCGGGGTGTTTCGCCTTCGCCAGCGCCTCGGCCACCGCGTTCACCCCGCGCCAGGTGACCGCGTTCGTGCTCAGCCAGTACTGGAAGTCGGTCACGTCCTCCAGGCTCCCGGCGGGCAACAGCCCGCGCTCCCAGCCGCGCGAGTGGGGAAGCGGCGCCTTGGTGTTCAGCCGCTGCCGGAAAACCCAGTCCGCCCCCGCCACCATCGCCGGCGCGGTGCGGGCCATCCACTCCGAATCGCGGGTGATCAGATAATGCTCGGCGAGCGCCCACATCGCCCAACCGTGGTGTTGGTTGTACGCCCCCTCCTCGAACCCGCCGGCCCCGAAGAACATGCCGTCGAAATCGGTGAAGTTGCCCGGCTGCGGCGCGGTTCCCTGGTACTTAACCAAAAGGTCAAGCCGTCGTCGGGCGTCGGCGTGCCGGCCCCGTTCGTCCAGGTCGTGGATCACCATGCACGACTCGTTCGTGAAGTTGCCGTAGGTGGACGTACCGACCGAAGTGTTGATCAGGCCCGAGCCGTCGGGCATGGCGAAGTCGGTGATCGCCACGTGCGCGGGCTGGGCGCGGTGCAGCGCGTCCAGTCGCGGCTCCGGCGTGCGGATCTGCGCGCCCCGAGCCCCCTCCTCGCGCCAGAACCCGGTCAGGTCCCTGTCCAGACGCTCGAAGTCCAGCTTGCGCAGCGCCTCCAAGCCGGCCGCATCGGGCGCGACGAACGGAACCTTGAGCACCAACTGGCAGCTCGCCCCGGGGGCCAACGGCCGCGAGAACCGGACGCCCCCGCCCTCCGCCACGGCCTGCATGGTGGTCCCCGCCACGGCCCGCACGACCCGCTCGCCCTCAAAGCCCGAAAGCAGTGCATCGCCTTCGACCGCGAGCTTGTCCCGTCCAGAGGTTGGGACCAGCCGGTCGTCTTGTCCCCCCGTCGCATACGGGCCCTGCGAGCGCGCCGAGTCCTGGCTGTACCCGACGGTCAGCCGCGCCTCGGTCGGCTCCGCACCCCGATTGGTGAAGGTGAACCGTACCAGCGCGGCGGTCGGCTCGTCGCCCCTGAGTTCGCCCGACGAGGGCGACCGCATCAGCGGAGCGGCGAACGCGCGCTGCTCCACCTCGATCGAGCCCCGCCGAAACCGCGCGTTCATCGTCAGCACGGGCGAGGGGTCCGGGTACCGCGCCAACGGCACGGCATGCTCCAGCCCGAAGAGGAACCGCGCGCTGCCCGCGGCCTTCCAGAGCGGCGTGTCCGGCCCGGGAAACCGCGTCACGTCCGGCTTGTGCAGGTAGAGGTCGCCGTTCGCCTCCAGGCGGTAACGGTGGCGCGAATGCGGGAAACCGAGCGCGGTGCTGACCCAATGGGGCTTCGGTTGGCCGTTGATCGCGCGCGCCAGGCTCTGCTCGGCGTGCTCGCTCACCATCTGCGCCACGGTCTGCGCCCCCTCGTGCGCGGCCCGGTACTGCTCGAACGAGGTCGGGTCGTCCGCGCGGGTGACGAAAACGCTCCGATGCTCGTACCATATAGGCCCCCCTTCGGCGAGGTCGGTCAGCGAAACGGTGAACAGGTCGTTCCCCAGGTCGATCGTCACCAGCCCGTCGTCCCCCGAGTCCCACCCTCGCGGGACCATGTGACGGACCGGGATCTCGTAGCACCGCGCGCCGGCCGGTTCTGGCTCGCCGACTACGGCGTTGTAGCCCGACGCGCCGAAGCGGCCCTCGCGCGTCGGCCCGCCGCAGTCCAGGTGCACGCGCAACCGCGTTTCGGCCGGCGCGCCCGTCGTGAAGACGCGAACCGACTCCAACCCCTCGGCGGGAACCACCCGCACGCCCAGCGTCCGAAGCGGCTGCACCTCGAAAACCGACGCGTCGCCCTGCGCCGAACGCTCGACCCCGGCCTCGACCCAGCGCGTGTTGAACTGGTCGTCGATCGGTACCCAGCCGTACCAGCACGGCTGCTCAAACGGCCTGTCGGATGCAACGTCCCTTTCGGTGGCCGGGCCCACCAGACGCTCCAACCGAAGCCCCTCTGGCGCCGGGCCCGAGAACCGGGCCTCGACCCGTACCACCTCACGCGGCTCCTCGAACCGAACCTCTCCCGGCTCGCAACCCGGCAACGCAAACGGCGCGACGTCGAAACCCACGATCAGCATCATAACCGCTTCTTGGGCGCATGCGACCGCCAATCCTGCCGCCACAGCCGCGCTGGTAGACTCTGCGCACATTGAGCCAACCCCGTCTCGCCGTGGTCGTGCCGGCGTATAACGAAGAGGCCCGCATCGGCCCGACGATGCAACGAATGGCGGAGTACCTGTCCGGTCAACCGTACACCTGGACCGTCGTTATCGTCAGCGACGGCAGCAAGGACGGCACGAACGCCAAGGTGGAGGAGTTCGCCAAGGACCACCCCGGCTTCTCGCTTCTGGCCTACTCGCCCAACCGGGGCAAAGGGTACGCGGTGCGCCACGGCATACTGGCCGCCAAGGCCGACCTCATCCTCTTCTCGGACGCCGACCTGGCCGCGCCGATCGAGGAGGTGGAGAAGCTCTTCAAGGCGATCGACGCCGGCGAGTCGGTGGCGATCGGCAGCCGACCCCTGCGTGAGAGCCAGTTGGTGGTGCACCAGCCGTTCTATCGGGAGTGGCTGGGCCGGGCGTTCAACAAGGCGGTGCGGTTGCTGGCGGTCGGCGGCATCAGCGACACGCAGTGCGGCTTCAAGCTCTTCCGCAGCGAGGCGGCGCACGACATCTTCCGAAGATGCAAGCTGAACGGCTTCAGCTTCGACTTCGAGGCGCTGATGGTGGCCCGCGACCTGGGCTACACGATCGCCGAGGCGCCGATCCGATGGGCGCACCAGGAGGGGTCGAAGGTGGTCGTGCTGCGGGACGGGCCGCGCATGTTGCGCGACCTGGTGCGGCTGAGGTTGATGGGCAAGAAGAGGCGTCTGGAGCCCCGTGCAGACTGAGGAATACGCGCGCCTGTATCACATGGAGGACCGCTATTGGTGGTTCGTGGCCCGGCGACGCCTGGCGCTGCGGCTCCTCGACCGGGTGGCCCCCCGCGGCGCCAAGGCGCTCGACCTGGGTTGCGGCGCCGGCGCGGTGCTGAAGGCGCTTCGGGAGCGCGGCCCCACGATCGGCCTCGACCTCAGCGACGTGGCCCTCTCCTATTGCCGCCACCGCGGGCTCGACGACCTCGTTCGCGCCGACGCCCGCCACCTTCCGTTTCACGACGGCTCGTTCGACGTGGTGGTCACGCTGGACACGGTGGAACACATCCCCGACGACCTGGGGGCGCTGCGCGAGGCCGCGAGGGTGCTCAAGCCCGGCGGGCTGCTGGTGATGAACGTGCCCGCGTTCCGGTGGCTTTGGGGGCCGCACGACGTCGCGCTCATGCACCGGCGGCGCTACACCCGACCGCAGGTGAGAAAGCTGCTTGAGGAGGCCGGTTTCCGCCCCGAACGGCTCACCTACAGCGTCTTCCTGCTCTTCCCGGCGCTCGTGGCGGTTCGCGTGGTCGAGAAGCTCAAACGCGGCCCTGCCGAGGCCAGCCTTCCGCCGGTTCCGGCTTGGATGAACCGCGCCCTGGTGCAGTTAATGGATTTCGAGGCCAACCTGATCGAGCGATGGGCCCTGCCATGGGGCAGCAGCGTGGTGGCCGTTGCCAGGAAGGTATAACCATGCCTATGGACAGGGTGAGATGGACCGTCGGCAGCGTTCCGTACCTTAACGGCAAACCGATGGTCTGGTCGTTCGAGCGCCGCGGCGAGGAGAGCCCGGTCCGCGTGCTCTACGACGTGCCCTCCCGCCTGCCGGAACTGCTCCGGTCCGGCAAGGCCCAAGCGATCATGGTCTCCTCGATCCGCGCGCTCGCCACGCCCGGCGCGCGGGTCGCCGGGGGAACCGCCGTCACCACCCGTGGAGCGGTCCAGAGCGTGCGCCTGTTCAGCAAGGTCCCGCCCGAGCGCATCCGTTCGCTGGCGCTCGACCTCAGCTCGATGACCAGCAACGCCCTCGCCCAGGTGCTCCTGCACGACGAGTTCGGGCTCCGCCCCGAGACCGAGCCCTGCCCACCCGACCTGCGGGCGATGCTCGAGCGGCACGACGCGTGCGTGATGATCGGCGACGCCGGCATGGCCGCCGACGGCGCTGGGCTGACCGTGCTCGACCTCGGCGCCTGGTGGCGCAAGCGGTTCCACGCCCCGTTCGTGTGGGCGGTCTGGCTGGGGGGCGACGACCTTTCGCCGGAGCTCGCGCGCGAGCTCTCCGCATCGGTCGTCCGGGACCGGGCTGGTCTATCCGACATCGCGCGCGACGTTGCCCCGAAGATAGGGGTGCCGGAACGGGTGTGCCTGGACTACCTCACCAAGACGATGCACTACCGGTTCGGACCCGAGCAGTGGCGCGGCATGGCCCGCTTCGGCCAAGCGCTCACGGAGCTCGGCATCCTGAAGGAGTGGCACTTCCCGGCCGTCATCTCGCCCTAGGGCGCGGGGATGCGCAACACCCGTTCGACGTCGCGCGCCATCTGCGCCTTGAGCTCCTCCAGCGACGGGAACGCCTCCTCGTCGCGCAGGCGCGAGTGGAACTCGATCTCCACGGCCGATCCGTATAGGTTGTCCCCGGGGTAGTCCAGCAGGTTCGCCTCGATCGCCCGCACCTTGCCGTCCACCGTCGGCCGCAGCCCCACGCTGATGGCCGCGCGGAACCGGCCCTTGGGCGTGGCGGCGTAGCCGGCGTAGACGCCGTAGCGGGGAACCACCTGGTCCTCTGCGCGCGCGAGGTTCACCGTGGGGAAGCCCAGTTCGCGCCCAAGCTTGCGCCCGGCCACCACCACGCCCGGGATGCTGAAGCGCCGTCCCAGAAGCCGCTCGGCCTCCTCCACGCGCCCCTCGGCCACCAGCAACCGCAGCGCCGTGCTGCTCACGCGCCGGCCCTCGATCAGGAACGGCGGCACCACCGTGGTGGGGATGCGCTGGCCAAGCCAGTCCGCGTCGCCCTGCCGCCCATGCCCCATGGCGAAGTCGTGCCCGACGACCACCCCCGTCGCCCGCAGGCGCTCGAACAGGATCGAATCCAGGAACTCCTGCGCGCTCATGTCGGCCAACGCGCGGTCGAAGCGAAGGATGACGCACAGCGCCACGCCAAGCCTGCGGAAGGCGCCCAGGTTCTGTTCCAGCGTGCCGATCGAGGGGGGACACCGGTCCGGAGCGAGGACCGCCGCCGGGTGACGGTCGAACGTCACCAGCACGCAGGGGCGGTCGGAGGACGACGCTTCGCCGACGGCCGCGCGGATCAACGCTTGGTGGCCAAGGTGCACTCCGTCGAAGGCGCCGACGCACACCACCGATTCGCTCCACTCGGGAACCAGCAGGTCTACGCCGAAATGGGTCAGCATCGCGGCTTCATTTTACGGAAGGGGCGCGCCCTCCTCGTGGTCATTGGGTCGCCCGAGCGCCAACAGGAACGACAGGACCAGGAACTGCACAAACGCGACGCCCATTGCGAAGTAGGGCGAGTTCCACACTTGGTCGTAGCGCGGAACATCCGGGAGCCGTTGAAGAGCGAGCGGCGTCTGCCCCTCCAACGCCTTCGTGGCCCAGAGCAACCCCATGTAGACGACCGGCAGCGTCACGTTTTGCGGGAACTCGAGGTGCGCCGAAGGGAAGAGCGCCGGCCGGAACACGCCTGCGGCCAGGAGAAGCACCGAGGCCAACGCGGGATTGGCCGAAGCCAACACGTAGGCCAACGGGTCGCGCGCGCCAGACTGCCACGCAAGGAAGCACGCACAGCCCGCGGCCACGATGAAAAGCGTAATCGAAAGGTTGAGCGCCTCCCAGGCGCGTTCGCACCCCGCGCGGAAGTCCGAGATGGCGCCCTTGCGGGAGCTGGGCGTCACAGCGCACACCTAGGCGCCCGGCACGTCCTTGGGTTCCACGGCAGACGCGGCGCGGTTCTCTTCGAGGATTTGCTCGTATATCTCTTTGCGATGAACGGCTACGTCGCGTGGCGCACGAATGCCGAGGCGAACCTGTTCGCCCCGCACTTCCAACACGACGACCTCGATGCCGTCGCCGATCACGATGCTTTGGTTGACCTTCCTCGTTAGGACCAGCATGTGGCGCGCCCTCCGTGGCTTCCGCCGTTCAAACCTGAGATCGGCCCCGTTAGGCCGCCCGCTCGGTCGATCGTTCGTCGCCGCGCAAGCGGTACCGGGTCGGGTATTCGTCGCTCTCGATGACCACCTGCCGCGCCGTTCGGGTCTCCGCGTTGACCACGATCGGGCCGGCAAGGTTCACCGCGATCTCTTCCGGCTTGCCAGGCGGAATCGTAACGATAGTATAGACTAGCCGAGCGGTCTCTTCGGTAAGGCCGAGCGCTTTCGCATCGCGCTTGGGCATCTCCGGCGAATATCCGGCCACAAGGTCGCCCGGATCGGCAACCAGGAACGCCAAAGCCGGCTCTTCGATGCTTTGGAGCCATCGGAACGGGCTGTTGTCGCCGTGGTTGATCACCAGGTACTCCCGGCAGGCCGGGAACCCCAAAATGCCATCCGCAAACGTGATCACGTCCTCGGGCGCGTATTCCACGGTCCCGAAACGCGAAGTGTCTACTGCCAACGTCGTGGTCATCGCATGTAATCCATCAGGCTAAGCTTGAAGCCTTGCCCCGCCACCTGAAGCGCCGCCTGGTACGCGGCCTCCGCCGTTTTGTAGTTCGTAACCGCCTGGGCCACGTCGACGTCCTCCACGCCGGAGATCTGAGCGCTCAGGTCGTCCATACGCTTCTGGTTCTGCTTGGCCAGGTAATCGATCGTTTGGAGCTTGAGGCCCGCGTCGGCGCGCGCCACGTTCACCTGCTGCATGGACGCCTGCAGGTTCGCGATATCTGTCGTGCTGATCGCGCTCTGGTTGCCGCTCATCAGGTTGTTCTTGAGCGAATCCAGCGCGTTGTACAGGTCTCCGAAGAGTTTGTCGCTGCCGGCCTGGTTCACGCGCATCGGCGCCTCGCCCACGCGCACGTCCGCCTGGACGGCGTTGGTGTCCCCACTGAACACGAGCCCCGTGGCGTCCGCCGAAAACGGCTTGGCGTCCGACTTCTGCCCACCGAAGATGAACTGCTGGTTGGAGCCCTGCGTGTTGCCGATATCCAGCAACCGTTGCTGCAGGTCCGCGATCTCGCTGGCGATCGATGCGCGCTGGTCTTGCGTACACGTGGCGTTCGCCCCGCGGATGGCCGAGACGTAGGCGCTCTTTGCCAGGTCCGACAGATCGCCCATCGCGTTCTCCGTCAGGCCAGCGTACTCCTTCGCCCCCCGGAGGTTGTTGGCGAGCTGCTGGATGCGCGCCTTCACGCGCCGGGCATCCAGCACGAAGTACGAACCGACCGGATCCTCGCTGGGGCGCTCGAAGTTCTTGCCCGAGACGATCTTGTCCTGGGCGTTGACATACGCCTCCTGCGCGGCCCGAATTCGGTCCGTAAGGCTGCCGTATTGGTATGCGGTGCTGATGCGCATGGCTTTACCGTCGGGTCTCCCCCGGTCTGGGCGCTAACCGACGTCCCTGCAAGGACGCCGACCGAGCGCGACATACGAAGACCATCAAGTTCTGAGCATCCCAATCAGATCCTCGGTCATCTGGTCCATGATCGTTAGGGTCTTGGCTGCCGCCTGGTAGCTCCGTTGGAACCGCATCATGTCGGCCATCTCGTCGTCCAGCGAAACCCCGCTCACCGACTGCTGCTGCTGCTTGATCTGGGTGTCCACGGCTTTCTGCGTGTCGACGTGGCCCTTGTAGTATTGGATGTCGTGCGCCAAGCGGTCCGTGGCGTCGAGGTAGTACGACTGGAACGTCTTGCCGCCGGGCATACCCGTGAAGGTCTCGCTGAGCTTGGACATGGCCAACGCCAGGCCGCCATCGCCCGCCAGGCCCGTGGCGCTCGTCACGACGTTGGCGGAAGAGGCCTTGACCGCGGCGCTCAGGTCGAAGGTCGCCGCGCCGTTCTGGATCGTCGCGTCCGGCGGCACCGCGCCCTCGTTGAAGAAGTCGATCCCCGCGTTGTTGTTGCCCGTGCGGTGAAGCGTGTTGAACTGGTTCCGCAGGTTGTTCGCCAGGGCGTCCAGCTGCGACTTCTCGGTGACGATCCGCGCCGACACCTGGTAGAGCCCCGCCAGCTTGCCCGAGGAGGGCGTGTAGGTGATGCTGCCGTCGGTGAAGGTACCCGGCTGAGCCCCCGGGGTCGACGGGAAGGTGCGCGCCCCGCCGGAATCGGTGAGCGTAAAGCCGGCCACGTACACCGCGTACGAGCCGTCCGAGAAGGTCTGCACGCTGGTGTCCGCAAGCCCGCTCAGTTCCAGGACCGCCTGGTCCCGCTGGTCCAGAAGGTCGTTGGGCGAGTTGCCCGACGACGCGTACTTGCGGATCTCCTCGTTCAGGTCGGCGATGTTCTTGCCGAGTTCGTTGATCCGGTTGATCGTGGTCTGAACCTGTTGAGCGGTGCTGCCCTCGAGCTGCGTGAGCTGGCTGTAGGCGCCGCGCACGCGGTCCGCCAGCGTCTGGCCCGCGTTCAGCACCTGGACCTTCTGCGACGTGTCGGATGGGTTCGACCCGAGACCGGACCAGGCGTTGAAGAAGTTGTCCAACGCCGCCGAGATCCCCTGGTCGGCCGAAACGCTGCAGATGTCCTCGATCTGGCCCAGACCGGTGGCGACGGTGTCGTACTTCGATAGATCCCCGGCGCTCGACCTCGCCCGCGAGTCCAGGTAACCGTCCCGGATGCGGGAGATCGACGAGATGGTCATGCCCTGGCCCAGCGTCCTCCAGCCGTTGCAGTAGAACGCCAGGGGGTCGTTCGTGGAGAAGCCGACCGTCTGGCGGGAATAGCCCGCCGTGTTGACGTTGGCGATGTTGTTGCCCGTGGTGTCCAGCGCGCGCTGGAACATCCTGAGGGCGTTGGACGCCACGTTGATACCGTTGAACGTTCCGGGCATGGTGTCTCCCTCCTAGGCGACCTGGTTCATCAACACGTTCGCCGGCTTCGCTTTCTCGCTATACGGGCCCTTCTTCTCGGTGGAGCACCGCGCGATCAGTGAGAGCGTGCCGGTCACGTATTCAAGCTCGCCCTCGAGCAGCTTGCGGTTCTTCTCGATCACCTTCTCCACGTTGCGCGCCGCCACGATCACGCGGTTGGCAAGAGCCTGGACCTGCTGCGCTTCGGCTTTCTCCAGCGCATCCACCAGACCTCGAAGGCTCGGTTCACACTGGAGCTCTTCGGCCAGCCTCTTGGCGGACGCCGCGGCGCGGTCGTCGATCTCTTTCATCCGGCTCATCATCTGGTCCAGCTCGGGCTGAAGCCGCTCGATGCGGGACACATCGCGTAGGGTCAGAGCAGCGGTCTGCTCGTACAGCGTGCTCAGGAGTCGCTCGGCGGTACTTAACCAATCCCACCACAGCGTTTGCAGATCTTTAGTCATGCGTGCCATTCTCGGTCTTTCCTCGGGTTACGGGTTCGTCGGCGGACCGGCTCTCGGCCAGGGACTGCCTCACGGCCTGGTCGGCCACCGACAAAAACACAGTCTTGGCGATGCCGAGCGGGGCGCTGCCCTTGGCGGCGCTCTCGGCCATCGTCTGGTTCAACATATCTTTGGCCATGTCGCCCATCGGCGACGACTCGCCCGAAAGCGAGGCCGCCTGCATCTGGGCGAACAGGTTCTTCACGAAGATCGCTTCGAAGCCCTCGGCGGCGCCCTGCAGCTTGTTCAGGTCGTGCTTGGCCTTGTCGGACAGGAGGTCGAGGTCGATGCTCGGGCCCTCGCCCGATTCGGCCGGTTTCAGTACCCCCGCGAGCGCCTGGGTCATCGATTCGTACTGGTGGGAGCCCGGCTTGCCGAGCGCGCACGTCAGCCTTTTTTCCAACTCGGCCCGGAAGTCGCCGCGGATCGCCAGGCGGATCTTCCTCTCCGCCGACTCGGCCGTCCCCACCGACGCCTGATTCGCATGCACCTGGAACGTCGCGTTCATTGCAGCTTGATCCTCGCCTTGAGGGCGCCCTGCTCGCGAAGCGCCTGCAGGATGGCGATGACGTCGCGCGGCGTGACTTTCAGCGCCTGGAGGATGTTCGCCAGGTCGCCGATCGTCGCGCTGGGCGGCACCAGGCCGATCTGCGCGGTCTCCTCGTGCACGTCGATGGTGCTGTTGCTCACCGGGGCCGTGACCCCGTCCGAGAACGGCGCCGGTTGGATCACGTCGTTGAACGCATCCACCCGAACTTGCAGGCCGCCGTGGGCGATCACCGCCGGGCCGAGGTGAACGTTGCCGCCGATCACGATCGTGCCGGTGCGTTCGTTCACCACCACGACCGCCGGGATGTCGGCGTTCACCGTCGTCGCTTCGATCTGGCTCATCACCATCATCGGCGTGGCCCCGGCCGGCAACACGATGCCGATCGTGCCGCCGTCCTCCGCGGCCACCGTCAGGTCGGGGAACGTCTCGCCCAGCTTCTGCGCCACGCGCTGCGCCGTCGTCAGGTCCTGGTCGTCCAGTTCCAGGTACAGCTTGCCGTCAAACACCATCTGCGTCGGAACGCCGCTCTCGACGATCGCCCCGCCGGGGATGCGCCCCGCGTTGGTGTGGTTCTTCTGCACGCTGCTGCCGTTGGACTGGACGTTGAAACCGCCGATGCTGACCGCCCCCTGGGCGCTGGCCATCACCGTGACGCTGTCGCTCGGGCCGTACAGCGGCGCCATGAGCAACGTACCGCCCTGGAGGCTCTTGGCGTCCCCCACCGACTGCACGGACACGTCGATCCGGTTGCCCGGCGCCGCGAACGGCGGCAGCGTGGCGATGATCGACACCGCGGCCATGTTCTTCGGTTTGAACTTGGTCGGATCCACCATCGTGCCCCAGCGCTTCATCGCGTTCGCCAGCAGCCCGGCCGTGAACGGCGTGGATTGCGTGTCGCCGGTACCCTCCAGGCCGACCACCAGCCCGTAACCGGAAAGCTGGTTGTCGCGGACGCCCCGGAAGCGCGCGATGTCCTTGATCCGGACGGCCACGCCCTCCGACTCCCCCCGCGAGATCCGTTCGTTGAGCGCCTTCTGGGCCGCCTTGCGCGCCTTCTCAACCTCCGCCATGCGGGCCCTCTCCTTTGCGGAGAGCGGCGCCACCTTGGCCGTGGCGTCCGGTTTGCCCGCGGGCGCGCCCGCTTGCCCGAAGCAGGTCGAGCCGAGGAGCGCAATAGCGATGAGCAGAATCGTTCGCTTCATGGTCCAAATCTTCCTAGAAGAGCCAGTCGAGCACGCGCGTCAGGATGCCCTTGCGTTGGCGCTCCTGGATCATGCCCTTGCCCTCCATGCGGATCTCGGCGTCGGCGATCAGCTCGCTCTTCACCGTGTTGTCCGAGGCAACGGCGTCGGGCCGGATGGTGCCGCTCAACTTGAAGGTTTGCGTCTCCTTGTTGGTCACCAACGAGCGGGCGCCTTCGATCAAGAGGTTCCCGTTCGGCAAAACCTGCTTGATCACCGCGCTCATGCGGGTGGACATCTTGCCGTTCTGCGTGGTCGTGCCGTCGCCCGAAACCGAGCTGGTCGAACCGGTGCTCAGCGGACGGAACAGCCGGTCCATCACCTCGTTGTAGAACTGCGAGTTGATCGAGTTGCTGTCCGACTTGTTGGCCTTGGTCGTCGCGCTGTAGCTGGCAACCGACGACTCGCTGATGATGATCGTCAGCACGTCGCCCGCTTTGCGCGCGATCCGGTCGGCGAACGGGTTCACGTAGCCTTGGTTGTATAGCGAACCGGGGTTGCCCTTCGGCTCGGTCATCTGCGCGCCGGCGACCCCGGTCAGCGCCACGGCCGCAAGAGCGGCGAGGATACAGGTTCTCACAGCTTCACCTCAACAATTCCGCCCGAGGCGGGCGTGCCGATGAGGGTGGCGCCGTTCTCGGTGACCACCACCACCTGGTTGGAACTCGGGTCGACCGACTTCACGCGCCCGGTCGTCTCCACCGTCGCGCCGTTCAGGCTGGCGCGTACCTTCACCGTCGCACCCATCTTCACCGTGGCGATCGGCGACTGGTTGCTAAGCTTGATCGTGCGGGAGTTGATCCGCTTTCCGTCCACGAAGGCGGCCACCACGACGGACACCTGCGTCCCGCTGACGGAGGTCGACTCGGCCACCAACGAAAGGTCGCCCATCGGAACCGTCATGTCTGGGCCCGGGGTCGTGCCCACGAGGCTGGCCGAGGGGCCCAGCTTCGCCTGCGCGGCGGCGATCGCCTGTTGCTGGAACGCCTCCTGCGTCACCCGCTGGCCGCGCCGCTTGACCTTGCCACTCGGCGCGCCCACGATCACGTACTCGTCCGAGTTGATCCCGGCTTGCTTCAGCCGAGCCTTGATGCGAACGCGATCGACCCGAGCCTCAACGCCCAGCGGCGGCGTGCTGCCGATGTCGATGCCGGTGAGCTTCGACGCGAGGTCCGCCTTGGCGTACACCGTGGCGATCTCGCCCAGCGTATAGGTCGAGCCGTCCACCTCGGCGCCCTCGTTCAAAACGATCTGAACGCCGCCCTTCCGCAGGAACGCCTCGGTGGGGAGCGGCGCGGTCGCCGTCGAGCCGTTGGACGCGTTCGCCGCGGGCCGTGGCTCAGGGGAGACCACGGGCGCAACCTTGGGCGCGATCCCGGCCGGGGGCGTCGCCTTGGGCGCCGGCGCAGTCGCGCGTTCGACCACGCGCACCGGTGGTTCCGCGCCCTGGAGTCGAACGACGCCGTTGAGCCCCTCGCCCGGGTTGCCCAACCGTGGACGACCGGCGGAAACCATGAAACCGTCCCTCTCGACCGGCTGCTCGTCGTGCGCGAAGAGCGCCAACACCAGCCGCCCAAGCGCGCGCCGGGAGCCGGAGTAGACGCCGTACACGCGTCCCTCCAGGTCCACCTCCACCGCGGAGGGGGAACCCTGCACCGGAACCGACGGCAACACCGTTGGCCCGGCCTGGCTCGCAAGCACCCCGTTGGCGACGACCAGCTTCGCCTCTTTGGCGTAGACGGCGCGTCCCTCCCGCGCAAAGCGCAGGTACCCGTCTCCGTCCACCTTGACGTGGATGGAGGCGGGGGCGCTCAGCGCGAGAACGGTGAGAAGGGTGGCGATCATGACGAGTTACCTCTTGAGGTTGTTGAGAATGCTGAGCATGTCGTCGGAGGTCTGGATGGCCTTCGAGTTGATCTCATAGGCGCGCTGGGCGGAGATCATCCGCACCATCTCCTCGACCACCTGCACGTTGGAGCCCTCGACGAACTCCGAACTGAGGGTGCCCGCGCCGTTCTCGCCCGGAGAAACGGTCTGCGGCTCGCCGCTGGCGCCGCCGGCCTTGTACAGGTTCTGGCCGATGCGCGTCATGCCGGAGGGGTTGCTGAACTGCACGAGCTGGATCTCGCCGAGTTCGACGACCTCGTTCTGCCCGGGGAGGATGCCCTCCACCTTGCCCGTAGGAGAGACCGTGACGGCGGTCGCCTCGGCCGGGATCGTCACGTTCGGGACGACCGCGTAGCCGTCCGAAGTGACCATCAAGCCGTTGGCGTCGCGCTTGAAGCTACCGTCGCGCGTGTAGGCCGTGCTTCCGTCCGGTTGCTCTACCTGGAAGAAGCCCGAGCCGTTGATCGCCACGTCGAGCGCGTTGCCCGTGTTGGAGAGCGGACCCTGCGAGAAGTTCGGGGCGCTGGCCGCGAACCGGGCGCCCAAGCCGATCTGGGCGGCTTGCGGCAGGTTCGAGTTGCTGCCTGTCGTCGCGCCCGAGGCTCGGAACGTCTGGTACATCAGGTCCTGAAACTCGGCGCGCTGCTGCTTGAAGCCGCTGGTGTTGACGTTCGCCAGGTTGTTGGCGATCACGTCCATGTTGTATTGCTGGGCCACCATTCCGGTGCCTGCAGTGTTCAGAGCTCGCATCATAAGGGCGATTCACCTTTATCGTTTCTGTCAGTGCTTCGCCTTCTAGGCCGGGGCCGCGTCTGCGGCGTCCCGCGCGCCTCCGCTCCCGTTGGGAAGCGGTCCAGCGCCTACGCTATAGGCCTTGAAGGATCTGCAAAAGCTGTTGCGACATTTCGTCTTGCGTCGTCGCGGATTTCTGGGCCATCTCGAAGGCCCGGTTCAACTTGATCATCGAGATCATCTCGTCGATCGCGTTGACGTTGGATGCCTCGACCGCTTGCCAGGCAAGCCTCGAGTCGTTCATCACACTCACGTTGGCGCCGGTATAGAGCCCGCTGCCCGATTTCACGAACTCGCCGTTCCAAACGCCGAGCTTCGCCACGAACTTGCCATCGACGCTGACGGAGCCATCCGGCGCGATGTCCACCTTGCCGGCCGGCATCGTGATCGTGGAGCCGTTCGCGTCGAGGACGGGGAAGCCGCTCTTGTTCGTCAACTCCCGGTTTGGGCCGAGTTCGAACGAGCCGTCCCGGGTGTAGGACGCGCCGTCTGGCGTCTGCACCGCGAAGAGCCCCTCCGCCGTGGTGATCGCCACGTCGAGGTCGTTGCCCGTCGGCGTCGGCAACCCGGTATCGAACAGCGTGAACTGCCCAAGCCGCGTGCCGCCGCTGCCAAGCGTCCCCAGGAACCGGGCATTGCCGCCGTCGGCGTACATGGCGCGCTCCAACGCGTCGCCAAAGAGCACCACGTCGCGCTTGTAGCCGGTCGTGGAGGCGTTGGCCAGGTTGTGGGCGATGGTTTCCATCCAGGTCTCAGCGGCCTGCATCCCCGTGGCACTGGTATAAATGCCTCTTTCCATCCCACATTGTCTATCGGCACACCCGGCAACATCTCCAGGTTGGAAACCTGGCAATCTACTTCAGGTTTGTTTGGGACGGAGCGGCAAACATGGAATAAGCATGGGCTTTACCGGAGGTCTGGGTAGCATCCCGAGCATGCAACGGCGCCAGAAGCTGTTGGTGGCCGCCTCCGTTGCGGCGCTCGCGTGTTGGTTCATACCGGTGCTCCAGACCCTCGTCCTGCCGGTGATCTATCTCAACACCTTCGTGCATGAACTCTCGCACGCCTTGGCCGCCTTGGCCACCGGCGGGACGCCCTCTTCGATCGTGATCCACGCCGACGGCTCCGGAATGGCCTGGAGTGCCGGAGGCATCCGACCGATCGTCGCCTCGGCCGGTTACCTGGGAAGCGTCGCCTTCGGCGGAGCCATGATCGTGGCCTCGCGAAGGGAGAAGGGGGCCCGCGCGATGATGTGGGCACTCTGCGCGGCCTTCGTGCTCGGGCTGATCGGGCTCGTACGAGGGGACCTTGTCGGCCTGCTTGCCTGCCTGTTCTGGGTGGTCGCCACCGCGGCCATGGCCCTCAAGCTGGAGGAGGACTGGCTCGTCTTCGCCGCGCAGTTCCTGGGCGTTCAACTCGCCCTGACCTCGCTCAACTCCTTCCTTGGCCTGATTCAGGTCAACGTCCTGACCGACGGCGCAAACGACGCGCGAACGATGGAGACGCTCACCGGCGTGCCCGCGCTGGCTTGGGCGCTGCTCTGGTGCGTCGCCGGGGTCGGTCTCGTGATCGCCGGGCTGCGTTCCGCCTGGCGCAACGGCTAGACGTAACCTAAGCCACCGATCATCGGTAGATAGAAGCGAACGCAGAGGAAAACGCAATGTCCACGCAACCGTTCATGCCCGTCCCGCAAGAAAGAACGCTGGCGTACCGCCCGGGCGCCGAGATCCGCCTCCCCAACCCCATCCCGGCGATCATCTTCATCGCCGTCATGCTGTTGGGGCTCCTCGTCTTCGGGACGGACCCAAAGGCATACGGCGCGGTGATCGGCTGGATCTGCACGATCGTGGTGGCCAGCATCGCCGCCTCCAGCGTGCGCCTGGCGGCGCAGTGGGAGAAGGGTCTGGTCTTCCGGCTCGGCAAGTTCCACGCGGTCCGCGGGCCCGGCATCTACTTCCTCATGCCGTTCATCGACTCCACGCGCGTGGTCGACACGCGCATCCAGACGTTGGAGATCCCCCACCGCCAAGCCATCACCAAGGACAACGTGCCCGTCAAGATCGACGGCGTGATCTTCATGCGCGTCGAGGACCCCGGCGCCGCGGTGATCCGGGTGCAGAACTACATCAACGCCGTCCAGGAGTACGCCCAGACCACGCTGCGCGACATCGTCGGCAGCATGACGCTCGACGAGATCCTCGCCGACCGCGAGCTGCTCGGCAAGCGAGTCGAGCAGATGGTGGAGCAGGAGATCGCCGGTTGGGGGTTGGACGTTGCGGCCATCCGCATCCAGGACATCGAACTTCCCGAGGACCTGAAGCGGGTCATGGCGCGCCAAGCCTCCGCCGAACGCGAGAAGCGCGCCACCATCACCAAGGCCGCGGGGGACCGCGAGGCCGCGGAGAACCTCTCCGCCGCGGCCACGATGATGGCGAAGAGCCCCGGCGCCCTTCAGCTTAGGACGCTCCAGTCTCTGGACAGCCTGGGCACATCGCCCTCGAACACCGTCGTGCTCGCCATCCCAATCGAGGTCGTGGACACGCTGCGCGCCATCCCGGCGCTCGCCAAGGTGCTGGGCGAGGCCAGGACCTCCGAACCGCAGTAGCCTCCGGCCAAAAAACGCCCAGCCGGTAAACTGCCATCGGATGCTAGAGCGGCTGGAAGAGATCAATAAGCGTTACGAGGAGATCGAGCGTCAACTCCTCGACCCCCAGGTCGTCAGCGACCCTGCCGAGTTGACACGACTCGGCAAGGCGCGCGCCGAGATCGAGGACCTCGTCGGCGTGATCCGCGCGTACAAGAAGGCGCTTGGCGAGCTCGACGAAGCCCAAGAGATGCTCAACGACCCCGAGATGCGCGAGTTGGCCCAGGCCGAGCTCGATCCGCTGAAGACCCGCATCGGGGAACTCGAGGAGGAGCTCCGGGTGATGCTGCTCCCCAAGGACCCGAACGACGCCAAGCCGGTCATCATCGAGATCCGGCCCGCCGCGGGCGGGGACGAGGCGGGCCTCTTCGCCGCCGAGATCTTCCGCCTGTACACCCGTTACGCCGAGCGGCGCCACTGGAAGTACGAGGTGGTCGAGCTTCAGGAGGCGGGCATCGGCGGCGTGTCTCGCGTGGTGTTCCGCATCGGCGCCAAGGGCGCCTACAGCCAGCTCAAGCACGAGAGCGGCGTGCACCGCGTGCAGCGCGTGCCCGCCACCGAGTCGGCCGGGCGCATCCACACCTCCACCGTCACCGTGGCCGTATTGCCGGAGGCCGAGGAGGTCGACGTCCAACTGGACGACAAGGACCTCGAGATCACCAGCTTCCGCTCCAGCTCCGCGGGCGGCCAGCACATGCAGAAGAACGACACCGCCATCCGCATCGTGCACAAGCCGACCGGGCTGGTCGTCACCTGCCAGGACGAGCGCAGCCAGGCGCAAAACAAGCTCAAGGCGATGACGGTGCTGCGCACCCGCCTGTTCGACATCGAGCAGGAACGCATCTCCAGGGAGCACGGCGACCTGCGCCGGGGCCAGATCGGAACCGGGGACCGAAGCGAGAAGATCCGCACCTACAACTTCCCGCAGAGCCGGATCACCGACCACCGCATCGGCCTTTCGATGCACAACATGGTCACCTACATGGACGGCGACATCCAGGAGATGATCGACCGGCTGAACGAAGAGGAACAGGCTCGGCGGCTCGCCGCGGTCGAGTGAGCCCGGCCCCCAGCAAACCCAAAAAGGCCCCGACGGTCAACCGTCGGGGCCTTTCCGTTCGATGCCGCCTTCGCCTACCGGCGTCGGCGGGCGATCAGGGCCGCAAACCCGGCGCCCAACGCCAGCATCGAGGCCGGTTCGGGTACCGGATGGAAATCCTGCTGGATGTCGAGCACCCTGATGGCGCCGTCGGCATAGAACAGGATGTCCTTGGCGACCTCCCCATCCTTCACAGCCTTGCTCCACTGATCCAGCGGAACGTTGACCGTGAACTCGCCGGACTGGCCAGCGGTGACTTCGGTCGACTGAGAGAGCACCGTCGCCCACGGGTTGGTCGTGCGATCGAACACGTCCTCCGACGGGTACACGGTAACCGTGCCGTTCTCGCCCACGAAGTGCATCGTGAGGTCCACCGACTTGTAGCCGACCAGCGTCGAGAAGTCGAACACCCAGGCCACGTCGAGCAGCGGGTTATCCGGGGTCAGCCACACGCCGGGGGCGCCGGTCGCGTCCACCAGCGACGCCATGTAGCTGTCCGCCGTCGGCTGCGAGTAGGTCGCGGTGACGCCCGCTCGATCGGTCGAAAAGGCGATGGTCGTGAATGTGGAGGCCTGCGAAAGCGCAGCGACCGCCATCAAACCGATTACGAGGGTGTTGCGCATTACCTGTTCCTCCTAAACTTGCGGCTCGCGAGGAAGCCCAATCCGGCCACCAGGGCTGCCACCGAAGCCGGTTCGGGGACCGCCTCCGTGTACTGCACCGTGTAAGCCGTCAGCTTCGCCATCCCGCGCGTCGCGGCCAAGTCGATCGTGTGGGTCACGTTGAACCCGGAAGCGACCGGGTCCAGACCGAAGCCAAACCCCGAAAGGTCCAGCACGGAGGAACCGGCGTTCACCACGTACGAGTCGGTTAGGGTGTTGGCGCCCGCCACGTGTTGGACCTGGATACCGACTGTACCGTTCTTAACCGAGCCGGTGGGCTCCGCCGTGTACGAGTCCAGCACATAGCCCGGTGTGGCGTCCACCCGGTATGAAAGAGTAATGGTTTTGTTGCCGGCAGGGATGACGTACGCATCGGGCATCACGAACCGGATGCCGTTGCCGCTACCGATCACGGACCAGCTGCCAGTGCTGCCCGCGACCGTCACGTCCGTGAACGTGATGGCAGATGCGATGGTCGCCGTACCGGCCAACAAGCCCAAAGCTAAGGATGCCTTGGATAATCGCTTCATTCCATCTCCTGCTAACGCTTAAGCGAAGCCTTGCTGGCACAAGGCCCCACAAGGTCAGTATACGGCACCTTTCCGTTTCTTGACGGTGGCGGGGCAACATTCTGCCAAAATGGGTCGGTCCGGCGATGCCCGCCCGCACCGAACCCCCTAGACGCCGACCGCCGGGAATGGTAAACTAACGTATACGATTCCCCGAGGGATCAGGAGGCATCTCAAAGGTGGCAACCGACAAGCACACACCCCCCGACCGCGACCGAGCGCTGGACCTCGCGCTCCAGCAGATTGAGAAGTCGTTTGGCAAGGGCTCCATCATGCGCATGGGCGACCAGCGGCACGAGGCGATCGAGGCGATCCCGACCGGCTCCCTTAGCCTAGACGTGGCGCTGGGCGTGGGCGGCGTCCCGCGCGGCCGCATCATCGAGATCTACGGACCCGAGTCCGGCGGCAAAACCACGCTCGCCCTGAGCATCGTTGCCGAGGCGCAGAGGGCCGGAGGGCTCGCCCTATTCGTCGACGCGGAGCACGCACTCGACACCGAATACGCCAAGGCCCTGGGGGTAGACATCGATCGGCTCTACATCTCCCAGCCCACCAGCGGCGAAGAGGCGCTGGAGATCATGGATGCAATGGTGCGCTCCGGCGCGATGGACATCGTCGTGCTCGACTCCGTCGCGGCGCTCGTCCCGAAGGCGGAGATCGAGGGCGAGATGGGCGACACCCAGGTCGGCCTGCAGGCGCGCATGATGTCCCAGGCCATGCGCAAGCTGGGCGGCTCGCTCAACAAGACGCGCACCGCCGCCATCTTCATCAACCAGATCCGCGAGAAGATCGGCGTCATGTTCGGCAACCCCGAGACCACGCCCGGCGGCCGCGCCCTCAAGTTCTGGGCCTCCGTGCGGCTCGAAGTGCGCCGCGGCGAGTTTCTCAAGAACGGCACCGAAGCTTACGGCGCCCGAACCAAGGTGAAGGTCGTCAAGAACAAGGTCGCGCCCCCGTTCCGCTCCGCCGAGTACGACACGATCTTCGGCAAGGGCATCAGCAAGAGCGGCGACGTCCTCGACCTGGCCCTGGACAACGGCTTTGTCAGCAAGGCGGGAACCTACTACAACTACGGCGACGTCCGCCTTGGGCAGGGCCGGGATAACGCCCGCGGATACCTCGACGAAAACCCCGAGGTCTTCGCCGAACTCGACACCAAGGTGCGCGAGAAGCTCGGCGTTGGCCGAAGCACGGCTCAGGCCGCCGCCGAAGCGGCCGCAAGCGATTGACGCCTGACGAACCGGATGCCTACGACGCGGCGCTGCTCGCGGCGCTGAAGCTGCTGAGGACCTCGGACCGAACCGAGGCCGAGGTCCGACGCCGCCTGGAACGCAGCGGGACCACGCCCGAGACGATCGAGGCGGTCCTGGCGTATCTTCGACGGCGACGCTTCGTGGACGATGAACGGATCGTCGAGCGCGAGGTGCAACGCGCCCAGGGCGCCCGCCCCATCGGCAAGGAGCGGTTGCGATGGGAA
This sequence comes from uncultured Fimbriimonadaceae bacterium, assembly GCA_964539295.1. GTDB lineage: Bacteria > Armatimonadota > Fimbriimonadia > Fimbriimonadales > Fimbriimonadaceae > CAZIIS01. Next base: position 13,204 of record CAZIIS010000010.1, on the reverse strand, counting down.
CTGGAGCGGCGCGGCGCCGAGCCCGAGGCGGTCGAGCGCGCCCTCGCCGACCTCTCCGAAGAGGGCGAGGTCGCCAAAGCCGTGGCTTTGCTCAAGGCCAAGTTCGGCGCCGACGCCCCCCTCGACAAAGCGGCACGGTTTCTCAGCCGGAAGGGCTTCGACGAGGAGGTCGTCCGCCGGGCGCTTGAGTTGCACTTTGGACCGATAGCATGATCGACACCTTAACCGAATGGCTCGTGACCTTCGGGTTGATGGGCGTGTCCGCAGCGGGCGCCTATCTGCTGGGACGCCCACGCAAGTCGCACGTGGACGCGGTGTTGGCCGCCGCCCGAAAGGAGGCCGCGCTGGAGGCAAGGGAGGAGACGCTCAAGGTGCGCGAACGCCTCGACGAAGAGGCCCAGGCGCAACGTCGGGCCCTGGAGGCGCTCCAGTCGCGCCTTTCCGATCGCGAAAGCCAATTGGAGGAGCGTCGGGCCAAGCTCAACGACCGCGAGGAGGGGCTCATCGAAATGGAGCGGTCGCTGAACGCCAAGGAGGCCGCCCTCAGCAGCCGCCAGGCCGCCGTCGAGGAGGAACTGCAGCGCGTGGCCGGGCTCGACCGAAAAGCCGCCAAGGAGACCTACCTGCGGCGGATCGAGAGCGAGTTCCGCGACATCGCCACCCAACGCGCCAAGAGCCTGGAGCAGTCGATCGTCGGCGACGTCGAACGCCGAGCCCGCGACCTCGGCCTCGAGGTGATGCAGCGAAACGCCGTGGCGTACGTCACCGAAGCCACGGCCACCGTGGTACAGCTCCCGAACGAGGACATGAAGGGGCGGCTGATCGGCCGCGAGGGTCGCAACATCCGCACCTTCGAACAGGTCACCGGCGTCGACCTGATCATCGACGACACCCCCGAAGCGGTGGTGCTCTCCTGCTTCGACCCGGTGCGGCGCGAGGTCGCCCGCCTCGCGCTGCTCAACCTGATGCTCGACGGTCGCATCCACCCTGGACGAATCCAGGAGTTGCACGAGCGGGCCCAGGAGGAGATCGAGAGGACCATGCACGAATCGGGCGAACGCGCCGCAGAGCGGGCCCAGGTGAACGGGCTCGCCCCGGGCGTCGTCGACGCCCTCGGGAGGCTCCGATTCCGAACCAGCTACGGCCAGAACGTGCTGGACCACTCCGTGGAGGTTTCGCGCATGGCCGCGCTGATGGCCGCCGAACTGGGCTGCAACGTGGAGGTGGCCAAGCGCGCCGGCCTGCTACACGACGTGGGCAAGGGGCTGGACGATACCTACGGCGGCCCCCATGCCGCCGCCGGCGCCGAGTTCCTTCGGCAGTGCGGCGAACGCGAAAGCGTCGTGCACGCCATCGCGGCCCACCACTCCGAGGTCGTGCCCGCGACGCCCGAGGCGGCGCTCATCATCGTCGCCGACGCGCTCAGCGCCGCCCGGCCAGGCGCCCGGCGGGAGAACCTGGAGAGCCATGTGCAACGCCTGAAGGCGCTCGAGGAGATCGCCAACGCCTTCCCGGGCGTGGAACGCTCCTACGCCATCCAGGCCGGTCGAGAAGTGCGCGTCCTGGTGCGCCCCCAGCAGGTTGACGATCTCGGCGCCCGCAAGCTGGCCGCAGAGGTCGCCCGGCGCATCGAATCCGAGCTTGAGTATCCTGGACAGATTCGGGTTACGGTCGTACGAGAGATGCGCGTGAGCGAGGTTGCCAATTGAGTGAGTATCGGATCGTGTTTCTGGGCGACATCGTGGGCCGCCCTGGGCGCCAAGCCGTCTTCAACCGCCTGCCCGACGTTTTCGAGAAGTACGACCCGCTCTTCGTGGTCGCCAACGGTGAAAACGCCGCGAGCGGCGTGGGGATCACCGCGGACGTCGCCGAGGACCTGTTCCGCAACGGCGTGGACGCCATCACCCTTGGCAACCACGCCTTCGCGAAGCGCGACATCTACCACTACCTGGATTCGGGCAAGCCGATCGTGCGGCCCGCCAACCTCCCCGACGGCGCTCCGGGGCGCGGCCTGATCCAGGTCACCCACGGCGAGGTGACGTTGGCGATCGTCAACCTCTGCGGGCGCGTCTTCCTGGATGGATACGACGATCCGTTCCGGGCGTTTGACGCCATCCAGCCGCAGGCGGGCTCCGCCCACCTGCTCGTCGATTTCCATGCCGAAGCCACCAGCGAGAAGATCGCCTTCGGCTACCACGCCGCCGGGCGCGCGACGGCGGTGATCGGCACCCACACGCACGTGGCCACCGCCGACGAAGCGGTGCTTCCGGGCGGCACGGCCTACATCACCGATGTGGGGATGTGCGGCCCCATGCCCAGCGTGCTGGGCATGGACAAAGAGATCATCCTCCGCCGATTCCGCACCAGCATGCCTTCGCGATTTGAAGTCGCGTCGGAACCCGGTGTAATCTCTTGCGTGGTCATAAGCGTCGAAAAGGATACGGGGCGTGCCATTCGCATCGAGCGCGTGAGCTATCCTAAGTGAGCGATAGGAGCATACGGCCAATGAGCAAAGTTCTGAAAACCACCGCCGTCGCCGGCCTGTTGGCGGCCGCGCTGACGGCATTCCCGCAGCAGATGCTGTATGCGGGGGGACGTAACATCAAGGACCAAGGGATCACGGTGAAGTCGTGGGGCAGCGGCGCCGTTTCCGAAACCGACGAGGCTGCTTACGTAGGCTCCACCTCCGTTCGCATTTCCGGCCGTAACTTCTTCCAGGGCGGCATCCTCGTCTTCGAAAAGCCCGTCGACCTGGCTGACAAGTTCTCCGACAAGAACAACCTGTTTGACCTCGCCTACCGCATCGCCGACCAAGGCATGACGCTGGGCGGCCGCACGGGTGGAAAGGTCAGCCCCGGCGGCATGGCGCCAGGTGGCCTGGGACCCGGCGGCGCGGTAGGTGGACGCGCCACGTCCGCCACACGCACCGGCGGCGCCATGGGCGGCCCGATGGGCGGCGGCATCGCCGGACCACCGGCCGGTTTCGGCGGCATGATGATGCCGGGCATGGGCATGAAGGGCGGCCAGGGCGCCGAGCCCAAGCTCAAGAAGATGCGCGTCATCGTCACCACGACCGACGGACTCAAGTCGGAGGCGTACGTCGACCTGAACAACCGCCTGGCCGACCAGCGGGGCTGGAGCAAGGTCGGCGTGCCGCTTCAGGCCATCAGCGGCTTCGAGCGCACCAACAAAGAGGTGAAGTCGATCGCCTTTGCCGGCGACACCACCGCCACCTTCTTCGTGGGTGAGGTGCGCGTCGTCAACGACCCGACCCCGATCTACGGCGAGCCCAACGTGCGCGAGCTCAACCTCGCCCTTGGCGACGAGATGACCTTCAGCGCCAACGGCTACGCCGGTTCCAGCGTGCTGAAGTACGAGTGGAACTTCGACTCCAAGAGCGGCGACCAGGTGGACGCCGAGGGCCAGGTCGTCAAGCGCCGCTTCCGCGTGCCGGGCGACTTCGTCGTGAAGCTCACCATCTCCGACGCCTTCGGCCTGAAGGCGCCGTACTCGACCACGATCAGCGTCCGCGTCAACCCGTAGGCCATCCCCTACTGGCCGGCGACGGCCAAGCCCGGTGGAATCCGTTCCACCGGGCTTTGTTGTTTGCCGCCGAATGCTTGACTTGCCTCACCCCGATTCCATACACTGGCAACCGGGAGCGCCGTTGCTCCCTTATTCGAGCCGAGACGGCTCAGGTGCTTGCATGGAAGGCTATGGCATAGGCGCGAACATTTACCTTTGCATGCCGGACGAGGAGGTGGTTCATCTTGCGCAGGGGGGCACATCCGACGCCGCCGAGTTCCTCGTCACGCGGTACCGCTCCCTCGTCGAAAGCAAGGCCCGCGCCTACTTCCTGGCCGGCGCCGACCGCGACGACGTGATCCAGGAGGGGATGATCGGCCTCTGCAAGGCGATCCGCGACTTCCGCCAGGACCGCTTGAGCAAGTTCCGCCCCTTCGCCGAGCTCTGCGTCACGCGGCAGATCATCACCGCCGTCAAGACCGCCACCCGCCACAAGCACGCGCTCCTGAACGCCTCCGTCTCGCTCGACCAGACGCTGACCTCGGACGCCTCGGACGGTTCGCTTCTCGACCTCGTGCCCGACAGCGGCCTGCCGGACGCGGAGCGGCTCGTCGAACAGGGCCGGTTGCCGCAGAACCTTTCCGAACTGGTACAGAATGTACTAAGCGACCTGGAGCGCAGCGTGCTGGCCCGGTACCTGGATGGCCAATCCTATTGTGAGATGAGCCGCGACCTGCACTGCCACACCAAATCCATCGACAACGCGCTCCAGCGCGTGAAGAAGAAGATCGGCACGCTGCTGCAAAACGGCGCTGGATAGGCGCGCCTATGTTCAAGCGGATCGTGACGGCTCTGGCAATCCTGCCGATTGCGTGTGCGGTGTTGCTCTCCACCTCACCGTGGCCGCTGGCGATCACCCTCGTTATCATCCTCTCCCTGAGTCTGGGCGAGATGGCCGACCTCAAGATGACCCGGCACGTGTTTGGGCAGCTTGTGTTTCTAACGGTACTTGCAATCCTGATGTCGTACGCGGTGTTGATGCACCGTTGCACGCAGGGGCCGGCCTTCGCCGCGCTCGGGGCCCTCTCCCTTTACGGGGTGTTCAGCGTCTTCGCCGTCTCCCGCCACTCGGCCAGCCAGGTGTGGCGCTTCGGCGCCAAGTGTTGGGTGTTGGCGCCGCTGCTGTGCGCGCTCTTCGTGCAGAGCTGGACCGCCGACCGCTCCGTCCTTTTTGACCTGAACCCGGTGATCCTGCTCTTCTTCCCGCTGTGGGTGGGCGACTCGGCCGCCTACTTCGTCGGCAAGGCGTTCGGCCGGCACCAGTTGGCGCCGCACGTCTCCCCGAAGAAGACCTGGGAGGGCGCCGTTGCCAACGCGCTGGGCTGCATTGCCGCCGCCGTCGGCTTCGGCCTCCTGCTGGGCGTGCCGGTCGGCGCGGGCGTCGTCGCCGGTCTGCTTGCCGGCGTGCTCGGGCAGTTGGGCGACCTGCTCCAGAGCGCCCTCAAGCGCTCCGTGGGCGCCAAGGATTCGGGCTGGATCCTTCCCGGCCACGGCGGCATTCTAGACCGGCTCGACTCGTTCTTCCTATCCGCCATCCCGGTGGCGATCGCCCTCTGGGCGCTCGTGCCGGGCCTCTTCCACCACACGCCCCGTTAGCCTCCCCACGGTATCCTTCTTGGCATGCCCGCCATCGAGGCCCGCAACCTGCGCAAAGTCTACGTCTCCAACCGGAAGGAGCCGGGCGTAGCCGGGTCGATCCGGGGGCTGTTCACCCGCCAAAAGGTGGAACTCGAGGCGGTCAAGGGGATCACGCTCGACGTGGCGCAGGGGGAGATCGTCGGGTTCCTGGGCCCGAACGGAGCGGGGAAGACCACCACGCTCAAGATGCTCACCGGCATCCTCCACCCCACCTCGGGCCAGGCGCGCGTGCTGGGTTACGTGCCGTTTCGGCGGGACTACGACATGCTGCGCCAGATCGCCCTCGTCATGGGCAACAAGCAACAGCTTTGGTGGGACCTGCCGGCCTGGGACAGCTTCGTTGTGCTGCGGGAGCTGTACGACGTCGACTCCCGCGCCTTCAAGCAGCGCACGGACTACCTGCTCGAGGCGCTCGACCTCACGGACAAGGTGAACACGCAGGTAAGGCGGCTCAGCCTGGGGGAGCGGATGAAGTGCGAGTTGGTGGCGGCGCTGCTCTACGCCCCGCGGGTGGTGTTTCTGGACGAACCAACCATTGGGTTAGACGTGGTGAGCCAGAAGCGGATCCGGGACTTCCTGCGCGAGCTTAACCAAACGGATAAGTGCACGATCGTGCTTACCAGCCACTACATGCAGGACGTGCAGGAGCTGTGCGAGCGGGTGGTGGTGATCGACCACGGCGCGATGGTGTTCGACGGCACGCTGGATCAGCTCACGCGGCGCTACGCGGACACCCGGCGGTTGAGGCTCACCTTCTCCCCGGAGAGCCCAGCGCCCGACCTCGCCCGGTTCGGCCAGGTGATCTCCGGCGAGGAGCGAAGCGTGGTGCTGGCGGTGCCCGCCGCGAAAACCGCCGCCGTCACCGGCGAGATCCTGCGCCGCTTCGACGTGGTGGACATCGCCGTGGAGTCGGTCTCCGTAGACGAGGTGGTGCGCGACCTGTTCACCCACGCGTGACCCGTTTGTTTCACGTGAAACACCTCCGGCGGGCCCGGGGACCGACGTTTCACGTGAAACACCCCCTGGGTACACTCGGAGTCACTTTCACGACAGGAAAGGCACAACATGCCCAGCGAACCCTCCCTCTCCACGCGTTACGACGCGTCGCTCGTCGAGTCCAAGTGGTACCAGGCCTGGAGCGAAGCCGGCCTCTTCAAGCCCGAAGACGGCTCGGACAAGCCGCTCTACACCATCACCATCCCGCCGCCGAACATCACCGGCTCGCTCCACATGGGCCACGCCCTCTGCTACCCGATCCAGGACGCCCTCGGCCGCTACCGCCGCATGCGCGGCTACAACGTGCTCGTGCTCCCCGGCCAGGACCACGCCGGCATCGCCACCCAGAGCGTCGTCGATAAGCAGTTGCGCAAGGAGGGCTCCAGCGCCGCCAAGATCGGCCGCGAGAAGTTCATCGAACGGGTGTGGGAGTGGCGCGAGGAGAGCGGCAACACCATCCTGAACCAGCTCCGCTCGCTCGGTTGCGCCTTCGATTGGGACCGCCTTCGTTTCACCCTCGACGAGGGCTACCACCAGGCCGTCCTGAAGGTTTTCATCGACTGGTTCGAACGCGGGCTCATCTACCGCGGCAAGCGCGTGGTGAACTGGGACCCCGTGCTGCGCACCAGCGTTTCTGACATCGAAACCGAGCGCAAGACCGTCAAGGGCAAGCTCTACTACATCCGCTACCCGTTCACCGACGGCTCCGGTAGCATCACCATCGCCACCACCCGCCCGGAGACCATGCTCGCCGACGTGGCCGTCGCCGTAAACCCGGCCGACGAACGCTACAAAGGGCTCGTCGGCAAGCCGCTGCGCCTGCCGCTGATGAACCGGGAGATCCCGCTCATCGCCGACCTCTACCCCGACCCCGCCTTCGGTACCGGCGCCGTCAAGATCACCCCCGCGCACGACGCCAACGACTACGAGGTCGGGCGGCGCCATGACCTGCCGATGCCGGTCCTGTTCGACGAGCGCGCCCACGTCACCGAACTGGGCGGACCCTACGCGGGCCTCGACCGCAACGAGGCGCGCAAGCGCGTCGTCGCCGACCTGCAGGAACAGGGCTACTACGTCAAGGACGAGCCGTACGAGATCGCCATCCTCGTCAGTGACCGAAGCAAGGAGGTGGTCGAACCGCTTCTCAGCGAGCAGTGGTTTGTCAGCCAGACCAAGCTCGCCCCCGAGGCGATCCGCGTCGTCAAAGAGGGCAAGGTGCGCTTCTTCCCCGAGCGCTATCAGGACATCTACCTCGACTGGATGGAGAACATCCGCGACTGGTGTATCAGCCGCCAGCTCTGGTGGGGACACCGGATCCCGGTCTACTACGACGAGCAGGGAACCCCCTACGCCGCCCTCGATTGGGAAGAAGCGCAGCGCAAGGCCGGCGACAACGAGATCGTCCGCCAGGACGACGACGTACTCGACACCTGGTTCAGCAGCGGCCTTTGGCCGTTCGCCACGCTCGGATGGCCCGGCGACAGCGCCGACCTCGCGAAGCGCTACCCCACCAGCGTGCTCGTCACCGACCGGAACATCATCTACCTCTGGGTCGCCCGCATGATCATGATGGGGATGGACTTCCTGCACAAGGAGCCGTTCCACGAGGTCTACATCTACGCCACCGTGCTCACCCAGGACGGCAAGCGCATGAGCAAGAGCCTCGGCACCGGCGTCGACCCGATCGGCGTCATCGAGACCAAGGGCGCCGACGCCCTCCGCTTCACCCTGCTTAGCCAAACCGGCGCCAACCAGGACATCCGGTACTCGGAGCGACGCACCGAGGACTCGCGCAACTTCTGCAACAAGATCTGGAACGCCGCCCGCTTCGTGCTCATGAACCTGGACGGCTACGATGGCCAGAAACCCGCGGACGACGCCTTCGAACCGATCGACCGCTGGCTCCTCAGCCGGCTCGTTCGCACCGAACGCATCGTGCGTGGCGGCTACGAGGGGTACGACATGCAGGCCGCCGCCCAGGCGCTCCACCAGTTCTTCTGGTCCGAGTACTGCGACTGGTACATCGAGATCTCGAAGGGCCGCTTGGCCGACCCGGCGCGCCGCGCCGTGCCGCAGTGGGTGCTCGTGCGGTGCCTGGAGTCGTTCCTCAAGATGCTGCACCCGATCATGCCGCACATCACCGAGGAGATCTACTCCGTGCTGCCCGTCCAGGACCGCGCGCCGTACCTCATGGCCTCCTGCTGGGACGAGACCCCCGAGTCGCTGCTCGACCCCGAGGCCGAGGCGCTCGTCGAATCCTGGCTCGAGGCGACCCGCGCCCTGCGCGCGCTGCGTGCCGAGCTCGGCCTTGCCGCCCTCAAGGAGGCCCCTCTGGCCACCTACGAAGGCGACCTGCGCGGCGGCGAAGAGGTGGTCCGGACTCAGGCCTGGTTCGAGAAGCTCCAACCCGGCAAGCCCGAGGGCGTCTCCGTCTCCGCCACCGTTGGCGGCGTCGACCTGCACCTCCCCACCCAGGGCCTCGTGGACCCCGCCAAAGAGCTCGCCCGCCTTCAGAAGCAGGCCGAGAAGCTCGGCGCGGACCTCGAGCGCGTGAACAGGCAACTGGAGAACCCGATGTTCGTCCAGAACGCCAAGCCCGAGGCGGTCGAGAAGGCCCGCACCGACGCTGCCGAGCTCACGCAGCTCATGGAGAAGCTTCGGGCGCGCATGAAGCTCTTCGGAGGTTAGCGCTCCGGCTCGAAGCCGCTCTTGCCGGGTCGGAACCGAATGGTCCCGGCCCGGTCTGTTCGTAGCGCCTCCGCCTTCGCCCCGGCGATTCGCCCCAACGTGCGGCTGCTCGGGTGACCGTACATGTTCGCGCGACCCACGCTGACCACAACGTAACGCGGGTTCACCTCCCGCAACCACCCGGCGCTCGTGGCGTTCCCGCTTCCGTGGTGCCCGGCCTTCAACACCTCTGCGCGCCACTCCCCCGACTCGGACATCCGCTTCTCCACCTCGGGCCCGGCGTCGCCACTGAAGACCGCCCGGCAGCCCATCCCGTTCACTCGGCAGAACATCGAGCCGTCGTTGTCCCCCATCCCCTCGGTCCCTTGCGGCGCCTCCATCTCCAGCCAGAACCGCCCCAGCTTGGCGTGCGTCCTTCCCGACACCCAGACCAACTGCTCTCGACGGAAACCGCACCGTCGCAGCTCCTCCTGCAGCCCTTGGTGGTCCCGAAACCGCGCCGGCACGCATACCTTGCCGACCGGCCAACGCCGCGCCACCGCCCTGAGCCCGCCGATATGGTCTCCGTCTGGATGCGAGAGCACCACCAGGTCCACCTTGCGCACACCCAGCCGCCTCATCCCCGGCGCCACCAGCCGCTCCCCTCCGTCGAACCACTCGGTCCTCGGCCCCGCGTCGATCATCGCCACCCAGCCGTCGTGCTGCAACACGGCGCAGTCGCCCTGGCCGACCGACAGGAAGGTCAGGGAAGTGCCCCGCGGAGTCCAGCTCCAATCGACCAGCACGCCGAGCCCCAGCGCGGCGGCGACCGCCAACGACGCCTTAAGCCGGCCGGACACGCGGCCTCCACCCAAGCAGCATCAGCAGGTAGATCGGCGCCAACCAGTAAGCCGAGAAGGCGGGTACCTGGACGGTGGACGCCGGCCAATCGCCCATCCATCCGATGCTCCACACCAGGAACGACGCAAGCGGCTCCACCACGACCTTGAGCAACCCAACCCCCATCACGGGCGCCGCCAACCCAACAAGCCACGCCCCCAACGCTCCGACCACCACCACCGGCACAATCGGCAGGATCACCAGGTTCGAGAACACCGAGATCAACGACACCTCGCCGAACGCCCACGCCACCAGAGGGGCCGTCGCCACCGCGCAGATCAGACTGCACCGCGCCGCCTGTCGCAACCGCACCTTCAGCGAGCCCTCAACCGCACCCCGCACCGGCCCCATGAACAGAAGCAGCGCCAGTACCGACAGATAGGAAAGCTGGAAGCCAAGGTCGCCTAGATCGTAAGGGTTCCAAACTAATGTGACCACCCCGGCAAGGCACACCGTCGAGAGCCCGTCGGCCTCCCGCCGGAACAGGTACGCCACCATCGCCACCGAGGCCATGATCACGGCTCGCACGATCGGGGCCTGGAAGCCCGCGGCCCCCGCGTACACCAGCAGGCCCAGGATAAGCAGCCCCAACCGGCACCACCTGGGCGCAGGCGCCAGCATCAAGAGCGCCGCCAGCAGCCACACGGTGAACAGCACGTGCATCCCGCCGGCCGACATGATGTGCGTCGTCCCCGTACGGCGAAGCGCCCCCCAGAACTCCTGCGGCGTATCGCCGGTCGCGTTCAGGCACAGGGAGTCGATGGCCGACGCGGGCAAGGGCGCCGCGAAGCGACTCACGAACGCCACGAAGCTCTGTCGAACCCGCTGTCCCAGCCGCCATGGCCCGGTGGCCACCCGGGTCATCACGGGCTCCTTGACGGGCCTCATGCGCGCGATCGCCCCGCCCTCCGGGGCCGACCCCTCGTGGAGCGGTTGCACCACCGCCTCCAGCTCCAACTGGTCGCCCATGGTGATGGCGCTGTCCTTGGGCAGAAGCAGCACGTACCGGGCGCCCCGCGCCTCCACCAACGCATGCATCCCCAGCTTCGAGTCCCGAGGAACGGTCAGAACGGAGGCCGGGCCCACGTAGTATCCGGGCTCCAGAACCGGAGACGCCGGCGTTGTCGGCCTAAGCAGGAACCCAAACGCGAACGCCGCCAGATAGACCCGGCGCGCGCGTTTCGAATGAAGGAGGAAAAGGCCGAGGATCGACGCCAGATGCCACAGAACGTATCCGCAACTGAGCCCCAAGCACAAGCCCAAGAACGCAACCACCACCGGCCGGCCCTCGAGCTCCTTGCGCATGGCGGCAACCTACGGCTTCGACCTCGGAGGGCGGACGCCCACCCGCATGTCCTGAAACAGCCCCTGCTCGGCCGCGATCTCGTTGAGTCGCTGCAGCACCTGGTCCTTGCGCATGCGAAGCTCCTGCGCCCACGCCGGCCCCTTGGCCGCCACCCAAAGCGTCCCCTCTTGATACCGCTCCGGAACGGAGCGTTCCGAAAGCAGCGGCCCGACCACCTCCTCCCAGTGCCGCATCGCACGCTGCGCGCGCGCCATGCGCAACACCTCGGGCCGCCTCAACGCCGACGGCAGGAAGTCGGTGATCCGCTTGACGTCTCGAAACCGACTCACGCCATGCTCACCTGTCCGGAGCGTACCCGGAACACCTTCGACCGACCGACCAACTCCACTCCGGCCTGCTCGACCTCCGTGCAGGTCAGGAACACCTGGCCGCCCTCGTGGACGGCCGTCTCGACCAAGCTCGCCCGCCGCCCGCAGTCCAGATCGGAGAACACGTCGTCCAGAAGCAGCACCGGCGCGAACCCGAACGCCAGCTTCGCCGTTTCGAGCGTCGCCATCTTCAAGGCGATCACCGCCGTGCGTTGCTGACCCTGCGAGCCAAAGAAGCGCGCGTCGCGCCCGCCGACCTCCACCAACAGGTCGTCGCGGTGCGGGCCGACGCTCGTCGCCCCTCGACGGATGTCGTCGAACCGCCAAGCCTCCAGTTTCTGCTGCAACTCCTCGGGCTCGGCCGCGTCGTCTTTCGGCTGGTACCGAAGCGCCAACGGCTCGCCCTCGCCCAGTCGAGCATGCCAGTCAGCCGCATATCGCGCCAGCTCCTCCACCCAATCCCTCCGAATTCGCCTCAGAGCCGCCCCGTGGGCCGCCAACGGCTCTTCGTAGGCCAGGAATACCCCCTCGGGCTGAGGACGCTCCTGTGAGGCTCTCAGCGCCGCGTTACGCTGTTCCAGCGCCCGCTTGTAGACCGTCAAGTGCCGCAGGTAGGCGGGGAAGATCTGCGCGAGCTCGCCGTCGAGGAAGAGACGTCGGTCCGCCGGCTCCCCGCGCACGATGGCAAGGTCCGACGCCGTGAAGCACACCGTTGGCAGTCGCCCGAGCAGGTCGGCTGCCCTTGGCAACGCCAAACCGTTCAAGAGCGCCCTCTTCCGGGCGCCCTGCTTGAGTTCCACGGCCAGGCGCGTCGCCGTTCCGCCCACCTCCGCCTCCACGCGCCCTTCGCTCTCCCCGTCCAGAATCGCTTGCACGTCGCGCGAACCTCTCAGCAGCCTTCCCGTGGAGACTAAATGGATGCTCTCCAGAAGGTTCGTTTTGCCCTGCGCGTTCGGGCCCACCACGATGTTGAACCCCGGCGACGGCTCCAGAGACGCCTCCGCGAAGTTGCGGAAGCGCCGAAGCTCCAACTTGGCGATCGTCACCGGTTTTCCCACGTCTTGTTTTCTAAATGCCAGTTAATAAAGAGATCTTTGTTGTATCTGTTAGGGGGTGGCCAATGGTGGAAAACCCTTCCAGCACCCAACGGACCGAGCCTCAACCGAACCTGATTTGAACGGGAGCGGCGCATCTCGTGCCGGTTTCCGGGACGGTGCAAAACGAGGTGCGAAACCGCACGCGCCTTCCCCCGCCGATCCGTTTCGCACGGGCTTCCACACCCTTCAACCGCTTTTTCCACCCGCTCTCCACACCCCTCAGACGAGGTTGTGCTGCCGGCTGAAGAGCATCACGACCGCCTCCATTTGGTACACCGGGTGCACGTTCGGTATCGGCTCGATGCCCTGCGACTTGGCGAACGGCTCCCACACCTCCGCCAAACTGCGGACCTGCGCTGAAGGCGGTAGCTCCGGAAACCGGTCGCACAGGCGCTTGATCGCGAAATACTCCTCCAACGACATCTTGCGTAGGTCGCCCACCGTGTTCTCCAGCGGGTGCACCCCGTAGCGATGCGGCGCCACGGCGAACCGTTGTTGCGGCCGCGGGTCGTGAACTACGATGGTCCCCGCCGCCAGGTCGCCGATCCGTTGCGCCCGCTCGTTGGTGAACATCGCCACCACCCCAAGCATGTAGCAGGACGGCAAGAAGTCCGCCGGGCGGAGCAGGTTCCGAAAGAGCGCCGCCT
>CAZIIS010000009.1:0-44024 GCA_964539295.1 uncultured Fimbriimonadaceae bacterium | reverse complement strand
GTTCTCGGTTACGATCACGTCGAACTGGCCCGGGTCGCGCACGAGCTGCATGGCGCAGTTGTCGACGAGCACGTTGGTGAGCGTCACGTCAGGGTAGTCGGCGCCGACCTGCGCGACGACCTCGCGCCAAAGCCGGCTGGTCTCAAGAACGTTGGCCTTGTCCACGCTCGCCACGGCCTTGCGGCGCTGCCGGGCGATCTCGAACGCTTTGCGGGCCACCCGCTCGATCTCGGCCCTGGTGTAGACGCAGGTGTCGACGGCGGTGTCGCCCCGGCGCTCGCGCGGCGTGCCGAAGTAAAGGCCGCCGGTCAGCTCGCGCACGACCATCAGGTCCATGTTCGCGGCGTTGCGCACCGGGCTGGCGGAGGCCAACGCCGGGATGGTCTTGGCCGGGCGCAGGTTGGCGTAAAGTTTCAACTGGCTTCGAATCGCCAGCAGCCCCCCGATCTCGGGCCGCATCGAAACCGGTTCGACCTTGTCCCACTTGGGGCCGCCGACGGCGCCGAGGAGCACGGCGTCGGATCTGCGACACACGTCGATCGTCTCCTTGGGCAACGGGTTGCCGACCGCGTCGTAGGCGCAGCCGCCGATCAGCGCCTCGCGGAAGTCGGCATCCACGCCGGCGGCCTTCACGACCTTGATTGCTTCGGCGACCACCTCGGGGCCGATGCCGTCTCCTGGCAACACAGCGATCTCTACGGACATAACGGATCGATTATGTGGCCTTTCGCCGCCTGCCTACGGGGACGGAGGGGCGCCGCAAAGGCAAACTCGCCCCGAGCCCGAGGGCCCGGAGCGAGTTCGCTTTTCACCCCGGCGGTCTAGAGTATCCCGCCGTCGCCCTGGCCTTTGCCGGCGTTCGGACCGCCGAGCGGTGGCAACTTGGGCTTGTTCTGCAGCCGCTGAGCCGTCGGAGGGGCAAAGCCCTCCATTTTCGGAGCGGCTGTTTCGGCCGGGTCCTTCCCCTTGCATCCGACCAGGCCAGCGCCAAGCAGGGCAACTACGACAAGAATGGAGAGGATTCGAGTCACGTTCGATCGTTCCTTCTTTAGAGGTCGCTCCCGGTCTTCTTCAGCGACCAGAGGTACTTGGCGAGGTCGGTGATCCGCACGTCGGCCGCCGAGATGCCCTTGTACCAGTTGGTGCCCTGAGCGAGGTTGCCGGGCTTCATGTACTTGGAGTGTCCGTCGCAGAAGGCCACGCAACCGCCACCGCTGTGGCGCGGCATGAACTGCGCGGTCGAGGTGTTCGGGACGCCCGTGTCGCCGCCGATCCCCTCGGGCTCGAACGAGTCGTCGACGCCCCAGCTGTCAAGCCCGCAAGCGCGCGAGTTTGAACCGGGGTAGCCGCCGCCGGCCGGCGAGTCCACCAGGTTGCTCGGGTAGAACGCCCCGCGGTTCGGACCGGAGATGATAACCAGGGGTTTCGTCTCGGTGAGAAGCACGGTGTCGGCTGGAGCCTCAACCTGCGTCGAAGCAACCGGCAGGCCCCACACGATGCTAGCGTTGGGGAGCAGGTTGCCCGATCCGCAGTCCGGGTCGGGCTGCAGGTAGTCGAGGTTCATGCCGTAGGACGTGAACTGCGAGGACCATGGCTCGTGCTGCGACGTCGGATTGGGAGTCCAGTTGCCGTAGACGTCGGCTTCGAGGTCCGGGCACTTGTAGATGGAGTTGCCGCCGTTGATGGGCGTCTTGATGTACGGGCGGACCACCATGTTCCAGTCTCTGCGCTCGTAGGAGCCGCCGCAGAACCAGGAGATCCTGGGCGCGGGCGGCACGTCGCAGTTGTGGACCGGCGGGACGATATCGTCGTAATCGCCCGTGTACATGAGGATGCCAAGGCTGATCTGCTTGGTGCCGCTAAGGCACTGCGTCTTCTTGGCCGCCTCCTTGGCCTGAGCGAATACCGGGAACAGGATCGACGCCAGGATGGCGATGATGGCGATAACGACAAGTAGCTCAATGAGCGTGAAGCCCTTCTTTGGACTGCGATTCATGATACTGTCTCCATGTTAAGGGAAGGCCTAGCAACGCCCTGGGAGCCAGCGGACCCCAGAGTTGATTTGTGAACGGACAGGGGCGCGTCCAACAGGACGTACCGATACGGGGGGTCGGGCGAACCAAGCGTCCGCCGAACGAGAAGGCGCACGGCTTGCGCGCCGATCCGACCAAACGGTTGGTTGGCGGTCGTCAGGAACGGCTCCCGCTGAGACCATCGCTCCACGCCGTCGAACCCGGCGACGGCGACGTCCTCTGGAACGCGGAGCCCCCGGGCCTGAAGCGCGTCCACAACGCCAAAGGCGATGCGGTCGTTGATCGCGAAGATGGCGGTCGGGGGGTCGGGCCTCGACAGGAGCTCGTCGACGACCTTGCTGCAGTCGTCCGGCGAGGGGCCGATGACGGCGCTCGTCCGAACGACCAGCTCGGGTCGGTAGGGCAACCCGGCCGTCGCAAACGCCCGCCTGTAGCCGGTCAAGCGTTCGGCAACCGTTGAAACCGAGTCGTTGTTGGTGACGTGAGCGATCGCGCGGTGGCCGCGTTCGGCCAGGTGGCACACGATGCGCTCCGCACTCTGTTCGTTGTCGACGCCGACGTGATCGGCCCCGAAGCACTCCGGGGCACGCCTGTCGACGAACACCATGGGAATCCCCGCAGCGCGCACCTTCTCGAGGTAAGGCAGGTTCGTTTGACCGCCCAAATACCAAAGGATGATTCCGGCGATATCTTGGTCCTGCGTCATCTGTTCGAGGAACTGAGCCTCGGACTGGAGGACGGCTTGCCACGTATCTCCGCGAGCGTGCGACACCACGAGGCGATAGGAGTTGTGGTCCATCGCGTGCTGGATGCCGTTGAGCAGGGCCGTACCTTCCGGTTCGGTGGCGCTCAACCACATCGAGAGGCCGAACGTTCGGCGCGCCGACGCCGGCTTCATCGCCGGCGCCGACACGACCGGTCGGCAACGCGGGGAGCAGATCAGGACGCCGCGTGTTTGGAGCTCCGCGATGGCCGTGCGAACGACCATGCGGCTCACCTGGAACTCGTCGGCGAGCGTGCGTTCCGGCGGGATCCGCTGGCCTTCTGCGTAAAGGCCGCTGCGAATCCGACCTTCCAGCTCCGCCACGACGCTGCTCGTTATAGGGGTGTTGGCCCTCGTCCCATTTCGGGGTTCCATCGCTTCGTTGCGCCCCTGATGTCACGCTTGCGCATGCATCTATGGACCAAAGTGTACCACGGCTTCTCAAAAACGACAATACGTGATCATCTGGACCACCAAAATGATCCAAATAAACCAAGGGACGCTGGCGGGCCGTCGTGTGCTCAGGCGCCCATGACCTTGACCACGACCCTCTTCCTTCGCTGGCCGTCGAAGTCGGCGTAGAACACCTGTTGCCACGGACCAAGGTCCAGAACGCCGTCGGTGATGGGCAGGATCACCTCGTGGTGCAGCAGCAGGTTCTTCAGGTGCGCCTCGCCGTTGTCCTCGCCCGTGCGGTGGTGCAGGTAGTTGGCTTTTGGCGCCAGATGGTCCAACCAGGTCTTGATGTCCTCGATCAGCCCGTCTTCCCAGTCGTTGACGTAGACCGCCGCCGTGATGTGCATGGCGCTGACGAGCGCCATGCCGTCGCGCACGCCGGAGCGCGCGACGATCTCCCCCACCTCGTCGGTGATGCGAACGAACTCCTCGCGCCGGCGGGTTTGGAACCAGAGGTATTCCGTGTGGGTTTTCATCTCGGCGTTGAGGATGCCATGACCAAGGCGCCCCGCGCCGTGACCTTCCTTGATCGTCGGGTTTGGGCGCCGTGGCTGATGCGTGGCGGTGCGGTGGTATCATCCGCCGCATGCCACAGGCTAAGGTCGACGACCCGAAGCTGCAGCGCGATTTCGTGCAGTGCCTAGGCTGCAAGAAGACGCTGTTTGCGGCCGAGTTTGAGTCCAACCTGCGGGTGTGCCCCTATTGCGGCCACCATCACCGCCTGCTTGCGCGGCAGCGCATCGCCTACACCTTCGACGAGGGCTCCTTTGAGGAGTGCGACGACGACCTTCGTACGCTCGACGTGCTGACGTTCCCGGAGTATCAGCAGAAGCTGGACGGCGCGGTCGCCAAGACCAAGATGAGCGACAGCATCGTGGGCGGCATGGCGAGGTTAGGGGGGAACCTGGTGAGCGTGGCCATCTCCGACTTCCACTTCATGGGCGGTTCGATGGGCTCGGTGGCGGGGGAGAAGATCACGCGGGCCCTCGAGCGGGGGGTGGAACGGCGCGTGCCGGTGGTGAGCTTCTGCGCCTCAGGCGGCGCGCGCATGCAGGAGGGCATCTACAGCCTGATGCAGATCGCCAAGACGACCGCGGCGGTGGAGGAGTGTCGAGCCGCCGGGGTGCCGTTCATCAGCGTGTTCACGGACCCGACGATGGCCGGGATGCTGGCCAGCTACGCCAGCGTGGCCGACGTGATCCTGTCGGAGCCAAAGGCGATGGTCGGATTCGCCGGCGCCCGGGTGAGCAAGCAGGCACAGGTGTTGAAGGTGCCGGACGACTTCCAGACCGCCGAGTTCAGCAATCGATGTGGGTTCATCGATCGCGTGGCGCCGCGCCGCGAGCTTCGGGGCGTGCTGACGACGCTCGTGAGGGTTTTGGGAATGCACCTTACGTCCCGCAAGGAGGAGGAGTGATGCCCGCCAAGACGTGGAAGGAATGGGAGCAGCCGCTGCTCGAACTCGAGGAAGGGATCGCGAAGCTGAAGGTCTTGGCCTCTCGCGAGGCGGACGCCGAGAAGCGGAGCGATATTGAGAGGAGGATCGCGGAGTTCGAGGAACGGCGAGACCGCTTCGTGGAGGTCCGGTACAGCCACCTTGGACCTTGGGAGAAGGTTCTGTTGGCGCGCGCCGACCCCAGGCCGTACACCCTGGATTACGTGAGCGCCATGTTCGCCGACTTCGTGGAGCTGGATGGCGACCGGCTGGCCGGCGCGGACCACGCGCTGGTCGGCGGCCCGGCCCTACTGGAGGGCAAGCCGGTGATGGTCATCGGCCAGCAGAAGGGACGGAACATCCAGGAGCGGGCTCACCGGAACTTCGCGATGATGAAGCCCGATGGCTACCGTAAGGCGATGCGCCTGATGGCGATGGCCGACCGGTTCCAGATGCCGGTGGTGACGTTCGTCGATACGCCGGCGGCCGATCCGGGCGTGGAGAGCGAGTCGCGCGGCATCGCCGAGGCGATCGCGTCCTCGATGATGCGCATGTTCGAGTTGCGCGTGCCGGTGGTGTGCGTGGTGATCGGCGAGGGCGGCAGCGGAGGCGCGATGGGGATCGCGGTCGGGAACACCGTGCTGATGCAGGAGCACGCGATCTTCAGCGTGATCCCGCCGGAAGGATGCGCGGCCATTCTATGGCGCAAGCCGGAGCAGGGGCCGGAAGCGGCCGGCGCGCTCCGGCTGACGGCGGAGGGGGCGCTGGAGTGCGGCGCCGTCGACCGGATCGTGCCGGAGCCGTTCGGCGGTGCGCACCGGAACCCGGCAGAAGCGGCGGCGTTGGTGAAGAGGGCCGTGGTCGAGGCTTTGGCGGAGTTGGAGGGCGTCCCTGGGGAAGAACTGAAGGCTCGCAGGCGAGAGAAGTACCGCCGCATGGGCGTCTTCGGTCAGGGATAGGGTGGTTGTCGGTCTTCCGCCGGCGATTGGCCCGGTTTCTGCCTCCTTCTCTTGTGGGCTCGCGCCGGTGCGAGCTCACCGGAGAAGGCAGATGATGACCCCGAGCAGCGAGCGGTATGCGAACGAGAACCCCCTCTATGGGGTGGCGGTGGGCGCGGTGCTTATCGTGGTCGCGTTCGTGACCTTTTCCGTACCGATCGTGGGCGAGGCGTGGCTGCCGACCCTGGCCAGGCAGATCCTTGCGGTGGTGTTCGGCCTGATCGGTGCGGGCGCGACGGTCTCCTGCATGCTGGATTGGGTGCGGATGGGCGAACAGCCCGAAACCTGGGGCTAGGGCCCGTCCCTGCCGCGCAAAAGGCGCGCAACATCTGTCTACTGACAAAGGTGGGGAAAAGCCGGGCGGCAGGCTTGGCGAAAGGGAAGGGGGGGCCGGTTTTTCCACAAATCGGGCCGGTGGGACACGTGCGTATAGCTTGGTAACCGCGGCGTGGAGAGCGCATACTGAGGTTCTCCATGGCACAAAGCACGTTGCGAGAAGCGCTCGAAGACCGCGTTCCGCCCCACAGCATCGAGGCGGAGATGAGCGCGCTCGGCTCGATCCTGCTCAGCGAGCGGGCGGCTGAGGAGCTGCAGTCGATCCTGGTCGAGGACGATTTCTACCGTCCCGCCCACCGCGAGATCTTCCGCGCGATGCGCCAACTGCTTCAGAGCAACAAGGCGATCGACCTCGTGATGCTCAAGAACGAGCTGGCCGCCCGCGGCAAGCTCGAGGAGATCGGCGACGTCGACTACCTGATCCAGATCGCCGAGAGTGTGCCGAGCGCCAGCAACGGCAAGTACTACGCGGGCGTCGTGCAGGACAAGGCGACGCTTCGTCGGCTGGAAACGGCCGGCCAGGAGATCGTCGGCGTGGTGCGCAACCCGGAGATGGACGTCGACGAAAAGGTCGACGCGGCCGAGGCGGCGGTGTTCGAGGTCGGCCGCAAGCGACTCGGAAAGGACTTCCAGCCGGTCAAGGCGCTCGCCAAGGAGTTCTTTGTGGACGTCGACCGCCTGCTGGAGACGGGCGAACCGGTTCTGGGAACGCCGAGCGGCTACGCCGACCTGGACGCGGTGACGACCGGCTTCTACGGCGGCGACCTGGTGATCGTGGCCGCCCGCCCCGGTATGGGCAAGACGTCGCTCGTCCTGAACTTCGCGCTGAACATGGCGGCGAAAGCGATGCAGAACGTCGCGGTCTTCTCGCTCGAAATGAGCGGCAAGCAGTTGGTTCGACGCATGATCGCCACGCTCGCCAAGGTGCCGATGGACACGCTCAAGAAAGCGAACCTGTCCACCTCGGACTACCAGAAGCTGGCCGACGCCTGCGAGGACCTGTACAGCCTGCCGATCTTCATCGACGACTCCTCGGACGTGAGCCCGATGGAGGTGCGAGGAAAATGCCGGCGGCTCAAGGCCGACGGCGGCTTGGCGCTCGTGGTGGTGGACTACCTTCAGCTCATGCGCGGCAGCAAACGCACGGAGAACCGCGTGCAGGAGATCAGCGAGATCGCCCGTGGTTTGAAGAGCATGGCCAAGGACCTGGACGTGCCCGTGATCGCGCTCAGCCAGCTTAACCGCGGCGTGGAGAGCCGACCCGACAAGCGCCCGATGCTCTCCGACATCCGCGAATCCGGTTCCATCGAGGCCGAAGCCGACATGGTCATGTTCATCTACCGCGAGAAGTATTACGAGCGGAAACAGGGCCAGTTCGAAGCGGACCGCGACGACCCCAGCACCGCCGAGCCGACTGAGCTTTCGATCGCCAAGCACCGAAACGGTCCGACCGGCACCGTGCTTCTCGGATTCCAGCCGGTGTACACGCGCTTTACGCTTCTCGACCAGGCGTCCAAGGACGACTACTGGAGGTTGATGAAGGAGCGCTACAAGAAGGGCGGCGAGGAATGAGCGGGCGGCCAGGGCCCGACTGCAGGTAAAACGGCCGGGTGACACGCAGCTTTCTGTGGTTCGTGGTGGGCGTACTCACCGCCATCGCGATGTTCGGCGCATACAGCAGGATGCGCGAGCGCCGCGAGGAGGAGGATATCGACGCCCTCGCCGACAGCATCTCCGAGAAGCTGGATCGGCTGGAAGCCTCCCTGTAGGCGGCCTCAGGCCGCCTTTGGCGCGTTCCCGTCGACCTCGACGTGAGCTTTGCCCGTGCGCTTGGCGGCGTATAGCGCCTGGTCCGCCCTTGAGATGACCGCCGCGGGCGTGTCGGTTGGCCGGACGTCGGTCACGCCGCCGCTCCCCTGAAGCGCCAACTCCAGCGCCTTCTTGGAGCCCTCAATGGCGAAGGGCGTCTGGTGGATGACGGCCAGGGCCGAGTTCAGCGCCTTGGCGAGGTCGCGTGCGGTTCCGTGGGCGATCACCATGAACTCATCGCCGCCGTAGCGGGCCAGGAAGGCGCCCTCCGGAAGGCCGGCCTTGACAGCCGTGGCGAAGTGGGCCAGGGCGGCGTCCCCGACCTGATGCCCGTAATGGTCGTTGATCTCTTTGAAGTCGTCCAGGTCGAGCATCGCCACGGCGAACGGCAAGCCCTCCCATTCGCATTTGCGGCAGACGGTGAGCAACTGGAAGTCCATAGCGGCGCGGTTGGCGCACCCGGTCGTCGCATCGCAATCGCCCGACCGGCGAACGTCCGCGACGCTCCGTTCGAACTCGCGGATGGCGGAGGCGTAACGCTTCTTCAGCGCATCGTGCTGCAACACGTGCGCCCGGACCACCTCGGCGATGTGATGGAGTTCGGTGCGCACAACATGCTTGATGCGTTCCATGTCGTCGCATTGCTCGACCGCGCGAAGACCGCTCGCGCTCCGGCCGAACTCCCGGACGAGTTGTCCTTGGTCAGAGAAGCTGTCGTCGACGACCCCTCGGAAGTTGAGCAGCGCCCCGTTCAGGTCCTGCTGGAACCGGGCCAGCCGCTCGCGCTGCTGGCTCCCATGCTCCTCCGCGGCTCGCAAGTACCAGATGCGCGCCTCCCGAAGTCGTTCGGCTGCGGGTACGTCGTCCATGACGAGCGAGGACAGTTCGATGATCTTGCGGCGGAACGCCTGGCTCTCCTCCGAGGCCGGGCTCACCACCTGGGATTGCACGGCGTCCACCGACGCCAGCAGCAGCCCCAACATCGGGAGCAGTCGGTCCTGCGCTTCCTTCTCTCGAAGCTCAGACCACGCCTTCGCTGTTCTTGTCTCGCTTCTCCTTTGGAATAACTTGCACATCCAATACGGATTGTCGGGAGGAAGCGCGCGAAACGACAGAGAGCTATAACGCAACGGACCAGATGGCTGCGGCCGATCGGTACGGCCGGCGACCCACTCCTTGCGGCTTCGGGCGGCGACGCACGTATACTGGCAAACCATGAGCATGAGCAAGCGGTTCATACTCGCCGTCGCGGCGCTCGCGGTTGCGGCGAGTTCATTTGCGACGGCGCCGACCAAGAATCCGGTCGTCGAACTGGACATCGCCAAGCGAGGGAAGGTCCAGATCGAGCTCTTCTCGAAGGAAGCGCCCAAGACGGTCGAACACTTCGTGGGCCTGGTGAAAAAGGGCTTCTACAACGGCATCCGCTTCCATCGTGTCGTGCCGAGGTTTGTCGTTCAGGCCGGCGACCCCAAGTCGGCGAAGTTGTCGGATAAGGACTCGGCTTCGCGGGACGACGGCGAGGGCGGCACGATCGGCGTCGGCGACGGCGGCTCGGGCAAGGTGGTACCGTTCGAGAAGAACAGCCTGACCCACCAGCACGGCGCCGTCAGCATGGCGCTTTCGGCTCCTGCCAGCGACACCGGCGATAGCCAGTTCTTCATCAACTTGAAAGAGAACGGCTTCTTGAACGGCAACTACTGCGTGTTCGGGAAGGTGGTGAAGGGCCTGGACGTGGTCGCGAAGATACGGCGCGGAGACGTGATCGTCAAGGCCAAGCTGGTCGCGGGCGTCAAGCCCAAGAAGCGGTGATGGTCGCTCGCGAAGGCGAGATCAAACGGGCGGGAAGCGTCGCGCTGTGGGTGGTCGCGACGCTCCTCACGTTGGTAATCCTGGTCTACCAGCGTCGGACCGGGCCGACCTACCCGATCGACGTGCGCGAGACGGTGGGCCCGGCAACGTTGACCGGGCGCTTGCCGCGCACCCACCCCGGGGAGGGCGGCGCGGAGATCGCCTTGAAGGCTTCGGGCGGCGCCGTCGACGGCCGTGTGCAGTGGCGGCGCTTTCCCACGTCGGACCCCTGGCAGGAGACGCCGATGCGCGGCGAGGATGGGCGCCTCCGGGCGGAGTTGCCCCACCAGCCGAGGGCGGGCAAGCTGGAGTACCGCGTGGAGCTTTCGTGCGACGGGCGGACGATCAGCCTTCCGAAGCAGGGGGCGGCGGTGATCCGCTTTCGGGGCGACGTTCCCGCTTGGATCGTGATCGGCCACGTGGTCGCGATGTTCGTCGGGCTGCTGTTCGGGCTGCGGATCGCGCTGGCTGCCGTGTTCAACGAGCCGCGACCCATGCGCCTAGCGGCGTGGCTGGTGGGCGCTTCCGCGCTGGGCGGTTTCGTTCTCGGCCCCGTGATGCAGCTCTACTCGTTCGGGGCGCTGTGGACCGGCTGGCCGCTCGGGCCCGACCTGACCGATACGAAGACTCTGGCCACGGTCGTGGTTTGGGTGATCGCCTGGTGGGTGGCGGCCAAAAAGCCGCGTTGGGCGCGGATCGCCGCGTTCGTGGGTACGGCGGCCATGCTGGGCGCGTACCTGGTTCCGCATAGCCTGCGCGGGAGCCAGTTGGACTGGTCCACGGAACCGCCGGTCGACGCGGCCTCGGTTCGATAGGCACAAAAAGAGCCCTCTACGCTCCGGCGAGAGGGCTCTCGTTCGACTGGGCTAGTCGAGGATGGTTTTGTTGACGACGTTTCCGTCCTCGTCGATCTCGTAGACGACCGGCACGCCCGTCGCGAGGTTGAGTTCGGTGACCTGCTTCTCGTCCAGCTTGTCGAGCGCCATGACGATCGACCGGTTGGAGTTGCCGTGCGCGACGACCAGCACGTTCTTGCCCTGCTTCAGGTCGCCCATGATGGCGCGCTCGAAGAAGGGGAGGGTGCGGGCCGCGGTGTCCTTGAGCGACTCGCCGTTCGGGGGGGCGATGTCATAGCTGCGGCGCCAGATGTGCACCTGCTCGGCGCCGTACCTCTTGGCCGTGTCGGCCTTGTTCAGGCCCTGCAGGTCGCCGTAATGGCGTTCGTTGAGTGCCTGGTCCTTGATGACCGGTACCGAAAGCGGCATCTCCTCCATGATCAGCTTGAGGGTGCGCTGGGCGCGGGTGAGCGCGCTGGTGTAGGCCACATCGATTTTGGTTCCGCGGAGCTTAACGCCGGCCGACTTCGCCTCTTCCTCGCCCTTCGGGGTGAGCGGTACGTCGGTCCAACCGGTAAA
This sequence comes from uncultured Fimbriimonadaceae bacterium, assembly GCA_964539295.1. Taxonomy (GTDB): domain Bacteria; phylum Armatimonadota; class Fimbriimonadia; order Fimbriimonadales; family Fimbriimonadaceae; genus CAZIIS01. The sequence continues at coordinate 32,931 of CAZIIS010000009.1, read as the reverse complement.
GCGGTTCTCGAGGTTCCACAGCGACTCGCCGTGTCGTATCAGGATCAACTTCGCCATGCCACTCCCTAGCATACCAAGCGGCAAAAGGCGGCGAAAGAGGTCCCGCAGGAACGGCGGGCCTTACGGTTGGGGCTTCCATTCGAAACCGGCGATGCGCCCGGTCGGGCGACCGGTCAAGGCCCCGTCCCGAACGGTCAGGTTGCCGCCGACCACCACGTGGACGACTCTGCCCCTGAACCGGCGGCCCTCGAACGGGCTCCAACCGCACCGGCTCTGCAACCAATCGCGCGTGACCTCGAAGCTAGTCTCAGGGTCGACCAGGGCCAGATCGGCGTCGTACCCTTCCTGCACGAAGCCCTTGCCGGTCAGGCCGAAGATGCGCGCCGGGTTCTCCGCGGTCATACGCACGACGGCCTGCAAATCGACGACGCCCCGAGCGGCCCAGTCGAGCATCGCCGGGAGCAACGTCTGCACGCCCGGCATGCCGCTGGGCGAGAACGGGTAAGGCCGGGCCTTCTCCTCGAGCGTGTGCGGGGCGTGGTCGCTGCCCACGGTGTCGAACAACCCGTCCGCCAGGGCGGCCAGAAGCGCGCGCCGATGCTCCTCGGATCGGATCGGCGGGTTGGCCTGCAGGCGCGTGCCGAGGGTCTCGTACAGCTCGGAGTTGAGCGTCAGGTGCTGGGGCGTGACCTCGCACGTAACCGGCAGCCCCTCGGCCTTTGCCTTACGGAGCATCTCAAGCTCGTTCAGCGAGGAGATGTGCAGGATGTGGACGGGGCGGCGCGTGGCGCGGCAGAGGTCGAGGATTCGACGGGTGGCGACGACCGCGCATTGCGAATCCCGCCACGTCGGGTGCAACCGCACGTGCGGCGAGTCGCCGAGCAGGGCTCGGCGGTCACGGAGCCGTCCCTCATCCTCCGCGTGGACGAAGGCCGGGCGCGCGCCGGCATGCAGCGCCCTTGTCAGGTCTTCGTCGGTCTCCAGCAACAACGAGCCGGTGGAACTGCCCATGAAGAGCTTGACTCCGGCGCAGCCGGGGAGCGACTCGAGCGCGGGCAGCTCCTCGACGTTCGCCGCCGTCGCGCCGACCTGGAACGCCATGTTGCACCACGCCCGGCCCTGAGCCCGCGCGACCTTGTCGGCGAGCGCCTCGGCGGTCGTCGTGGGCGGGTCGGTGTTCGGCATGTCGAACGCCGTGGTGACCCCGCCCATGACCGCGGCGCGGGAGCCAGACTCGATGTCCTCCTTCTGTTCGGCGCCAGGCTCGCGGAAATGCACATGGGCGTCGATGGCGCCGGGGAGGACGAGAAGGCCGGCGGCGTCCAGCACCTCGGCGGCGTCGGCCGCGGACAGGTCGCCGACCGAGGCGATGCGGCCGCCCCGGACGCCCACGTCCGCGCGGACGACGCCCTTGCCGCTCGCCACCTTGCCGCCACGAATCAGCAGGTCGTACCGCTCGCTGCTTGCCATCACGCAATAGGATAGCCCCTTACGGGCCTCGCCGTCGGCCAAGAAGGAGGGAAGCCGGCCGGCAGCGAATCGAATAGGTGTGCGGTGACGGGGTTCTAGGCATGCGGATCTTGGTTGTCGGCGGCACGCGTTTCATCGGACCGAAGGTGATCGACTGGTTGAACCAGGGCGGTCACGACCTGGCCTCCTTCAGCAGGGGCAAGAGCCCGGTTTCGGCTCCACAAGGGGTTCGCCGGTTCATCGGCGACCGCAGGGAGCCGGGGGCGCTCTCGGGCGCCATCCGCGCCTTTCGGCCAGACGTCGTGGTCGACATGATGCTGGTTTTCGAGGAGGACGCGAGGATGCTGGTCAACGCCTGCCGCGGCATCGCCGAGCGGGTCGTGGCGGTGAGCAGCATCGACGTGTACCGGAACTACGGCGGGTTGATCGGCAAGGCGGAGGGCCCGGCGGACCCGACGCCGCTCACCGAGGACTCGCCGCTTCGCGGCCGGCTCTACCCGTACCAGCCATCGGAGCAACAGGGAGAGGATCACGCGCCCAACTGGCAGGACCTGTACGACAAGATCCCGATCGAGCGGCACGTGATGTCGCAGCCGGACATCGCGGGTACCGTGGTTCGTTTGCCGATGGTGTACGGCCCGGGCGACTACCAGCATCGTCTCAACCCGATCCTTCGCCGAGTGGACGACGGGCGGGAGGCGATCGTGATGGATGAGGCGGAGGCGGACTTCAAATCCCCGCGCGGCTTTGTGACGAACGTGGCGTGCGCCGTCGGCATGGCGGCGGAGAACCCCAAGGCAGCGGGGCGCACCTACCACGTGGCCGACAAGGTTTGCCTAACCGAGGCGGAGTGGGCGCGCGCGGTGATCGAGGCGTCGGGAAAGGCTTGCGAGCTTCTGGTCGTCCCCACGGAACGGCTCCCGGAGGATCTGAAGTCCGGCATCGACCCCAGCTACGGGTTGGACGTGGACTCCTCGAGGATCCGGACGGAACTGGGGTTCGAAGAGGCGGTTGGGCCGGACGAGGCGCTGCGGCAGACCATCGCGTGGGAACGGGCCAACGCGCCAGAGGATGCGCCCTGCCCGGATTACGCGCTGGAAGACGAGGCGATCGCCGCGTTTCGGGCCGGGGGCTAGAAGACGAAGGGCCGGGGTCTCGCGACCCCGGCCCATGACTCGAAAGCGAGTCTGCCTACTTGCGCCGTCGGATGAGCGCCAGCGCGCCGACGCCCAGAGCCACGAGCGTCGCGGGCTCGGGAACGGCGGTTCCGGTCAAGTTGAACGCCATGTCGCGCGAGGACCAACCCTGCGGGAGCGTGCCCGAGTAGAAGGAGGCATAGCCCTCGTCGTCGACGCCCCAATGCGACCACGGGTCGACCCCGAAGTAGCTGGACGAGAAGGCCGCGTCATCGCCCCAGCGGTGGTCGGCGTCGCGAAGGCCCCAATAGAAGATGTCGAAGTAGCCTTCGGTCTTCATCAGGCCTTGGATGCTGAGCCAGTAAGTGGTCGGCGCGTCCGCGCTGCCCTTCTGCTCGAACCATTGGTCCTCCGGCAGGTCGATCTTGTAGGTGTTAAAGCCTTCGTTGGGAGCTTTGTTATACCAGCCGATCTTGAGGGGATCGTTCGGGTCGGCGGCTCCCACGTCGTAGGAGTAGAGCAGCTCGCCGGGGTGGCCACCAGACACGCCGGGCACGCCCGCAACGCTGCTGAAGAACTGGACGCGGAACCCGTCGAGCATCTCCTCGCCGTACCAGGAGAAGCCGACGAACTCGATACCGCTGACGTAGCCCGCCTCGGTGCACAGGAAGTCGTCGGCCGTCAGCGATTCGCTCGGCCAGTCGTAGTCGACGTGGCTCGACACGGTCAAGTGGTCGGGGTCGACCTGCATCTGGTCCCACTTCACGTCGTGTGGCCAGTCAGCCAGCGCGGCGCCAGAGAGCGTCGCGAGCGCCGACATCAACAGAACTCTCTTCATCATCCGTCTCCAATCGACACACCGGTTGTGAACGGCCCCGTGCGCCCAAGGCATGCGGGAACCGACGGGCCAAGCCAGAATATAGGCTCAGGCTTATTCGCCACAGCCGATCAACAGTGAGTATATCGCAATATCTGGGCCCAAACAAGCATGTTCCGGGCAACTCGGCGCGCCCGGGCGGAAACCGGCATGAATCCGCCCGAGCGCCGCGCGCAACCGTCGCTGGAGCGTTACTTGCGCCGCCGGAGCAGAGCAAGCGCGCCGAGTCCGAGGGCGACCAGCGATGCGGGCTCAGGCACGGCCGTTCCGGTCAGCTTGAACGCCATGTCGCGGGAGGTCCAGCCGGCAGGCAGCGTTCCCTCGTATGGCACGGTGGCATTGGTGTCGTCGATGCCCCAGTGTGCCCACGGCTGGTATCCGAAGTAATCCGACGCGAACGCGGCGTCGTCGCCCCAGTAGTACTGCGGGTCTCGGAACATCCAGTAGAACGCGTCGTAATACCCGTCGGTAACCATCACGCCCTGGATGCTGATCCAGTACACGGTCGGGTCGACGGCAGTACCGTGCTGCTCGAACCAAGCGTCTCGGGGAAGGTCGATCTTGTAGAGGTATTCGGACGGCGAATACCAGCCGATCTTGAGCGGGTCGTTGGGGTCGGCGGGTCCAACCTCGAAGGAGTAGAGGATGCTGCCCGGATGGCTCTCCATCTGGCCCGGGATCGCCGGCACGTCGTTGAAGAACTGCACGCGGAACTTGTCAATGTAACTGTCGCCGTAGTAGGAGAACCCGGCGAACTCGATGTCGGTGATGTACCCCGGCTGAGTGCACAGGAAGTCGTCCGCCGACGTCGCGTCACTTGGCGTGTCGTAGTCCACGTAGCTGGCGCCCCCGACGTTCCCGGGGTCCAACTGCATCTGGTCCCACTTCACGTCATGGGGCCAGTCCGCAAACGCGGCGACGCCGAACAGGGTCGCCGCTGCCAATAGCAGGAATCTCTTCATGTCCATCTCCACAAGCTAACGTTTCAGGTCGCACACCCGACGCCATTCCCTGTTGATGACACCGTGTCCGCCCATCAACGGGTGGAAATGTCAGTGTCGCGTGCGGCCGTGCTACGCGAAACATGGTATCGCAGTGATGGGTCATCTGCAAGTGCGCATGCTCAGAAACGCAGGTTGGGGCCGAGTATGCTTGTCTCACATGGCATCTCTGGACGAGTGTTTCGCGGCTCTGCGAGCAAAGGGGGAGAAGGCGTTGATCCCATTCGTGACCGGCGGCGACCCGTCAATCGAGGAGTTGCCGGCGATCCTTCAGGCGTTGGTTGAGGCCGGCGCGGATGCGATCGAGGTCGGCATTCCGTTCAGCGACCCGGTCGCCGACGGCCCCACGATCCAGGCGGCAAGCCAGCGCGCGCTCGACCGCGGGGCGACCCCCGCGCAGGTGCTCGAAGCCGTGGGAATGGCCGGCGTGGACGTGCCGATCGTGTACATGGGCTACCTGAACCCGATGCTGCGGATGGGGCTGGCCACGTTCGCTCGGCGAGTGCACGAATCCGGTGCAAGCGGCGTGATCGTGTGCGACCTTTCTCCCGAGGAGGCGGACGAGTGGGTGGACGCTGCGACGGCGCAGTCGGTGGACCGGGTGTTCCTCGCCGCGCCGACTAGCACCGACGAACGGCTGCAGATGGTCTGCGCCAGGGCCAGCGGCTTCGTTTACGCGATCTCCCGCACAGGGGTGACCGGCGCGGGGCAAGAGGCCCCGCCGGAGGTCACGGACCTGGTGGCGCGCATCCGGCGCAAGACGGATCTGCCGGTGTGCGTGGGGTTCGGAATCAGCAAGCCGGAGCATGTTAAGATGGTGTGCCGGGCGTCCAACGGCGCCGTGGTCGGTTCTTGGCTCGTCGACCTGTTGGCCCGCGAGTGGAAGGGCGGCGCCGGGCGCTCGATGGTGATCGAGCAGGTGCGCGCGCTCAAGGCAGCCACGCGGGCATGATCCTTCTGACTCCCGGGCCGTGCATGACCAGCCAGGCGGTGCGGATGGCCGCGGCATTACCGGACCTGAACCACCGCGAGCCCGAGTTTGCCGAGGTGATCCGCGACGTCCGCAGCGGGCTGCAGAGCCTGGCCTCGTCGCAGGGAGCGCCAATGCAGCCCTACCTGATCGGCGGTTCGGGCACGGCCGCGGTCGAGGCGATGATCTCCTCGTGCATCGAGCGCGGACCGGCTCTGATCCTCGCGAACGGCTACTACAGCGAGCGGCTCGACGCGGTCTTTCGGGTCCACAACATCCCCCACGAAACGCTCCGGTTCGGGTGGCTCGAACCCTGGGACATGGAGCGCGTTGCGCAAAGGCTCAAGACCAAGCAGTTCGAGGCCGTACTCGCGGTGCACCACGAGACGACGACCGGGCGGCTGAACCCGGTGGAGGGCCTGGCGAAGCTGGCCGCGCGCTATGGCGCGCGGGTGCTGGTGGATGCGGTGAGCAGCCTGGGCGGCGACCCGCTCGACCTTCGCGGCGTGGATGCGGTCTGCTCCAGTGCGAACAAATGCCTACACGGCCTGCCGGGCGTCAGCTTCGTGCTGCTCGAACCGGGCTTTGCGAAGGCGATCGAGGCCTTCCCGAGGCGGACCTACTACCTCAGCCTGCCGATGTACGAGGGCGAGAACCCGCCGTTGACGCCGCCGGTGCCGCTGCTGCGGGCGCTCAGGCAGGCGCTGGCGGAGAATGCGGAGCAGGGCGGCTTTGCCGCGCGCCACGCTCGATACGCGCAGCTGGCGGGGCGGATCCGGCGGACGCTGGCGGGTAAGGGTTACCGCTTCGCCGTGCCAGAGGCAGATGCGTCCTGCACGATGACCTGCGCCACCCTCCCAACCGGCGTCTGCGCCGAGCAGTGGTTCGAACTTAACCACGAAAACGGCTTCGAGTTGTACCGATGCAAGGGCGAACTGGCCGAGCGGTTCTTCCAGGTGGCGAACATGGGCGAGCTGACCGACGGGATGGTCGACGCCTGGCTCGCCCAGGTACCGCAGGCCTAGCGCGGGATCGCCATCGGTTTGTAGGTCCACGCGCGCGCCAAGGGGACCTGGTCCCGGCTGTGCGCGCCTGCCTCGGCCACCCCGGGCGACGCGACGCAGCGGCCGACCGGCTGCGGGCGCATCTCCACGACCTGGATGTACGTTCCTCGGCCGATGTAGGGGATCGATGGCTCGCCGGGGACGGCGATCGAGCCGGGCTCGTAGGGCCATGAACCGGGGTCGGAACCACTGCGCCTTTGGATCTCGGCCACGGCGTTCTTGAACGCGGTCCGGAGCACTTCGTTCGCCGTCCGCTTGCCCAGGTAGTCGTAGGCCGTGAGCCCGTGCAACGCCCTCCAGACGGCCGGAACCTGGATGGCGGCGTCGAACAGGTCTCGACTCAAGAGGGAACCGGTGTGGGGCTGGAACAGCTCGACGCGCAGCGCAGAGAACGCTCGAGCATAGAGGAGGGCGGCGGGGGCGCCCTGCACGTTCCAGCCGTCCCAGGCGTTCAGCACGCGCGCCGCATCGGCCTCGACCGGGTTCAGGTTCGCGCCCTTCAGGGCACGCCGGAAATAGCTGAGGAACGCGCCGCAGGTGTTCGTGTCGCGCCGTGCGATGGTCCAGGCGACCATCTCAAGGTCGCGGCGCCCCAGTTTGCCGTCCGGGATGGCGCGGCGCAACTCCACGTTCCGGAAGAACCGCCCCCAGCTGGGCGAGTCCCCGTTGGGCCACCAGGCCGCAGGCTTGTTGTTCCAGTTGGCGATCACCGAGTAGCCGGGGTTCACCCAGTGCGGCATCTGCGACTTGGGAAGGAAGCCCTTCCACGCAGTGGCCGGGCCGGCCAGGGCGGGGAAGCGGGGGTCCACCCCGGCGGCGCGCAAGGGGGCGGCGCCCGTCAGGTACCAGCCGGTGTCGCCGTTCATCGCGGCGAAGAGGATGTTGAACGTGATCGGGATGCGGCCGGCGACCCTCGCGACGTCGCCCGCGCCCTTGGCGCCATAGAGGCCCCAGCACGCGCCGAACGACTCGACCTCGCGACCCCAGAATCCCGAGCGGAGGGCGAAGACGGCGTTTGCGCTCCGGCTACGGAGCAGCACTGGCCCGAAGCGGGTGCGCTCCTGCACGACCTCCACCGCACTGGCGCCCTTGACCTTGACCGTGAACCGAATGCTATCGAGCTTCTCGGTGGCGGCGCCGTAGCGGTACCGATCCTCGCCGACGAGCGGGGCGGCGTAGACGTCCTCCACGTCGATGACCCCGCTGGTCAGTCCCCACGCCATCTTGGGAGTGGCGCCCACGACGACGGCCGGGATGCCGGGCACGTCGATCCCCGCCACCTTCAGGCCTGGGGCGTCGAGCGAGACCTCGTGGACCACCGAGGGGGTGCTGTGCCCCATCTGGGGGCCCGACAGGAGCCAGGGATAGCCGGTCGAAGAGCGTGCCGGCGGCACGACGACGGCGTAGCTGCCGGCCTTGAAGGGCGCGCCGAAGCGCTGGGCGACCCGAAGCGCCGGCCCGTCCATCGCCAGCCGCATCGCGGTGGCGATCTCGAAGATGCCCGGCTTGGGCGTTGCGGCCAGTTGGCGCTCGGTGTCCTTGCGCGTAAAGGTGGGGAACCGAGGGTGGGCGTTGCGGAGCGGGTCCGCGCCCAATGGCACCGTCGGCACCGAGTCCGGGTCGTTCTGCCAGGCGAAGTCGTCGATCACGTCCAGGACGCGGGCCTTGCACGGCTGGGAGCGGAGGTAGAGGTAGGCGCCCAGGTTGCGCAGTTCCCCCGCGCCGCCGGAGCCGAATCGACGGGCAAGCATCACGGCGATGGCGCAGGAGTCGAGCGGCGTCCAGGGCTCCGGCTGAAAGCCCATCTCTCGGTAGCCAGGAGGGAGCGTGCCGTCGGCCTTGCGGCGGGCGATGACGGCGTTCACGCCGTCTGCATAGCGGGAGAAACCTTCGCGAACCGCGTCGGGCAAGGCGTCGAACTGGGCTTTGAGCTCGCGGTCGGTGTAGGCCTTGCTGAGGATGTCCCGGTCGGAGGCGAGGCCGGAGGGGCCCATCACCTCGGCCAGGCGGCCGCGCGCGATGCGGCGGCTCATCTCCATCTGCCAAAGGCGGTCCTCGGCGACGGCCTGGCCGAAGCCGTAGTAGCAGTCGCTCGCCGTTGGCGCTTGGATGAGCGGCACGCCGAAGGCGTCTCGTTCCACGGTGGCCGGAGGAGGAGCGAGCAGGACGCACGCAAGCGCGAGGGCGAGCATGAAGCCCTTTTACCCGGAAGATGCTGGTGCGGGCGTGAAGCGACTGCTAGGGCAGGGAGCGGCCGCTACCGCCCAGGGCTTTTGGGCGTAGAAGACGATAGAGGACGTACCCGATGGCCGCGATCACGGCCACTGGAATGACGACTGTAAAGATCAGCGCGATCACCGTCGCTACTACGGTCCGGATCAGCCACAGACCCACACCGATGCCCAGCAATCCCAGAATCACGTAAAGAACGAGTTTCCCGAAGTCCATCGCGTGCCTCGTCGCGCCGCGTGGCGCCATTCATATTGTAAAGACTGGGATGGGCCGAGCGAAAGGGCTCGTGGGTCCGGTTCGGGACCATAAGGGTCTAGATCGGGACCTTGGCGGCCTTGGCGACGGTACGATCTCCGCATGCCGATCCCGGTGGTGGCAGCCGTTCCGTTTGACCCCGAATCCGACGCACCGCTTCGCATAGACGCTCCGCTCGTGGCGCGCTGGCTGGTGGCCTTCCTCGAGGACGAGTGTATCCGGCGGCGACGCATGCCCAAGGCCGTCGTCGGTCTGAGCGGCGGCGTCGACTCGGCGGTCACGGCCTATTTGTGCGCTCGCGCCTTTGGCCCGGAGAACGTGACGGCGATCCGGATGCCGTACAAAGCCTCCTCTCAGGAGAGCCTGGACCACGCGCGCATCGTGTCCGTGGCGTTGGGGATCCAGGAGCGCACGATCGACATCAGCGGCATGGTGGACGGCTACGCCTCGGTCAACGAACCGGAGATCACCCCGGCCAGGCTCGGGAACGTCTGCGCGCGGGCCCGGATGATCGTGCTCTTCGACCAAGGGGCGAAGCTGGGCGGCCTGCCGATCGGCACCGGGAACAAGACAGAGCGGCTCTTCGGCTACTACACGTGGCACGGCGACGACGCCCCTCCGATCAACCCGTTGGGCGACCTCTTCAAGACGCAGGTCCTGGAACTGGCCCGCGAACTCGGCGTGCCGGAGGAGATCGTCTCCAAGCCCCCGACGGCGGATCTGGTGAAGGGGCAGACCGACGAGGGCGACCTCGGCATCACCTACGCCAAGGCGGACCGGATTCTGGCCTTCCTGCTTCAGGGCTACGGCCAGGCGATGATCGTGCGGCTCGGGTTTGCGCCGGAGGAGGTTCGGCTCGTGGCGAAGAAGGTGGGCGCCACGCACTGGAAGCGGCGCACGCCGACCGTGGCGATGCTGAGCGACACCGCGATCAACGAGTACTACCTGCGGCCGGTGGACTACTAGGCGATGGCTACTTGGTCGATCGTGGTGACGGGGCACGTCCAGGGCGTCGGATACCGGGCGTATGCGCGGTTCGTGGCGGTCGACCTGGAGGTGCGCGGCGAGGTCTGGAACCGGGGCGACCGGGCGGTCGAGTTGGTGGCGCAGCACGACGACGAGGCGATCCTCGAGGAGCTCTGCAGGCGTCTGCACGACGGGCCGGGGCGGGTGGTCGCCGTGGCGCGGAAAGAGGTCTTCACCAACTACCGCTTCGAAGGGTTCAACATCAGCTTCACGCGGTGAGCGATCACGAAGTGAAGCGCGATCTCCTGCGTCGTCAGCCCTTCACCGCGCCGAGTTGGATGCCCTTCACCAGGTGCTTCTGCATCAGGACGAAGAGGAGCGCGGGCGGGAGGACGCTCATCACGCTGGCGGCCATGATCAGGTTGGTCTGGCGGCCGTACATGCTGTCGAAGTAGAGCATGCCGATCGGCAGCGTGCGCAGGTGCTCCGACTTGATCATCACCAGCGGCCAGTAGAACGAGCCGTAGTTGCCCATGAACGTGAAGATGGCCAGCGTGATGAGACCGGAGCGGGCGAGCGGCATCACCACGTCCCAGAAGACCGTCCACGGCGACGCCCCGTCGATGACCGCGGCCTCGTCCAGCGCCCGCGGGACGGTGAGCATGAACTGCCGCAGGAGGAACGTTCCGAAGGCGCTGAACGCGGCCGGGATGATCAGCCCTGCGTAGGAGTCGAGGAGCTGCAGCTTCACCATCACCGCGTAGTTCGGGATCATGGTCACCACGCCCGGGATCATCAGGGTCGCCAAGTAGAGCTGGAATACCGTGTCGCGCCCGCGCCACCGCAGACGAGCGAACGCGTAGGCGGCCATGGCGCTGGTGAAGACGGTCAGCAGCGTCACCCACGCGGCCACGAACAGGCTGTTCACGTAGTAACGCGCAAACGGCGCCTGGCGGAACACCTCGGCATAGTTGAGCGGCCTCCATACGGTCGGCACCGGGTTGGGCGCCTCCACCTCCTGCAGCGGCTTGAAGCTGGTGAAGACCATCCAGAGGAACGGCGCTATGGTGGTCAGGGCCAACAGCGTCAGCAGGACGAAGGACAGCCACGCGACGGCGTTGCGGGGGCGTGGAACGCGTTTCATACGTAGCTCGTCTCCTTGTTGCCGAACTTCCAGTTGACGATGGTGATGGCGAAAATGATGGCGAACAGCACCCAGGAGACGGCGGAGGCGTAACCCATCTGGAACTGCTCGAACGCCTTGGAGTAGATGTAGTAGGCAAGGGTGGTGGTGGAGCCGGCCGGGCCCCCGCCGGTCATCACCCGCGCCTGCTCGAAGCCGCCCTGCATCCCGCCGATGATCGACATCACCACGATGAAGAAGGTGGTGGGCGCCAGTTGGGGCCAGGTGACGAACCGGAAGCACGCCCAGCGCCCCGCGCCGTCCAGTTGGGCGGCCTCCTGAAGCTCCTCCGGCACGTTGGTGAGCGCGGCCAGGTAGAGCAGCATGTTGCCGCCGCCGACGGCGGCCCAGAGCCCCATGATGATGATCGCGTCGCGCGCGCCGAGGCCGAACTGCTTCGCGCTCATGCCCAGTTGCTCGACCTGAAGGCCGAACAGGTTGTGCGTGGAGAGCAGCCATTGCGGGGCATGGCATCGGTCGGCAAGGCCCACGGCGGCGAAAAGGCCGTCGATAAGCCCGTTGATCGGGCCGAAATCGGGGTTGAACAGCGCCTTCCACAGGATCATCACGGCAACGCCGCTGGTGAAGCTGGGCAGATAGAGCAGCGTGCGGTACGGCGTCAGGCCCTTGAGCTTCTGGTTCAGCAGTACCGCGATGAAAAGGGCCCCGGCGATGGCGATCGGCATGCCGAGCATGAAGTAGATGGTGTTGGCCAGGTAAAGCCAGAACTCCTGGTCGCGCCCCAGGTCCGAGTAGTTCTTCATCGCCACCCAATGGGCCGCGCCGGGCTCCTGCAGGTTCCAGGAGGTGAGGCTCGCGCCCAGTGAGAAGAGCACGGGCCCCGCCGTGAAGACCGCGAACCCGAGGAAGTTGGGCGCCAGGAACGCCAGGGCGGCGAGCGTTTCGGGCCTGAACCTAAACCTCATAGCCGCTCCCCCGTGGCGGCTTCCCACCGCCGGCGCAAGGCGGGGTCCTCGCGCAGGGCTTCGCGCATTGCCCGGTTCACGTCGCGCGCGGCGTCGCGCATCGCCTGCTGGGCGCTTTTGGCGTTGATGCGCACCAGGTCGATCTGCTTGTTGATCAGACGGCTGGCCACCTGGCCGTTAACGTATGGACTGGCTTCCCCGGGGGTGGAGAAGGCCGTCGCAGTGCGCCAAACCTCGTTGAAATCCTCCTTGGGGTACTGGGGGTTGAGGAGGTAGTCGGGGCCGTTCATGTAGCGGGGGAAGGCCGGCGTGCCGTCCGCTTGGTCGGTGAGCAGCTTGTTGTACTGCGGCGAGGCGAGGTAGGCAAGGAACAGCAGGGCCTCACGCCGGCGGGGGCTGTTGCGGTTGACCAGGGTGACGCGGGCCGCCGCGCCGTATGCGCGCACGGCGCCGTAAGGCGATTCGACCGCGCCGAGCTCCAGGTTCTCGAAGTTGCGCAGGTTGGCGAGCCACCACCTGCCGCCGAGCGCCATGGCGGCGCGCTTCGCGCCAAACAGGTTGATGGTGCCCGAGCCCCATCCGCCCTGGCTGGCCAGGCTCGCCTCCTCGACCGGGCTCGGCGAGACGCGGTACCGGTAGACCAGGTCCTGCATCATCTGGATTCCGGCGACCGCCTCCGGGGAGTCGAGCACGCATCGCGTGCCGTCGGCGTTGTAGGTGCGGCCACCGAATCCGTAGATGAAGTGCGGCCAGTTGTACCAATCAAAAAGGAACCCGAACTGCTTCACGCGGCCGTCGGCCGAGCGAAGGGTGAGCCTCTGGGCGAGCGGGACGAACTGCCCCCACGTCCAGGAGCCGCGCGGCGGCGGCACGCCGTCCCTTTCGAACAGGTCCTTGTTCAACCAGACCGCCGCGGCGCCCACGTTCGTGGGCACCCCGTAGACGCGGCCTTCGAGCCGGGCCAGGGGGAGCACGCATGGCCAGACGTCGCGAGGAACGTCGATGCCCAGCTTGGCGAGCTCGTCGGTGACGTCCCAGGCGATGCCGGCCTTCACGTAAGCCGAGAGCTGGCTCGCGTCGCGGCAGTCGAAGAGGTCGGGGCCGACGCCGGCGAGCGACTGGACGATCACCTTCTCCATCCCCTCGTTGGCCGGGTCAAGGCTTAGGGAAAGCGCCGGGTGGAGCCGGTTGAAGAGCCCGATCTGCTGTTTGCGGAGTGGGTTGTCGTCGCTGGTCCAGACCAGCGGGGTCTTGCCGGCGGGCGGAACCGGGCGGCCCACGGTCTGGATCACGACCGTGCACACCAGCATGAACGCGAACAACAGGGCAAAGAGCGACTTCACAGGTCACCTGCGATGACGGCGTCGGCCGGGCGTTCTCGCGCGACGGACATCACCATACCGCGAGTGTGCGCGCTTTCTTTGGCGCGAATAGTTATTATGTGTTAAAATGAGCGCGTTGATTAAGCGGTTTATCGCCGCAAGACGGTGGCTGAAAGCGTGGGCAACGCGCGTGTGACGATTCGGGACGTGGCCAGGTTGGCCGGCACTTCGGTGGCGGCGGCCTCGGCCGGCCTGAACGGCACGGCCGGGCGCACCATCCGCATCAGCGAAGCGACGCGGGCGCGCATCGCGGCGGCGGCCGCACAGTTGGGATACGTGGGCAACCCGATCGCAAAGAGCCTGGCGACGGGCCGGACCCGGGTGCTCGGCGTGATGCTCCCATACGCCGACGCCTTCGTGGACCAAAACCCGTTCTGCATGCAGGTGCTGTTCGGTGTGATGCGCGAGGCGGTGGCGCACCACTACAACGCCATGCTCTATACCGCGGTCGGGGGCAGGCCGGAGGAGCAGGCGGCGTCGATGGCGGACAGCCGTGTGGACGGGCTCGTGCTCGTCATGCCCGAGGTCGACGGCAAGCTGGTGGCCCGGTGCGAACGGAACAAGGTTCCGTTCGTCGCGGTGTTGCACCCGCCCCGGCCCGGGCTGTGGACCGTCAACGCCGACGACTTCGGCGGCGGGTTGTTGGCCGCGCGCCACCTGGTCGGCTTGGGCCACCAGAGGATCGCGCACCTCAGGGGCAACGGGGAGGTATCCACGAGCCGTCCCCGCTTCGAAGGGTTCTTGGCGGGCCTGGCCGAGGCGGGCGTCGTAGCCGACCCGCGCTATATGGTGTCGGCGAGTTTCGACTGGCGCGGCGGCTTGGCGGCCACGCGCAGCCTGCTTGCGCTCCCCTCCACAGAGCGGCCGACGGCGATCTTCGCTGCGAACGACCTGTGCGCCCAGGGGGCGCTTTACGCCTTGGCGGAGGCGGGCCTATCGGCGCCCGAAGACATGGCGGTCGTCGGATACGACGACACGCCCTACGCCGCGATGACCCATCCGGCGTTGACCAGCGTGAATATGCACATCGCGGAGATGGGCGCCTTGGCCGCGCGGATGCTGATCGCGCGGTGCGAGGGCGCCGTCGTTGAGGACGCGCAGCCCGTGCTCCCGGTGTCGCTTACGGTTCGGCAATCCTGCGGCGCGATTGCGCCGAACGCCCTTTCCATGGCCGCCGACGGCCCACGACCTTAACGACGAGGAACCCCAAATGCTACGCAATCGAGCCTTTACGCTCATCGAGCTATTGGTAGTGATCGCGATCATCGCCATCTTGGCGGCGATCCTTTTCCCGGTGTTCGCGCAAGCGAAGGTGGCCGCAAAGAAGGCGTCCGACCTGAGCAACCTCAAGCAGGTGACCTTGGGGCTGCTCATGTACTCGGGCGACCAGGACGACCACTTCCCGGTCTATTCGTTCGGCCAGGACAGCCCGCGCGGAGCGTTCCTGCAGAGTTATATCTGGAGCAGCGAACGCTGCATCGGGCCGTACCTGAAGAACACGCAGATCCTGAAGAGCCCCGACGAGAAGTACAGCTTCGGCGACACGGGGGATTACCCGACGGACCGCGCCAAGTGGGAGAACATCTCCTATATGCCGAACTCCGTCAACCCGAGCGTGGATAGCTACTTCCCGGGCTACACCGGCGCGATCGGACCGACCGCGCCCGGACCCATGATGGACAGCATGTTCCAGACCAGCACGTCGGCGATGTCGCAAACGCAGGCGAGCGACCCGGCGCAGGTGATCCTGCTCGCGCCCGGTCGGCCGGACTGGGAACTTTGCGCGACCTGGACCAACTCGTACACCAACCAGGAGATCCAGTGGTACCCGTACTGGACCGTGGGCATCGGCTCGTGGGGTTGGGACATCCAGGCCCTGACCGTCACGCCTTGGGACGCCAACTGCGAGAAGGCGTGGCGGCGCTACAACGGCAGCGCCAACTTCACCTTCGTGGATGGACATGCCAAGACGATGAGGCCGGGTGAGCTCGTGACCGGGACGAACCCCAACCCGAAGGTCTGGCTCATGAACTACTCGGAGTAGAGGTCGGATCCGATGAAGCGGAACGCCATTGCAGCATGGATGGGGGCGATCGCGTTGGGCGCCTGCCTGCTCGTGAGCGGGTGCGCCCAGGGTGGCGACGGCCTGTCGAAGGAGCAGAAGGAGGCCGGGGACCGGGTCGACCAGATCGTGAAGAAGACGGGCGGGGACTGGAGCAAGCTCTCGCCCGAGGACAAGGACTACCTGGTCAACAAACTGTCCAACGGCAACGAGGGCGCCGCAAAGATGATGCTGAACGCCCGCACGGGCCGGCCGCCCATGGGTGGAGGCCCGCCGACGGGCGGGAAGTGAGCCGCTTGGGAGGGGCGTTCGCGCCCCTCCCGGCGCACTGGGAACGGTGACGACATGCTTGGGCTGGCTTTGGCTTGCGCCCTGTCTCTGGGCGCGTTGGCTGATGGGACGCGCTACCAGGTGGCGGAGCAGAACGGGGTCTGGCGGTTCGTGTCGCCAGAGGGGAAGCGGTTCTGGTCGCTCGGCGTCTGCTGCGTGAACCAGGGCATCAAGAAGGCGGAAGAGGACCCGCTGAACCCGGCGTACGCCTCGTACCGGTACTACGCCGACACGGGCGCGTGGGCCAAGGAGACGCTCGCCCGCTTCCGTTCTTGGGGCGTGAACACGGTTGGTGCCTGGAGCGACCACGAGGCGCTTCGCAGCGAGTTGGCCCAAACGCCGGTTCTGCACCTGGCTTCGTCCGGCATCCCCTGGGTGGACACGTGGGACCCCAAGGTGGTGGCGGAGACGCGCGAGGTGGCCAGGGGGCAGATCGCCAAGTGGCGCCTCGACCCCCACGTGGTGGGCTACTTCTCGGATAACGAGCTCGGCTGGTGGGCCGGGGCGATGTTCGAGTGGGGCTGGAAGGCCAAGGAGGGGAGCGGCACGCGCTCGCGCCTGGTTGGCCTCGTGCGGGAGTGCTTCGGAGGGGAGTGGCGGCGGTTGTTGGAGGATTTCGACCCGGAGGGCGCTTCGAGCTTCGAGGAGTTGTCGAAGGGCGGACGGCTGTACCTGCGGCCAGGCGGCAACGGCATGCGGGTGGTGCGGCGCTATATGGGGCTCGTCGCGGAACGCTACTACGCGCTGTGCCGGGAGATCGTCAAGGAGTGCGACCCGGGCGCGCTGTACCTGGGCGACCGGTTCATCAGCAACTACGAGCCCGACGTGGCCCAAGCCGCCGGGCGGTACGTGGATGTGGTCTCCACCAACCTGAACGCGGATTGGCCGAACGGCGACCTGACGCCCTACTACCTGGACGGCCTGTACCGGCTGACCGGCAGGCCGGTGCTGATCACCGAGTACTACCAATGCGCGATGGAGAACCGGACGGGCAACATGAACGACGCCTCCGGCTTCCCGACGGTGCGTACGCAACGCGAACGCGAGCGGGGCTTCCTGAACCAGACGCGGGCGCTGCTCGCCAAGCCGTACGTGGTCGGGGCGCACTGGTTCCAGTACTTCGACGAGGCCACGCACGGCAGGCCGGACGGTGAGAACTACAACATGGGTTTGGTGGACGTCTGGAACCGCCCGTACGAGGGGTTGACCCGGGCGTTCCGAACGGCGGCGAAGGAGGCGACCGCCGAGCGCTTTCCGCCTCCGACCCCCGAGCGGAACTCCCTGCCCGAGTTGGACCCGTGCGACGCCAAACTCCTCCAGAACTGGCCGAGGACGGCGGCGTACGTACCGCCGTGCGGGGGCGACCCGCGCGGCGACTTGTTTGTGGCGTGGAACCAGTCCGGCCTCTACGTGGCGGTCTACTGGTGCGAGGACCGGTTCGCGGAGGCGTTCTACCGCGACGGACGCATCCCGAGCGAGGACAGGGCGACGCTGACGCTTTCGGTCGAGGGCCTGAAGAGGCCGGTGTTCGCCAAGGTGGGGTTGGGCGGCGACGCGGAGCCCGACGGCGCGATCGCGCTCTACCATTCGAGCGGGGTGCGCAACTGCGCGGTGTTCCGGGTGCCTGCGCGCGAGCTCGGCCGCGTGAGGTTGGCCGCAGGCGAGAAGGTACGATTCGACGCGACCTTGTCGACCCGAGGACGGGCCTATGAGGTCCGCTGGAAGGGAGAGCGCGCGTTGGCGGCCGGCAAGGCGCCGAGGGTGGCCCGATGAGCGAGACTGTGCGACGTTTTGTGAACCCCAAGTTCCCGTTCCTTTGGCACGGAGGGGACTACAACCCCGAGCAGTGGCCGGAGGAGGTGCGGGTGGAGGATATGCGCCTGATGGGCCTCGCGAGGGTCAACGCGTGCAGCATCGGCATCTTCTCCTGGGTTTCCCTTGAACCCGAGGAGGGACGCTACACGTTCGACTGGCTGGACCGGACGATGGACCGCTTGGCCGAGGATGGCCGTCTGGCGGCTCTGGCCACGCCCAGCGCGGCGATCCCGGCGTGGATGTCCCAGCGGTATCCCGAGGTGCTGCGCGTGGGACCCGACGGCGTGCGCCGGCGGCACGGCGGGCGGGTGAACTACTGCTGGCACTCGCCGGTCTACCGCGAAAAGGCGCGAGAGATGGCGACGATGCTGGCGGACCGGTATGCCAGCCACCCGGCGTTGGCCCTTTGGCACGTGAGCAACGAGTACGGTGGCGCCTGTTACTGCGAGCGATGCCAGGAGGCGTTCCGCGGGTGGCTGCGGCGCAAGTACGGCGAGCTGGACGCGCTCAACGCCGCGTATTGGACCGCGTTCTGGAGCCACACCTACACGGACTGGTCGCAGGTCGAGGCGCCCGGCGGACCGCACGGCGAAACCGCGGTCGTCGGCCTGACGATGGACTGGCGGCGGTTCGTGTCGGACTCGATCATCGGCTTCATGGGGAACGAGACCCAGCCGCTGCGAGAGCTTACGCCGGGCGTGCCGGTCACCACGAACATGATGGGCACGTGGGACGGCATCGACTACTGGGAGATGGCCAAGCGGTTGGACGTGGTGGGATGGGACAGCTACCCGAACCACCATGAGCGCGCGATGGACCCCGGCGATTGGTCGGCAGTCGGTTTCACCCACGACATCTACCGCAGCATGAAGGGCGGGCGGCCGTTCCTGCTGATCGAGTGCACGCCGAGCGCGTGCAACTGGTGGCCCGCGATGACCCTGAAGCGCCCCGGTATACACATGCTGGAGGGGTTGCAAGCGGTGGCCCACGGCTCGGACTCCGTGATGTACTTCCAGTGGCGCCAGTCGCGGGGGAGCAACGAGATGTTCCATGGCGCGGTGGTGGGCCACGGCGGGGCGGAGGGGACGCGCGTCTTTGCCGAGGTGTCGCAACTCGGCGCACGGCTCAAGGGGCTGGCGAAGGTGGCGGGCTCGGTCGGCAAGGCCGAGGTCGCGCTGTTGTACGACTGGCAGAACGGGTGGGCGGTGGACGAACTGCCCGGCCCCCGGCAGCGCGGGCGCGATTACGTGGGCACGTGCATTGAGCACTACCGGCCGTTCTGGCGCGCCGGGGTGGCCGTGGACGTAATCGACCAGACCTGTCCTCTGGAGGGCTACAAGCTGGTGGTGGCGCCGATGGCCGTGATGCTGCGCCCGGGGTTTGCCGGGAGGGTGGAGCAGTTTGTGGAGGCCGGCGGCACGTTCGTCACGACCTATTGGAGCGGATGGGTGGACGAGAACTGCCTGGCGATCGAGGGCGGAGCGGCGGGCGCGCTGAGGGGCGTGCTTGGCGTGCGATGCGAGGAACTCGATGCGCCCTACGAAGGGGACACCGTGTCGATCGTTGCTGTCGCCGGAAACGATCTCGGTTTGAACGGGCCGTACTGCGCGCGGGAGTTCTGCGAGTTGGCGCACGCAGAGGGGGCCGAGGTGCTCGCGACGTACGGCGGCGAGTTCTACGCCGGTCGCCCCGCGCTTACCCGGAATCGCTACGGCCAGGGCGAGGCGTACTACGTGGCCTCGCGCAACGACGCGGAGTTCCATGAGGCGTTTCTGGGATCGCTGATCTCCCGCCTGGGCATCCGAAGGGCGTTGCAGGCGGAGCTGCCTTGGGGGGTGACGGCCCAGACGCGCCGGGGCGACGACGAGGAGTACGTCTTCGCTATGAACTTCGGCGCCGCCGCCGCGCGGGTGACGGTGGATGAAGAGGGCCTGAGCGACCTGGAGAGCGGGCAGACCGTGGGCGGGGCGATCGAGCTAGAGCCGGCCGCCGTGCGCGTGTTTCGCCGGGCGTTGTGCTAGCCTTCGGGCTGGGACATGGCCGACGAGAGACGGTGGGCGGGGATCGCCGGGCGCTACGGCGCGGCGGGCGAGCAGGGCGCGTGGCGCGAGGTTCTGGAGCACTACTACTGGGACCGGATGCCAGAGGCGCTTTCCGCGGCGCAGGTGTTGGGCGCCGGCGTCGGCGCGTACCACATCTACACGTACCGCATGATCGAGGCCGAGGCGGCCACGCGTGAGCGCAGCGAGACCTGGCAGGCGGAGCCCTGGCTGAAGCTGGAGGCGATCCCGGAGGAACTGGGCCACCCGAACAAGGCGCTCGAGAACGCGGTGAAGAGGGCCTGCGACGAGGCGGCGGACCGATTCGGTTTCGAGCACGGGCCGCTGACGCTCGTCACGTTCCTGACCGGGGCGGTGGACGCTCCCTGGACGCCCGGGCGGCACGGCTTCTGCGTGGACAAGTACCCCTACGACAAGGTGTGCGTCCCGCTGCGCTACGCGCGCGACTCCCGGGAACTGCACGCCACGGTGCTACACGAATACGCGCACGTCATCGCCTTGAACTCCTCGCAGGGGCGCGTTCCGATCTGGCTCGACGAGGCGGTGGCGATGGTGGCGGGGAAGATGATGGACCGCCGCGCGTTGGCGGAGTTCGCGCGCGGGCAGTCGGAGTGGTTGGAGCCGATGCGCCTTTCGAACGCGTTCCGCGCCGACCGCGAGTCGGACCCGGGCCGGGAGGCGGTGTGGCTTGCGTACCAGCAGTCCGGCGGTATCGGCCTCTACCTTTCGTCGCTTCGCGGCGAACGTGCGATCGGCGACTTGATGCGGGCCCATGGGGAGGGCGGGGCGTTCTTGAGGCAGCTTTGGGCGCGGTTCAAGGGGTTCGACGCGACCGACGTGGCGCTGCAGTCGGTCTACGGGCTCGACGCGCGCGGGCTGTTTGAGCGGGCATTGCAGTGGCTGCGCGACGGGGGGTGGCGGCCGTGAACGAGTCGGCCCGACGACGGAATCCAGGCGCATAATGCCGGTATGGACGAGGAGAAGCTGCGGGAGGAGCTGATCGCGGCGTTCAAGAATCGCGCGCTCATCTACTACCACATATACCTGGAGCTATCCAACGAGGTCGGAGAGGAGCGCGCCACGCGGATCATGCGCAAGGCGATCCGGGCTCGCGGCCGGCACGTGGGGCAGAACCTGGCCAAGTATGGGCCGGACAACATCTTCGGCCTGTGCGAGGCGTTCATCGGCGGGATCCCAGATGGCGGGAAGCTGTTCGAACCGACGATCGAACGCCTGGATGCCGAGGGGCTGGACATCAAGTTCGGTCGTTGTCCGCTGAAGGAGGCGTGGCTCGAAGCTGGGTTGGAGCCCGAGGTCGTGGCCAAGCTGTGCGAGATCTCGGCGGAGGTCGACACCGGCACCTTCCAGGCCGCAGGATTCGACTTCCGGGCCGACACCTGGACGCCCGACGGCAACGGCTGTTGCCACCTTCACATCCGGCCGGGCAAGCGCGAGGAGTGACGAAAAAGCCCGAGGGGCGTTCAACTCCTCGGGCTTGGCTTTTCGCCGCGAATGGGCTTCGGCTACGGAAGGGGAAGGCCCATCGCCTGCAGCCACTCGCGCAGCTTGGCGATGCGCGCGGCCTGGTCGGTGGGCAGGACGAGGGGCCGCCCGCGAGCGTCGATCATCAAGCCGACGGTACCGCCCTCAAGCTTGGTGGAGATCGGTTTTCCCTTGCCGGCCCCGACGTCGAATCCGCGCGCCGGCTCGATGGTCACGTCGAGGAACTCGTTGCGGCCGAGCGGGATGACCTTGATGGAGCCGTAGGGAACCTTCTCCTCGATCCCGTCGCCGCGCACGGTGACCGCGGTCTCGCCCGGCTTGCCGGCGCCCTTGGGTGCGATGCAGTGGCCGCACTTGACGATGCAGTCGTACTCGAAGACTTCGTTGGCCGCGTCGGGCAGGTGCTCGGAGAGCACGCCGAGGTGCGGCATCATGAAGATGGAGTCGACGGTCATCATCGTGATGCCCTCGGGCTCATACGCGTCGAGCATCATGAGCGCGGACTGGGCGCGGATGGGTGCGTGCGAGAGCACGCCGCCGCTTCCGATGACCATGTTGAGGTCCATCATCTTGATGAGCGTCTGGCCGGTGGCGGTCTGGTCGAACACCTGGCCGATATCGCGCTGCTGCTGCAGGCCCTTGAGCGAGCGGGCCAGCGACTTGTGGTGGATGAACGCCAACCGAAGCGCCTCTCGGGCGACCGCTTGCTCGACCAGAAGGTCCTCGTAAGTTTGCGGGATGGTGGTCGGGCGGATCATCTTGTTCCGCAGCCGGTTCCGGACCTCGAACGGGTCGATGGTGAACGGAATCCACCGCGCGATGTTGTCGATGCCGGCCTCCTTCAGCACGTTGCAGATGGAGTAGCTCATGCCGAGGTTGGCCGAAACCGTTCGGTTGTAAATGCCCTGGAAGACGCTGAAGACGTCGGTGGTGGCGCCGCCGATGTCGACCCCGAGGATGTTGATGCCGTTCTGGTCGGCGTAACTCTTCATCAGCTTGCCGACGGCGTTCGGCGTGGCCATCACGTCCTCGCTGGCCCACTCAAGCAGGCGGTGGTAGCCCGGCGCCTGCTGCATCACGTGCTCAAGGAAGATCTCGTGGATCTCGTCGCGAGCCGGGTCGAGGTTCTCCCTTTCCAGGGTGGGACGGATGTTGTCGACGACCTTCAGGGCGATATCCTGGCCCAGCACGTCCTTGACGCCCTCGCGAGCTTCTTTGTTGCCGGCGAAGATGACCGGCAGCTTCATGTCGCCGAAGCGAGGTTTGGGGTCGGCGCGGCGGATCACCTCGGCCATCTCGACCAGGTGGGTTCTGGTTCCGCCGTCGGTACCGCCGGACATCAGGATGATGTCGGGGCGAAGTTCGCGCAGGCGCTGGACCCTCTGGAACTCCTTGCGTCCATCGTCGACGGCGAGGGTGTCCATGAGGATGGCGCCGGCGCCGAGGGCGGCGCGTTCGGCGGACTCCGCGGACATCGTGCGGACGACGCCTGCGACCATCATCTGCAGGCCGCCGCCGGCCGAGCTGGTCGACACGTACATGTCGGAGCCCTCGTTGTCGTCCTTCCGCTCTTCGAGCCGCTTGCCCGACTTAACCTGTTTCCAAACCTGAGCGTCCCGGATCAGCTTGCGCCGTTTGGGGGTGAACCCTTCCGGTACGGCCGTTTCGGTGATCTCTTCGAGCTCGGTGATGGAGTTCAGAACGCCGATAGTGACATCTTCAAAGGGTTTCTCAACCGTCGTCGGCGCCTCGCCGCGGGCGACCAGCCGATATTGGCCTTCGGGGTTTTTCTCAATCAGAATGGCCTTGGTGGTCGTGGAGCCGCAGTCAGTGGCGACGATGCGTTTGATGTCGTCGGGCATGGACTGATTATGCCATCTAGCCGAACCCGGTGACTAGCGGTTCACGGGTCGGCGTGCCTAACGTAGGTCGGAGCCGGAGACTCCGCCAGGGGTTAGGTTGGCGTCTGGGCAATCCTCGGCGCTCGGTGTTTGCTTTGCGGCGGTCAACAGTTGCGCATGCAGGTCCGCGAAGAGGTTTGTGCGGGCGCCATCCCACCGATCCTCGCCCGGGCGCAATCCCGGCCGAAGCGTGCCCCAAGGCCCTACCGGTCCAGAAACGTACTTGTGGCTGTTGAACCACTCGAAGATCATCGCCTTGTCCGACGGAGTCGAAACGGAGGAACTGGACTGAGTAACGGTGACCGCGCCGGGGCCAGGGTTGTTCAGGCCGGCGATCGTGTTGCGGATCTGCATGGCGTCCACCTGCGCCGGCATGTAGTAGAACGCCGCGGAGTAGGCATACGAGGTGGCGTCGTACTCATGGCCGGAGAGGGTGTCGGCGGGACAGATGAGCAGCGCGGAAGCCGCCCCCTGGGCGTCCATGGTTCCGGCTTTGTGGGCCTGTCCGATCGCCAGGTACGGCATGAGGGGCCAGCGCATTCGGCGCCCGACCCAAAGGTAGGGGTCGCCGTTGTTCGGGTAGCCGTCGTCGTGGTCGCTGCAGTAGAGCCCGACCGCGGCCCCGATCTGCTTGAGGTTGCTCAGGCAGGCGGAGCGCTTGGCCGCGCCCTTGGCGACGGTGAAGACGGGGAAGAGGATCGCGGCGAGAATCGCAATGATGGCGATGACGACGAGGAGCTCAATCAGGGTGAAGGCCAGGGCTGATGGCGCATGGCGGCGTGTCACGCCACAATGGTGGCAACCGGGAAACCGCTAGCACAAGGTCCCGATCCGTTCGGCCTGGGTCGGCGAGGTCCAGACAACGCATTTCCCAGCGACCATCGGAGAACCTGCCGCCGCGAGAGCGCGCAACGAGCGCGAGCCGTTTGCTATACTCAGTAAGTATTTTCAGGGCTTTCGGGCCAGAGGAGTCGGACGGTTGGCGGGAGTAACTTTCAAAGGCGTTACCAAGATCTTTGGCAAGGACGTTCGAGCGGTTGACAACATCTCCCTTGACGTCAAAGACAAGGAGTTCATGGTGCTTGTCGGGCCGTCGGGATGCGGCAAGACGACGGCGTTGCGGATGATCGCGGGGCTGGAGGAGGCCACCTCCGGCGACCTGATGATCGGCGAAGTTCGGGTGAACGACGTTCCCCCGAAGGATCGCGACATCGCAATGGTGTTCCAGAACTATGCCCTCTACCCACACATGACCGTGTACGACAACATCGCATTCGGTCTGCGCCTGCGGGAACTGAAGGGCTTCATGTGGCAGCTTGGCCACATGCGGGAAGCCAAGTCGATCAAGCAGGACATCGACAAACGCGTGCGCGAGGCGGCTCAGATGCTGAGCATCGACCATTTGCTGCTGCGGCGGCCGAAGGAGCTCTCCGGCGGCCAACGGCAGCGCGTGGCGCTCGGCCGCGCCATCGTGCGCAAGCCGAAGGTGTTCTTGATGGACGAACCGCTCTCGAACCTGGACGCCAAGCTGCGAATCCAGACTCGCGCGGAGCTCATCCGCCTTCACCGAAACCTGGGCATCACCACCATCTACGTCACGCACGACCAGGTCGAGGCGATGACGATGGGCCAGCGGATCACCGTCATGAAGGACGGCGTGATGCAGCAGTGCGCGGAGCCCGAGGTGGTCTATCACAAGCCGGCGAACAAGTTCGTGGCCGGATTCATCGGCTCACCTCCGATGAACTTCCTGAACGCCGAGGTGATCGACGGGCACGTCGACACCGGCGACCTCAAGGTCGGCCTTCCGCCCACGCACCCTGCGCGCGGCATGGTCGGCAAGAAGGTGGTTCTGGGCATCCGACCGGAGTCGATCTACGACGCCGCCCGCCCGTGTCCGGTGCCGATCACCGAGGAGAACACCTTCGAGGCCAAGGTGGACGTGCTCGAGCCGCTCGGCCACGAGTACAACACCTACATCTTCACTGGGAAGAACAACATCGTCGCTTCGATCGACGGCGGCACGAAGATCCGTGAGAACGAGATGGCCAAGTTCGCGCTTGACCTGGATCAGATCCACGTGTTCGACGCCGAGACCGAAGTGGCCATCCGCTAGCCCGCCATTCCGGTAAAGGGACGCGGCCACCATCGTTTCAGATGGTGGCCGCGTTGCGTTTGCATCCCCGGTTAGCGCGGGCTCTTGTGCAGCGTGAGCAGCATCACGAACGGGCTCTTGGCCGACAGGCTGTGCGGCAGGCCCGGCTCCATGTAGATCCAATCGCCCGGCTTGGCCTCGACGACGTCGCCACCCAGCGTGATCGAAGCCTCGCCGCGGACCACCTCGATCACCGCCGCCATGGAGGAGGTGTGTTCGGTGAGCCCCTGTCCCGCGTCGAAGGCGAAGAGCGAGACGTTCACGTGCATGTCGTCGCGGAGCGTGCGGCTCAGGATGCCGTCCTTGGGCACGTCGATCGACTCTTCGCCGGCGTTCAGGCGCAGGTATCTGGGTTCCATATGGGTATCTACGGCGCCTGCGCCGCCAACCTCACAAAGCCCAGACGGCCTTCATGCTTACCCGGCCCGTCCACTGCTCGGCGTTTGGGTCGCCGACGATCAAGTACCAGTCGATCCCGCCATATCCGGCGTTCCTGAAGGCCAGGTAGTAGTTGTCGTGCCCTCCGTTGTTGACGTACCGGCTGGTCAGGGTGCGGCGCTTGTCCATCTCCCAACCGACCGTGAAGACGGTCTGCTGGGCCGTGCCCTCGTAATCGAGGTTGGCAAAGGAGAGGCCAAGGTCGATGGCGCGCAGCACGCGCAGGCTTCCGTCCAGCGACAGGTACCGCGTGGTCTGGTCGGCCCGCTCGCCGAAGTTGTAGGAGGCCATGAGGCGCTTGTGCCGGTTGCTCATGTTGAAGCCCACGCCGAGGGTGAGGGTTCGCTCGACTTCGTCGCCGTACTCGGTGTGGTTGGTGTTGAACGAGACGCCGAAGTCGTTACGCATGTTCAAGTAACCTCCCATGGCAAGCCCGCGGGAGCGGTTGCCGCCGGCGTAGTTCCGGTAGTTCCATCCATTCAACCAGCCGCCCGCCGAACTGATCGCTCCCTTCCTGTACTCGTTGTTGTACTCGGAGTAGATGTAGGCGCCGCGTTGGTCGGCCTGGCCGACGTAACCGAGCGAGGGCTCGAACGACGGTTGGTTGTAGACGTACCGCAGGACGGCAAACATGCGCGGGGCCTGGTAGCCGATGCCCAACAAACCGGCGCTCCCAAAAAGTCCGTCGCTATTGGTCGCCGCGGCCTCGCCGTCGGTGAACCACAACCCCTTTGCGAACGAGAAGTTGCCGCCGTATGTGGC
This sequence comes from uncultured Fimbriimonadaceae bacterium, assembly GCA_964539295.1. GTDB lineage: Bacteria > Armatimonadota > Fimbriimonadia > Fimbriimonadales > Fimbriimonadaceae > CAZIIS01. The sequence goes on along the minus strand of CAZIIS010000009.1, from coordinate 6,443 downwards.
GCTGTCGCTGCCGTCCAGCGTTCGGGCGGTAGTGTAGGCCGTCACGGAGCCCCGCGGCCCGAAGTCGCGAGCGAACTTGAGCACCACGTCGTCGCCGCGGCTACCCTCCTTGGCGTAGAGCGCGCCAAAGGTGTAGTCCTTGGCGAAACGGCCGTAGGCCTTGGCGCCCTCGGTGAAATCCTCGATGCGCCGGGAGTAGAACATCCGGCCAAAGCCGTGGCCGTTGCTCAACCAGAAGAAGTCGGAGCCCTCCGTGAAGAAGGGGCGGGCCTCGTCCAGGAGACGCTCGGACCGGGTGAACTCGATGCCGGCCACCTGTTGCTCGATGTTCCGGAAGTCCGGGTTGACGCTGAGCAGGCCGGTGATCTGCGGCGTGAAACCGTACCGCACGTCCACGCCCGAACGCAGTTGCCACCGGTGGTCGCTGGTGTCGTCGTATTCCGGCGCGACGTAGCCCATGACGTCGAGTTTTCGGGCGACGTTGGGGAGCTCGACGCCGGTCCAGATGCCGCACCGCTCGCCCGTTGGGTTCAGCGTCTCGTTCGACCAGTAGCCGTTGACCTTCGTTCTGGCCTGGTAGCGTCGGAAATTGATGTCGAGGTCGCGCCTGCCACAGCCGGGTAGGTTGAGCACCTCCCATGGGATGCGCATCTCGACAACCCATCCGTCAGAGGTTCGTTTGCTGGCCGCTTGCCAGTCGCCGCGCCATTCCCGCTTGCTGGAGCGGCCGCCGTCGATCTGCTCGTTCTGCGTGCCGAGCGCGTTTACGGTGAAGTTCGAACGCGCCCAACTGGAACGCCGATGGAACGGGTCTATCTGGAACTGCAACGTGTCTTCGCCGTTGAAGTAAGCGCCGCGTTGGATCTCGCGCGCGACGATCTTCTCGGGATGGGCATCGTAGCAATGGGCCGCGATGTAAATCGCGTCGTCGTCGTATGCCATCCAGATACGGGTGTCGTCGGCCGTTTTGGCTTCGGTCACCGGGTCCACGAAGCCGTTGGCGGGCGCGGCCTCCTTCCACTCGCCTTCCGATAGACGTCCGTCGATGACGGGCCGCGGACCTTCGAACTTCCTTCCGGGGAGCGTGAGACCTTCCTGGGAGGCGAAGCATTGCCCCGCCGTTACGCCTGCGACGACAATGAGCAGACACTTGACTATCGCTTTGTGCGACGCACCTCGGCATTGACGGACCAAAGGCATAGGTCGGCTATCATACCAGAGCGATAGTGCTCAAATGTATACCGGTACCATAGGTCCCGGGCAACAAGCAGATCGCCGATCAACCCAGCGTTTCCGCCAACCGAGCCGCGAAATCGGGGTGTTTTCGGCAGAGCGGCAGGAAGTCGCAGTCGGCGCAGAGCGGCTTCGGGGTGGGTTCGTGGTTGGCGAAGTCGCGGTTCAGCACCTCTTCGCCGAGCATCTGGATATCCTGCTCGAACTCCGCCATCGCTTCGTCGGCCAAGGAAGCGACGGCCTTGGCGCCGGTGCGGAGGGCGATGATGGAGGCCACGACGCGTCGGTCCGGGAACTGCCGACGGAGAAGAAGCTGGTAACAGCACATCGCCAGGTCCGTGGCGACCTCTTCCTCGGTCACGGTTTCGCGGCCGGACTTGTAGTCCACCACCTCGATCGTGCCGTCGTCCCATTCGTCCACACGGTCAAGCCGGCCGATGAGCGCGAAGGAGCCGAGGTCGGCCCGTAGCAGCTTCTCGACCCACAACGTGTGGGCCGTGACCGGCGCCGCCAACGCCGTCTCGACGTAGGAGGCGACGATCGCCTTTCCCTCGCCAAGCGCCTCCTCCATCTCCTGTTGGCTGGTGTAGCCGGCCTCGATCCAGCTCTCCTCGAGCGCGGCAAGCGCCTGCTCGGTGGTGGCGACCCCGGCGTCGCCGGCGTCATGAAACCGCTGCAGGACGTGGTGGAGGGTAGAGCCGAACGAGTAGTACGACCGCGCCCGCAAGTACCACTTGCCCCGATCGTCCACGTACGTCCAGAAGTACTTGGTGGGGCAGGCGAGGTAGATGGTCAGTTTGGTCGGGCTCAGGGTCGGCTTTCTAGGCACGGAGGGATTGTATCCCGCCCGGGGGGCGTCGGAAGAAGGGGTAGGATCCCGAGCAAGATGCTGCGCGCAACGTCAAGAACGGCAGAACGAGCGCCACTGTCGCTGATCGGCACATACGCGGAGGTAACGTGGGTGACCAACAACAAGCTGGCGGCACGCCAGTGCGAGAAGTGCGTATACCTGGTCCGCGGGGCCGAGCACGGCATGCTGTGCGTGGAACTGGTCTACGACGCCATCGACGGCGTTCGGCGTCAGGACGCCATCTACTGGGTGCCGCTGAACGCCATCCAGGTGCTTCGCATGCTTACGGAGAAGGAGGCGGAACTCCGAATCGAGCGGCTCGAGCGCGAGGCGATCGACCCGCACGCCCCACGCGATTGACCGCCTTCACATCAACTCAAGGTCGTGCAGGATCCTGGGGTTCTCGCGCCAATCGGTCTTGACCTTGACGAAGAGTTCCAGGAACACCTTCTTGCCGATCAGGTCCTCGATCTCCAGGCGCGCCTCCGTGCCGATGCGCTTGAGCATCGCGCCCTGCTTGCCGATCAGGATCGCCTTTTGGCCGTCGCGTTCCACGTAGAAGACCGCGGAGATGCGGACCAGGTCCCGGTCCTCCTCCTCCTGCCACTCCTCGACCAGCACGGCCAGGGCGTGGGGCACCTCTTCGCGGGTTAGCCGCAACGCCTTCTCCCGGATCAGCTCGCCGGCGAGCCAACGCATCGGCTGGTCGGTGACCTCGTCCTCCGGGTAGAGCGGCGGGCCGGCCGGAAGCCGTTCCACGAGGATATCGAGCAGCTTGTCGATGTTCTGCTTCTTGGTGAAGCTGGTGAGCATCACCGTGTCGGTCTTGAACATCGCCGTGTAGGCGTCCCAGTTGGGCTGGACGTTCACCGCCTTCAGCAGGTCCATCTTGTTCATGCAGAGCACGACGGGTCGCTTCCCGGATTCGCCGAGGTAACCCTCGGACTCCAGCATGCGGGCGATGCTCGCATCGTCCGGCGACGGCGGTCGGCTGGCGTCGACCACGACGAGCACCGCGTCGACGTCCTCGACGGAGCGCCGAGCGGTCTCGTTCAGAATGCGGCCGAGCTGGTTGTGCGGCTTGTGCACGCCGGGGGTGTCGACGAACACCATCTGCCACTCGGGCCGAGTGGCGATGCCCATCAGACGGCGCCGCGTGGTCTGCGGCTTGTCCGAGACGATGGACACCTTCTGGCCGACGATCGCGTTGACGATCGTGCTTTTGCCGACATTCGGCTGCCCCAGGACGGCGATGACTCCGGCGCGGTAATCGGCCATGGCCTACTCGCGCCGGCGGAACATCACGTTGATGCCCGCATCGCCCGTTCCCTCGGCGTCGGCGCCTTCCTTTCGTGCCGACGACGACTCCTCGGGCCCGCCTTCCTCGCCGTTGGTGCGGTGGCGATGGCGCTTGCGCCGTCGGCCGCTCCGGTCGACTTCCGGTGTCGGGGGCTCCTCGAGTTCGGCCTCGTAGACCGACCGTTTGATGAGCAGGTCGTCCGCGAGGTCCTCCGACCAGGACTCCTCCACCCATTCGTCGAGCTTCATGATCGGCACGTCGAACTGCGCCTGATCCCAACGCTGGATGTTCTCCGCCTGCGGCGGGATGATGTCGATCGTCAGGTGCTCGGAGGGGCGGCTGGCGAGGATCGATTCGAGTTCGGTCTTGTTGCCGACCAAGAAGGTGTAGGTGGCGCCGTCCAGCGCGTTGAAGCGCAGGCTGTTGGCGTCCACGACCGCCCATTCGTTGGCGACGAGGTTGTAGGCCGACCACTTGTTGGGGAGCGTCAGGGTGCGTTGGCCTGCGCCCGTGCAGTGCACGGTTAGGAACGGCGGGCGCACATGCACCACGTCGGAGTGGAAGTTCCAGACGTGGGCGCCGGCCATCTGCCCGAGGGCGCGGAACAGCGCCGGAGTGACGACCGGTTCGCCGAGGAACACGGAGGTCCAGCGGTGCTCCCGGTCGCCCTCGGTCTCGAACGGCCGAACGACGAAGCTGGGAAGACCGGTCTGCGAATATTCGCCAAGCACGAAGCCCTCCTCCGGGATGGCGAAGTAGCTCGGTTCCAGGCGGCTGCCCGAGGCCAGCGTGCGCTCCGGCAACGCCTCGCAAAGCGGGTGGCGCTGGTGGGTGAGCGTGGTGCCGGGCTTGGAGCTGAACGGCTGCGGGCGCAGGGCGATGCCGGTCACCTCGCGAACGCGTTCGAGCGCCTCGCGACCGGCCTCGAAGAGACCCGCCGAGTAGAGCCAGAACAGCACCTTGTCGTCGCGCTGAAGGCGCGTCTTGATGGCGCTTCGGACCTCCGGGCGGATGTCCCATGCGTTCACGAAGACGTACAGGCGGCTCTCCGGGAACCGCTCGCGGTGCGCCAGGTCGCTGAGCAGGTAGAAGCCGACGCTCAGACCGGAGCGAAGCATCGCTTCGCGCACCTCCTGCACCAACATGCGGAAGGCCCGCTGGTCGGCCAGATAGGCAAGGGAACGCTCGTCGATGAACATCGCCACGTCGGGCGGTATCTGCGGGCGGTCCATGCGCCAGGTCATAGCGTCGCGGAGCGTCTTGGCCCGAGCCCAGATGCCGGCCGAGTTGAGCCAGCCGTTCCCCCAGGAGTCCATCCAGCAGACGCCGCCGGCATGGGCCAGAGCGGAGCCGCCGCCGCGCCAGTGGACGCTCTCCAACGCTTGCGGGGTGCGCATCACCGGGTTGAAGTCGTCCGGCTCCTGGCGACCGCTGATCGGCGTCTTGAAGTCCTCTTCGCTTACATACAGCTTGCCGTTGAGCGCGAAGCTGTCGATCGGGCCAGGGAAGGGGGCCGAGCCGCCAGGCTCACGGTTCTTGTAGCTGGGCGGACCGGCGATGTAGTCCAGTTCGTGGCAGCGTAGTAGCTTGCCGAGCGACAGGTGGCCGCTCGCGGGGTGGGACCACTCGAAGGTGTAGCCGTAGCTGACGCCGACGAGCATGCGGCCCTCGGACGCGGCCTTCACCGCGTAGGCCAGCGAGGCGATACGGTTGACCGTGGCGTCGCTGAGGAAAAGGTGATAGTCCACCCAGCGGCGGGTTTTGCGACCGGTGCGGACGAAGTCCTCCGGGACCGCCGCGCCCGAGCGGAACTCAGGTACCGAGACGGTGTCGAACTGCGCCGAACCGTCGTACCAGGCGGCGCGCAGCGACACGGCGTCGTCGCGGTAGCGGAGGCGCAACCAGTTGCGGAACGACTCGTGGGCCGCAACGGAGCGGTCGTAACCCGTACCCTCGGCCTGGAACCACTCGCCGCGCTCGAGGTGGATGCCCATCACGCGGTTGTCCGGGTCGACCAGCCGCACCTTCTTGATGAAAGCGGTCAGGCACTCCTCGGCGACGCCCCAGAACTCCTTGTCGCAGACGCTGGGTTCGGCAAGGCCGCCCGACTGCGACACGTACTTGGCGTTGGGGAACTTGCGGTCCCAACCGTCCGCAGCCGTGAACACCGTGCGCAGAAGGACCTGCGCTTGCGGGTCGGCGCTCGCCACCTGCCGGATGAGGTAACCGGCGAACGAGACCGCATCGTCGATCGACTTCGGGTCCACGACCAACTCGACCAGCAGGCTGAATACGTGGATGCCGTTGTCGGCGGCCATGCGCACCTGTTCAAGGACGGTGGCAAGGCGGGCTTCGTCGAGCGCGCTGGCGAAGAAGAAGACGGGCGGGTAGATGCGCTTGTCGCGGACAAGTGTGGGCACGCCCTCGCGAAGCACGACGCGCGGGGCGTCTTCGGGGATCTGGATCGTGGGACGGGGCGCGGGCTGCGGCTTCTCCTCAGGCTTGGGCTCGGGCTTCGGTTGCGGTTTGGCTTTGGGTTTGGCTTCGGCCTTCTTGGGGGCTGCGGCGCGGGGCTCGCGCTCGCGGCGGGGACGCTCCTCTTTGGCTTTCGGTTGCGTTGGAGCGGGTTCGGGTTTGGGAGCGGGCGCAACCTCGACTTCGGTTGGTTCGGGAGCCAGCGCTGCGGCGGCGGTGATTTCGATCTCTTTGCGATCTTTGCGCTTGCGGGTCCGGGCGCGGCGAGGGGCAAGTTGCGGCTGCGCCTCCTCCCCGCCCTTTTCCTCGGCGACGGGCTCCGGCGCGGGGGATGCGGCCCGGGCCGGCTTTCGCCAGATCGGCACCGGCAGCCCCGGCTGCTCGCCCTCCTCGACGGGCGGCTTCGGGGCTTCCGCCTTCTCGGGGGGTGGGGTCGGTTCAGGCTTGGCCGGCGCGCGCCGGCGGGTCCTAGTCGGGGCGGCCTTCTTCTTGGCCACGGCTTCCGCCTCGGGCTCGGGCGCGACTACGGCCACCTCGGGCTCCGGAGCGGGCTCGGCCGCCTTCTTGGCAGCGGGGCGGCGCCTG
>CAZIIS010000008.1:0-44550 GCA_964539295.1 uncultured Fimbriimonadaceae bacterium | reverse complement strand
TTGGGTGAGCGGCTGGAGAACGCCGTCAAGGTGCTGCGCGTCGGGCGACCGTACGTCTCCTGACCCACGGGGTATCGTGGCGCCGAGCCCCCGTGGCGGTCTCGCCGGGGGCTAGGCGAGGTTGGCGATGGAGGACAGGAGCGATTGGATTCGGTTCTTCCGGGCGCATGCGCCGGTCTACGAACAGAACGCCTTCACGCAGAACACCGTGGCCGAGGTGGACTTCCTGGTGGAGGAGTTGGGGCTCTCCTTGGGTACCTCGGTGCTGGATGTGGGTTGCGGTACCGGCCGGCACTCCATCGAACTGGCCCGTCGGGGTTACTCCATGACCGGGCTGGACCTCTCGCCGGAGATGCTCGCGCGGGCGAAGGCGAACGCCGAAGCCGCGGGCGTTCTGGTGCGATGGGTGCAAGCCGACGCCACGGCCTTCGATCTGCTCGAACGGTTTGACGCGGCCATCTGCCTTTGCGAGGGGGCGTTCGGGCTGCTCGGGAGCGGCGAGGACCCGGTCGAGCACCCGTTGGCCATCGCGCGAAACGTGAGCCGATGCCTCAAGCCAGGCGCGAAGGCGGTGTTCACGATGCTGAACGGGTCGCGCTTCTTCCGGATGCACCAGAACGCCGACGTGGCGAGCGGCTCGTTCGACCCCGTTGCGCTCGCGCAGTCCAGCGAGGTCGAGGTGGAAGGCGGCGGGACGGTGACGGTTCGCGAACGGGCGTTCGTCCCCACCGAGATCGGCCTCATCTTCCGGCTGGCGGGGCTTCGCGTGCTCGACGTCTGGGGCGGCACGGCGGGCAACTGGGGCCGCCGGCCGATCGACCTCGACGAGATCGAGTTCATGGTCGTGGCGGAGAAGGCGCCCGACGCCTAGCCCCGTCGGTCGACGAACTCGCGGCAGGCGCCGAGGCAACTCAGTAGCCAGGTTTCGGAGAGCGGTTCGAGGCAGTCCCCTTGGTCGAGGCATTGGAGGATGGGGCGGACGAACGCAAAACCCTCGCGCTCCAACTCCGTCACTTGGCCGTCCAGTTCGTTAACGAGCCAGGCCGTGATAGCCCGCACGAGGTTCTCCGCGAACACGTTGGACCAGGACGCTTCCGAGCGGTCCCAAGCGTAGCTCGCCCGCGCCATCGGTTCGAACACGGCGTCGAGCAGGTCCGCGTTCGCCTCGATGAGCGGCGCCCACGTGGCCAACGGTTCGGCCAATGCCTGGTGGACCAACTCGTGAACGCACGACTCGACGCGAAGGCGGCTGGCGATCACGCAAACGAGGTTCTTGGTTTTGACGACGTCGGTCAGCGGATCGGCCTGCAACGGGTTCACGACGGCGAGCATGCGCGTTTGATGGGCCGGCAAGAGGGCGCGCAGCGCTCCCAGGGCCTGGCCCAGCCGCTCCATGAACGAGGTTCTGTACTGCTTTTGTTCGCGGCGAATCGCTTCGGTGTAGGTGCTGAAAGCCTCGCCATACCCCGTGCTGGCGCGCAGGGCCGCCATGTGGCAAGGCAGCGCGGCGTACCACGACGCCCTCTCGCCGTTCCTCTCGTCGGGCGCGACGTTGGTCAACTGCGCGAGGTACTCGGCGGTGGGTTGGGGCTCAAAGTCGAAGGCGGCACGTTCCGCGAGGAGTGCCAGCCCCGCCAGGACCGACCCCCGCGGCCAATAGGGGTTGACCCGCCCGTCGTCGATACGCGCGCCCGCGTAGAAGCTGACCACCGAAGGCGGCCAGTCGCGGGCGCGTATCGCCTCAACGATCAACCCAGCGCGGGCCGGGTTGGCGAGGTCGTAACCCGATGCAGTTAGCCCCAGGTAAACGTCGAAAACCGCTTGGCTGGCAAGGACGGTAAGCGCTGCATCTGCACGACCGGGCTCGATGGGGTTACGCGTGGTGCTCGCCTTCGGGTGAGCCATGCATCAGTATGGCTCCCCCCCCACACCTGCTCAGCAAGCAGAGGGTGAAGACGCCGTGGCGTTAAGCTAACCGCAAGCAGGCCGCCGACCGGTGCCAGGGTCGTCGGTCAAAAGCCATGCCGCGAAGTCGTCGATGTTGGTGAACAGGGCGTCGGGCTTGGCCTGCTCGAGGGCAAGCCCGTCGGCGCTGCCCGCCCACGCGACGGCGGCGACGTGCACGCCGGCCTCGTGGGCCGCGCGCACGTCGTTCACCGAATCGCCCACGTAGAGCACGCGGGACGCGGCCATGCCCCATCGGGCGACCATCTTTCGGATGCCGTGGGCCTTGCGGTGGCCGTTGGGCGAGCCGGTCTCCACGTCGGCGAGTTCCAGGCCGAAGCGCCCGAGCGTGATGAGCGTGCTCTCGCGGCCCTTGGCCGTGACCATCCCCAGCCGGACGCCGCCCGCCCGAAGCGCGGCGAGCAGGTCGCGCACGCCGTCGAACGGTTCCGGGTACTGCTCATGCAGCGCCGCGTAGTGCTGGAGGAACGCCGCCATGCCCTCCTCCACGCGTTCGGGAGCGAAGGCGGCCACGACCCCCTCCTCGGTCGGCCCGAACTTGGAGAAGATCTCCTCGTCGGTCAGCGGGTGGCCCACCAACGGCTCAAGCGCCAGGTGGAACGCCGCCAGACAGAGCGGGAGCGTGTCGCCGAGCGTGCCGTCGAGGTCGAAGATGATGCCGTCGTAGCGCATGGTCGCCGGAGCGGGGTTTACCTTCATCGGGCCGTGGCCGCTTCGGGCGCGGGCGCGCCCTAGCGGTACACCTCCAGGGCGAAGAGCGAGACGTTGCCCTCCGAACCGCCGCGCTCGAAGCACTGCAGCTTGACGTAGCGCGCGGGCGCTGCGGCAAAGCGGGCCGTCTCGACGCCGCCCTTCCCTTGGTCGGTGCGATAGGCCTCGCTCCAGTTCGTCCCATCGGCCGAGACGCTTACCGCGTACGACTTCGCGTGGCTGTCCGGCGCCCACCGAAGGATCACGCGCGAAACCGTCTTCACGCCGCCCAGGTCGACGCTCGCCCAGGGCTGCGTGTTCGGGTCGGCGATCCACCGGCTCGGCGCCCGGCCGTCGAACAGGGTTTGCACGCCGTAGACGCCCGTTTGGCCGGCCGAGGAGTCGCCCTTCTGACCGAACGCGAGGTCGCCCCGGTTCTTGCGCGCCGGAGGGGGCGCAATGCGCACGCCCGGGCCGTCGCCCAGCTTGCGGAAGTCCGCTTCGAACTGGTCGTAGGTTCGGGCGCCCTCGGGGTGGCCGGCCCACAGCACCTCGCCCAGCGTGGGCATGGCGGGCTTCACCAGCTCGTGGACGTCCTCGAAGACGTAGGGGTAGGCCGCCTTGTCGTTCCAGACCGCGAACATCCCGCCCAGCACGCGCGGGTCGTAGTCGGGCAGCTTCTGATCGCCGAAGACGGTCGGCTTCCATGCCGAGTACAGGTACCGCGTGTTCAGGAAGTGGTTGTAGTAGCCGGCGAACGGCACGATGTAGACGTACCCGTCGTGCGTGTTGATGATCTTGTAGCCGTCGGCCACCGCATCGAGCGGGTCATGGTAGCCCGGGTACCAGAGGTTGACCACGATGTCGCGGTCGACTCCGGACGAGTCGCCCGCGGTCTTCAGGCCGCCCCACATCCGCACCTTCTTGCCTTGCGACCGGACGAACGCCGCGGTCTCGTTGATGTACCGCTTGTAGAGCGCGGCGCTTCCCGGACCGGCGTTGTACTCGTCCGCCCCGATGTGCACCGCGTCGGCGCGAAACCACGGGATGAACTCCTTCCAAAGGCTGTTGATGAACTCCTGCGACTTGGGGTTGGCCAGGTCGAGGTGGTCGGGCGACAGGTTCTTGCCGATCAACTCCGGCTTGTACTTGGTGAACGCCCGGGAGTGGGCCGGGGCGTCGAACTCCGGGGTGATGGTCACGTGGTACTCGGCCGCCAGGTCCTGGAGGTCGTCCATCTGCTTGCGCGTGTAGGCGCCGTCGGCGTTGGCCAGGCCGGGGAAGGCGTCGCTCTGCAGCCGGAAGCCGGAGTAGTCGTTGGCCGCGCCGTCGTTCAGGTGGAGCTGGAAGTCGTTCAGCTTGTACCAGGCCATGAACTTGACGTACTGCCGCAGGTACTGGATGGCGAAGAACTTGCGACCGACGTCGAGCATAAAGCCGCGTTCGGCGTAGTCCGGCCAGTCGAAGGCCTCGCCGCGCGGAATGGAGCGGCGCTGCGGGTCCAAAACGAGCATTTGCAGGAGCGTCCGCGTTCCGTAGAAGACCCCCTTGGGGGCCGCGCCCTCGATCCGCACGCGGTCGGCGGCGTCCAGGCGATAGGCCTCCGCGCCGCGTTGGCCGATGGCCCGGACGAAGCGAAGCTCGATGTCGCCCGCGCCGGGGCTCTTGCCGACGGCGATGGCGGGGGCGATGCCGGCAACCTCGCGCAGGTCGGCTTGAAGCGTCTTGGCGACCGGAAGAAGCGAAGGTCCGTCGTCCGAGTCGACGATGATGCGGGTCTGGGAGGAGATGGTCAGGCGTCCGGTTCCTCCGGTCCACTCCCGGAGGGGGGGGATCACGGCCGGCTTTGGGTTGGGTGTTGCGGAGGGGCCTTGGGCCAAGCCGTCAGCACCATTGAGCAAAAGGCAAGCGAACGATACGAAACCGAGCATGCGCCCGAGTTTACTGAAGGAAATGCCCTGGGGCAACGGCTTGGCGCCGATCAAGGAGGGGGAGGATGGTGGGCCCAACGAGATTCGAACTTGTGACCTCACCCTTATCAGGGGTGCGCTCTAACCAGCTGAGCTATGGGCCCGACCGCTATGAAATGTACCCAAATCGCGCCCCGAGGTCAAGGCCGGTTTGGGACGCGTTTCAACTTGGGTTTGATCCAGAGCTTGTAGATCACCATCGGAACGCCGTCGCTGTAACCTATCGCCACGCGGGGTAGGAGCAGACGCGGATCGTCCGGCGATGCCTGGCGCTTGATCAGCGTGACCGCGACGCCGTACCCTGCCTCTTCGACGGCGCGAACGGCCGACGTGTTCAGGTCGCCGTAGGGGTAGCAGAAGCTGCCGGGCAAAAGGCCCTGCTCCTCCAACTGCCGATGGGCCTCGCGCACTTCGCGAACCTGCTCTTCGACGCAGAGCCGGCTCATGAACGGGTGGGTGAGGGTATGGTTGCCGATCTCAAATCCGGCCAGTTGCGCGCGGCGAAGCTGGTCCCAGTTGGCCAACGGCGCGGGGCCGCCCTCGTCCCAACTCGACTCCTGGCCGACGCGCTCGGTCACGGCGTAGATGCTGGCGGTCACCCCCTCGGTCCGCATCGCCTCGACCCCGTGGGTGAGGGTGCAAGCGTAGGCGTCGTCGAAGGTCAGGCAGACCGCGCGATTAGGAAACTCGCCCGCCAGGTCGGCGGCCTTCACGAACTCGTAGCCCCTGCGGCGGAAGAAGCGAATGTGCTGACGCAACCGCTCGGGCTCGACGTTCAGGCGGCGCCCCGCCTCGGCGATCGGCCCCACCCTGTGGTAGCAGAGGATCGGCAGGCTCACTCCTTCACCGCCGTTATCCGTTGCTTCAGGCGTTTCTCGAGCGACTTGGCGAGGTCCCCGCTGTCCGCGTCGCCGTCGAGCTCAAGGATGCTCGACGAGAGGTAGGCGTCGAACAGCCCGGCGACCTGGATGAGTCGCAAGCTCTTGCCGGCCGACGAGGACGAGCCCGAGGCGTAACCGGTAAGCTGGTTTTGCAGCTTGCGGCTCTGGCCGAGCATGCCGCCCAGGCGACGCACCGCGTCGCGCAGGGGCAGCTTGGCGGCCTGCAGGTCGTTGCGGGTGGCGGCAACAACCGCCATCCGCTTCTCGATGAACGCCAGGTGAAGCGAAGGGTCGTACTTCACTTGTGGCGCCTGCACGAGCATGCAGGTGAAAAGGATCGCTCCCAAACCGACCATGGACCGCATTTTGGCGCATACGGCGTGACGTTACCGGGCGACCGCGCGTCCGATAGTGAGAGCGCATAGCAAAAAAACAGGCCGCCTCCGGTATGCTCGGGGCGCGGGTTTCGAGGCGTTATGACGCCTTGGAGGACTTTACGAAGATGGCTTTGAAGCATCGCATTATGGCAGGGCTGGCTCTGCTCCCCTTCTGTGGAGTGGCTCTTGCGCAGTTCAACGAGCCGGCGCCGCTGGCCTGGCGCTGGGCGCAGTCCACGACGGCGTCGCCGAGCGGCGCGCCGGTCACGGATGGGGATCGGGTGCTCGTCGCCGTCGGTTCCCGCATGTACGCCTTGGAGAAGGCGTCGGGCAACCAGATCTGGCGCTTCCCGGTTGGCGAGCCGCTGACCGGCAACTTCCGCAGCGGCGCGATCCTGGCGGCCGGCAACCTGGTCGCCGCCGCAGACGACAAGAGCATCTATGCCGTGGACGCCGCGACCGGCAAGCTGAAGTGGCAGTACAACTCGCCCGACGTCGTCTATGGCACGCCCGTGGCGGTGAAGGACCTGGTCGTCTTCGCCACGTCCGGCAACAAGCTGAACGCGCTGAACGCCACGACGGGCGCTCCGGCCTGGACCGAGCCGTACAAGATCGGCGCCCAGGTGATGGGTTCGCTGTCGGCTTGGCAGGATTACCTTATCGGTTTCACCAACAACGACAAGATGTTCGCGTTGGACGTCAAGACGCAGCGCCAGGTCTGGGAGGCGAGCTTCTCCCGTCTGAGCCCGAGCGTTCAGGCGACGCCGTTTGGCGACACGATCTTCATCAACTCCGGTCGGTACCTGACCGCGGTGCGCGGCGCAACCGGCCGCGCCAAGTGGGAGGCCAACACCCAGGACGACCTGGTGTTCGCGCCCGCCGTCTCCACCGACTGCGTCGTGGTGGTTTCCCGCGACGGCATGGCCTACAGCTTTGACGCCAACGGGCGCCCGGTCTACAGGAAGGGCGTCGATATCCAGTCGCTGCCCGTGGCGTCCCCGACCTTCGTTGGCTCGATGGTGGTCGTACCGACCAGCAACGGCGCCATCAACATGGTCAACCCGAAGACCGGCGACGTGGTTTGGGGCTTCGTCGTACCGCTGCTCACCACCGGCGCGACCACGCATGGTGCGGACGGCTCCAAGTTCGGCGGCGGCATGATGGGTCCTGGCGGGATGATGCCCGGCGGCTTGGGCGGTCCCGGCATGATGGGTGGCGCTGGCGGCATGACGGGCGGCGCCCGTGGCGGTCGCGGCGGCGGCGGTATGGCGGGTGGTAGCCGTGGCGGTCGCGGCGGCGGTGGCGGCATGGGCGGCCCCGGTGGCTTCGGTGGCCCTGGCGGCATGGGCGCCGGCAACGTGGACGAAGAGCCGCTGACCTACGTCCCGGCGGCGGGTCCTGCGATCGTATCGGGTCACACGCTCCTGCTCTTGGCGATGGACGGCAGCCTGCTCGCGTTCGACAAGGACAACGGCGTAGACTTCACCGCTCCGACCGTGAAGATGGTTTGGCCGAACCCGGGCGACCAGGTCTCCGGCAAGCCTCCGATGGAGCTTTGGTTCCGCATCGAGGACGTGGCTTCCGGCGTGAACCCCGAATCGCTGAAGATCACGATCGGTGGCAAAGCGGTCGTCGCCGAGCAGATGCCCGACAGCTATGTGGTCGTGAAGCTCTCCGACTACACGGCCAACAAGGCGATGCTTGGTCCGCAGCGGCAGCTCGACGCAGGTCGGAAGCAGATCGTGGTTCAGGTGAGCGACTGGATGGGCAACAAGTCCGAAACCAAGTTCACCGTGACGATCGACAACAACCTGCCTCCGCTTGGCGCGCCGAGGGCGGCCTCCGAGGCGAACCGACCCGGCGGCATGAAGGGCGGTCCTGGCGGCATGGGCGGCCTGGCCCCCGGGGAATAGGGGCAAACCGGACGTGCCTCGAGCCGGCCGGTTGAGCCCGCTCTTCTGGCAGTACCTGATGGCGGGTGAGCTGCCCGTCGCGAAGTCCCGAGAGATCGTGAGGTCTCTCGGGGCTTCCTATGTCGACCCGGTCTCGTACCTGCTCTCCTCGCGGCTCTTGAGCCCCGCCGAGAAGCGGAACGTCGGGCGGGCGGACTTGCGGGGGCTGGAAAGGGCTCTCGAACAAGGGGTGGCGGTGCTGGAAGAGGAGGACTACCCTGAGACGCTCCAGCAGTCGCTGGGGTCTCCGCCGGCGCTGTTCGCCTGGGGCGACCTTTCGGCCCTTCGGGCGCCGATGGTGGGCATCGTGGGAACGCGCGGCCCCAGCGCCTATGGCAAGGCCGTGGCCTGGAAGTTCGCCGAAGCGTTGGCGGCGGCGGGCGTCACGGTCGTGAGCGGCGGCGCCATGGGCATCGACGCGCAGGCCCACGAAGGCGCGCTTGCAGCCGGCGGCAAGACCGTCGCGGTGCTTGGGAACGGGTTGGACCGGGCGCAACCGGCCCGCAACGCCGACCTGTTCGAGCGGGTGCGCGCGTCGGGCTGCCTGCTTAGCCAGTTCGCCGTCGGGGCGCCGTCGCTGAGCCACCACTTCCCGGCGCGAAACCACCTGATCGCGGCGCTCAGCATGGGGGTGTTGGTGGTGGAGGCCCCCGAGCGGTCGGGGGCGCTGATCACCGCTTCGGCTGCCGCGGAGCTGGGTCGGCTCGTGTTCGTCGTGCCGGCCACCATCAACAACTTCGGCTTCCGGGGCTCGCACGCCCTGATCCGCGACGGCGCGAGCCTGGTGGACCATCCCGACCAGGTTTTGGAGGCGCTGGGGATCGAGGGCGGCGCGTCCGCCGCACCCGCCGGGCCGGATCTGACCGATGCGCAGAACCGGATCATGGCCGCGCTGACCACCGACCCTCAGCCGGCCGAGAGCATCGCCGCGGTCACGGGGCTGCCTCCCTCGGAACTGCTTGACGAACTGACAATGCTGGAGCTCGAAGGCCTTGTATTACGCGAGCCGACGGGATACGCTATCAAACCATGAGTTACGTCGCTAATGCGCTTGGGCCGGACGGTTTTGGCGCTTACCGAGTCGAATGGGCGGACGGCCAGCCGCTTTTTGAACGCGTCAGCGAGCCGCCGGAGCTTCTTCTGGTTCCTGGTTTCGTCGACATCCACATCCACGGCGGGTACGGCGTGGACGTGATGTACGCTAGCACCGACGAGTTGAGCTTCCTGTGTGGCAAGTTGCGTGAGGCGGGTTACGAGGGCTTTCTCCCCACGCTGCAGGCCGCACCGGCCAAGGACATGCTCAACGTCATCAACAAGTTGCCCGACGACCCGATGATCCTAGGCTTCCACATCGAAGGCCCGTTCATCAACCCGGAGCGGTCGGGCGCCCTTCCGCCCGAGGCGATCGTCACGCCGCCGGACGGCCCCAGCGAGTGGGACGAGGTGCTGGACCACCCGATGCTCAGCGTGGTGACGGTGGCGCCGGAGGTTCCGCACGCGCTCGACCTGATCCTGCGGCTGAAGAAGCGCGGCGTGATCGCGAGCATGGGCCACACGAGCGCGACGTACGAGGAGATGCGCCGGGGCTTCGAGTTCGGCGCCAGCCACACCACGCACACGTACAACGCGATGCGCGCCCTGCACCACCGCGAGGTTGGGGCGCTCGGATACGCTTTCATCAACGACGACCTCTGCACGGAGGTCATCTACGATCGCCACCATGTGTGCCCGGAGGCGGCCGCGCTCCTGCTCAAGTGCAAGCCGCAGGAGTCGGTCATCGCCGTGAGCGACGGCACGATGGCCACCGGCATGCCCGAGGGCGTCAAGATGACGCTCTTCGGGGTCGAGTGCATCACCGGCAAGGGCGATGTGCGCATAGCCGCCACCGGCGGCCTCGCCGGCAGCGCGATCACGCTCAAGGACGCCTTCCAGAACCTGGCCGAGGACTTCGGTCCGGAGATCGCCATCCGCGCCTGTAGCCTCAACCCGAGGAAGGGGCTCAGGATGGCCGACAATCCGACGGTATGGTTGGAGTTCGACAAGCGCTACGAACTGATCGGCCGGCGATGACCTTGGCGAGATGACAGTGGCGGCGGTCCTGAGATAACTATGTCCTTCTTTCGCGCGACTCGCCGCCTGTTGATCGGGCACCCGATAGCCACGAAGCACGCGCACACCGAGCGTCTGCGCAAGATCTACGGGCTGCCGGTCTTCTCGTCGGACGCCATCTCCTCGGTTGCCTACGCAACCGAGGAGGCGTTGTTGATCCTTGCCATGGCGGGGATGGCCTTCTACAATTGCCTTTCGGGGCTGGTGATCGCCGTTGCGATCCTGATCGCCATCGTGGCGTTCAGCTACTACCAGACGATCCACGCGTATCCGGAGGGCGGAGGCAGCTACAGCGTTTCGAAGAGCAACCTCGGGTCGGGCCCCGGACGGGTGGCCGGCGCGGCCCTGATGATGGGCTACGTGCTCACGGTGTCGGTCTCGATTTCGTCTGGCGTGGCGGCGCTGGTCTCCGCGGTACCCGCGGCGCAGCCGCACGTGGTGCTCATCGCCTGCCTGGCCATCCTGTTCATCGCTTTGGCCAACCTGAGGGGCGCGAAGGAGAGCGGCATGATCTTCGCGATCCCCACCTACTCGTTCATCTTCTTCACCGCGATCCTGATCTTCACGGGCCTCGTGCTGGGCGCTGGGCAGCCGGCCATCACTCCCAACCTGCCGCCGCCCAACACCGAAGAAACGGCGGGCAAGCTGTTCAACTGGCTGCCGCAGAACGCCGCGGCAACCGCCTTCTGGTGGTTCGTCATCCTGCGGGCCTTCTCCGGGCTCTGCGCGGCGATGACCGGCGTCGAGGCGATCTCCAACGGCGTCAAGGCGTTCAAAGCGCCGGAGCCGCGCAACGCCAGCCTGACGCTGATCTGGATGGCGGGCATCATGATCTTTCTGATGCTGGGAACGGGGTGGTGCGCGGAGCACTTCGGCATCGTGCCGATGCACGCCAGCCAGCCGGGGTACCAGACGGTGTTGGCCCAGTTGGCCGGCAAGTTCTACGGCCAGGGTAGCCCGCTCTTCTACCTCACCCAGTTGGCCACCATGCTCATCCTGTTCATGGGCGCCAACACGGCGTTTGCGGACTTCCCGCGGCTTTCGAGCATCATGGCCGGCGACGGCTACGTTCCTCGGCAGATGATGAGCCTTGGCGACCGGCTGGTGTTCCAGAACGGCATCCTGGTGCTCGCCGGCGTCTCCATCGCCCTGGTCGTGGTGTTCCAGGCGGACGTCCACCTGCTGATCCCGCTTTACGCGGTGGGCGTGTTCACGGCCTTCACCCTGAGCCAAGCCGGCATGGTCGTACGTTGGTACCGGTTGGGCAAACGCGGCTTCGGGATGGTTGTGAACCTGGTCGGCGCCATATCTACTGGCGTGGTCACGCTGGTCTTGGCGACCACGAAGTTTGCGGAAGGGGCTTGGGTGACGGTGTTCGCGGTGGCCGGGATCATGACGCTTTTCGCCATCGTCAAGCGGTGTTACGACAACGAGGCGAAGCAGTTGGCGGTGAGCCAGGGCGACGTGCCCCAGGTGGATCGCACGGTGATGCTGCTGCTGGTGCCCCATCTGCACCGGGGCGTCGTGAAGGCCATCCAGTACTCAAAAGCGCTTTCCAAAGACGTCCGTGC
The DNA here is from genome assembly GCA_964539295.1 of uncultured Fimbriimonadaceae bacterium. Taxonomy (GTDB): domain Bacteria; phylum Armatimonadota; class Fimbriimonadia; order Fimbriimonadales; family Fimbriimonadaceae; genus CAZIIS01. The sequence continues at coordinate 33,035 of CAZIIS010000008.1, read as the reverse complement.
GCTGCACGTGACGCTGGACCCTAAGAAAGTCGGCCCGATGAAGGACGCTTGGGAGAAATACGGGGCCGGCATCCCACTTGTGATCCTGGAGTCCCCCTACCGGTCGCTGGTGGAGCCGGTTACCGAATACGTCGACCTGACGTTGGAGGAGAACCCCCACATGATGGTCACGGTGATCGTCCCCCAGGCGGTACCCAAGCGCCGCTGGCAGATGCTCCTGCACAGCAACGTGGCGATCCCATTGAACATGGCGCTGTCAAGCCGGAAGAACGTGGCGGTCACCAACGTGCGATACTTCTTGGATTAGCGAGCCAACGAAATGATTGTTGAGTACTACGAGGACGTCATCATCCTCTCCGGCGAGCTTCGCTTCAACTTCTGGGAGACGGTTCGAACGACGCTTACGCTGCTGCTGAAGCGCCACCCATCGGGTGTGATCATCGACTGCAGCGGCATCTCGGCGATGACCGCGGAGGGGGCCGACACGTTCAAGGACATGATGGGCTATGTGCGCGACCACGAGGGCGCGCGCATCATCGTCGCGGCGGCCCCGGCCAACGTGCTGGAGGTCCTGCGCCAGGTGCCCGAGGTGCGGTCCCAGCTTCCGGCCGTGGCGTCGGTCGAGGACGCGCGGCGCTCGCTGGACCTATTGGTGGCCGAGGGGAAGAAGGACAAACGGCGCCGAGAGGTTCCCGTGGCCTCCGACCGCAGGCTGGTGGCCTGCCTGACCGGCTTTGAATCCGACGACGACGTGCTTCGCGTGACGATGGAGTTGGTGCGCGCCCATCCGGCGCGGGTCTGCCTGGCGTTCCCGATCCTCGTACCCCGGGAGCTGCCGATCCAATCGCCGATGCCGGGGATCGAGGACCGGGCGTTGGCCGCGATCGACAAGGCCAAGGAGGCCTTGGTGAAGCACGGCGTGGTGGCCGAGGTGCGGCTTGAGCGTACGCGCGACATGTCGGCGCTTCTGGACGACATCTCGGAAGAGATGCAGGCGACCTACGTGATCGTGTCGTCGCCGCCCCGGAAGAACGAGGCCGACGACGCCTCCGCGGCTGCGATCAACCTGCTTCGGTCGGTGCTTCACCGCGTCAAGCGCCCGGTGTTGTTCGTCCGGCCCGCCGTCAAGGACTGAGGCCCGAGCGCCGGCAAAAACGGCGGACCCAAAAACGCCCTTCTCGCGTATGGGAGTTGCGCGTAGACGCTAAAATGGCCGATGCTCCGTCAGCGTGGCTGGGGTTCGACTGGCGTTACGCGCTCAGGCGTCGCCGACGACTGCGCGGGCCGATTCTGTGACGCCGGTTTTTGGGACGTACATGTCATTACTGAGCGCGACGCGTCGCCTGCTGATCGGTCATCCGATCGCAACCAAACACGCTCACACTGAGCGCTTGCCGAAGATTTTCGGACTGCCTGTTTTTTCGTCGGACGCCATCTCCTCGGTCGCATACGCCATCGAGGAGGCCCTGCTTATCCTTGCCGCCGCCGGGATCGGTTTCTACAAGTGCCTATGGGGCCTGGTCGTCGCGTTGGCGATGCTGATCGCGGTGGTCGCTTTCAGCTACTTCCAGACCATCCACGCCTACCCGGAGGGCGGCGGCAGCTACAGCGTGTCCAAGGGGAACCTCGGTTCCGTCACGGGCCGCGTCGCCGGGGCGGCCTTGATGATGGACTACGTGCTGACGGTGTCGGTGTCCATCTCCTCGGGCGTGGCGGCCCTCGTCTCCGCCGTGCCGGGCGCCCAACCCCACGTGGTGCTCATCGCCTGCTTGGCGATCCTCTTCATCGCCTTGGCCAACCTGAGAGGCGCCAGGGAAAGCGGCATTCTCTTTGCGGTTCCCACCTACTCGTTCGTCCTTTTGACGGCGCTGCTGGTGGTGGTCGGGCTGTCCACCGGCATCGGACACCCGGCGGTCCAACCGGTCTTGCCGCCGGTCAGCCCGGCTGAGACTCCGTCCGCCATGTTCGGATGGCTTCCTCACGGGCCGATGGAGACCGTCTTCTGGTGGTTCATCGTGCTGAGGGCGTTCTCGGGCCTGTGCGCGGCCATGACCGGGGTGGAGGCGATCTCCAACGGCGTGAAGGCGTTTCGCGCGCCCGAGGCCCGCAACGCCAGCATCACCTTGGTGTGGATGGCGGCGATCATGATCTGCCTGGTGTTGGGGACCGGCTGGTGCGCCCAGCACTTCGGGGCCGTGCCGATGCACCCCACCGACCCGGGTTACCAGACGATCATGGCCCAGTTGGCCGCGCGCTTCTATGGCCAGGGAAGCGCGCTTTTCTACCTGACGCAGGCCGCCACGATGCTGATCTTGTTCATGGCGGCCAACACCGCGTTCGCGGACTTCCCGAGGTTATCGAGCATCATGGCCGGCGACGGCTTCCTGCCCCGGCAGATGATGAGCCTCGGGGACCGGCTGGTCTTCCAGAACGGAATCCTGGTGCTCGCGGGCATCTCGATCACGTTGGTCGTGGTTTTCCAGGCCGACACCCACCTGCTGATCCCACTCTACGCGGTGGGCGTTTTTACCGCCTTCACGCTCAGCCAGACCGGCATGGTGGTGCGGTGGTACCGCCTGCACAAGCGCGGCCTCGGCATGTACGTCAACATGCTGGGCGCGCTCTGCACGGGCATGGTGACGATGGTACTGGCGACGACCAAGTTCGCCGAGGGCGCCTGGGTGACGATCTTCGCCGTTGCGGGGATCATGTTGATCTTCTCGTCGGTGAAGCGGTCCTATGAGCACGAGTCCGCGCAGCTCGCCGTTCCGCCCTCGTACGTCCCGCGGACGGCCCGTTCGGTCATGCTGCTGCTGGTCCCCAGACTGCACAAGGGGATCGTGGAGTCGATCCAGTACAGCAAGGCGCTGACGCAGGACGTCCGCGCGCTGCACGTGACGCTGGACCCGAAGAAGGTGGGACCGATGAAGGAGGCCTGGAACCAGTTTGGGGCGGACATCCCGCTGGTTATCTTGGAATCGCCCTACCGCTCGCTGGTTGAGCCGGTGGTCGAGTACGTGGACCTGATGCTGGAGCAGGACCCGGACCTGAAGGTGACGGTGGTGGTGCCGCAGGCGGTTCCCAAGCACTGGTATCAACGGCTGCTGCACAGCAACGTGGCGATCCCGCTGAACATGGCGCTGGCGCGCCGCAAGAACGTGGCCGTCACCAACGTGCGGTACTTCCTCGACTAGGCCGGGGCCACGAGGAACAAACACATGGGGCGTCCCGGTATGCCGGGACGCCCCATCGCTTTCATTGCCTGGCCGAGGCTTACGCCTGCGGCGGCTCCTTCTCCTGGACAAACGGCATCATCTTGCGCAGCTCCTTGCCGACCTGCTCGACCTGGTGGCCCTGCTCCTTATCGCGGATGGACAGGAGGTTCGGGCGACCGGCCTCGGCCTCGGCGATCCACTTCTTGGCGAACGTGCCGTCCTGGATCTCCGTGAGGACCTGCTTCATGGCCTTCTTCGACTCCGGTCCGACGACGCGCGGGCCGGACATGTAGTCGCCCCACTCCGCCGTGTCGCTGACCGAGTAGCGCATCCACGAAAGGCCGCCCTCGTAGATGAGGTCGACGATGAGCTTCATCTCATGAATACACTCGAAGTAGGCGGCCTGCGGCTGGTAGCCCGCCTCGACGAGGGTCTCGAAGCCGGCCTTCATCAGCGCGCTCACGCCCCCGCAAAGCACGGCCTGCTCGCCGAAGAGGTCGGTCTCCGTCTCCTCTTTGAAGGTGGTTTCCAGGATGCCGGCCTTGGCCGCGCCGATTCCCCAACCGTAACCAAGCGCGCGAGCCTTGGCCGTGCCGGTGGGGTCCTGATGAACCGCGATCAGCGCCGGCATGCCCGCGCCGTGCTCGTACTCGTAGCGAAGTCGGTGGCCGGGCCCCTTCGGGGCGATCATGGCGACGTCAACCCCCTTCGGGGCCTTGATGAAACCGTAGTGCACGTTGAAGCCGTGGGCGAACATGATCATCTGCCCATCGCGCAGGTTGGGCTCGACGCTCTCCCTGTAGATGTCCTTCATCGGCACGTCGGGCGTGCAGAACATGAGCACGTCAGCCCACTTGGTGAGGTCGGCCACGCTCATGACGGTCAGGCCCTGCTCCTCGGCGCGCGCTTTGCTCTTGCTGCCGGCGTGCAGGCCGACGCGGACCTCGACCCCGCTGTCGCGCAGGTTGAGCGCGTGGGCATGGCCCTGACTACCGTAGCCGATTACGCCGACCTTCTGGCCCTTGATGACGGCCGGGTCAACGTCCTTCTCATAGTATATAGTTGCCATTCAACTGCTCCTGTCCTTCTCGAAACTGTTACTTGGCCTTCATGGCGACCAAGCCGGTGCGGACAACTTCCTCGACGCCGTACGGCTCTAGCATACGCAACATGTGCTCGATACGTTCGGGCTCGTCGGTGAACTCGAGGGTCAAGCGGTCCTGCGAGAGGTGGGCGACGCGACCCCCAAGGATGTTGGCGATCTCCACGATCTCGCCGCGCTGGCCGGGGCCCGATTTGACGCGCACAAGCGCGAGCTCGCGCATCACCGATTCGGACTGCGGAAGGTCCTCGACCTCCACGACGTCCATCACGCGGTCAAGTTGCCGCACGCACTGCCGCAGCATCTGCTCGTCGGCGTTCACCACGATGGTGAGCCGCGAGAAGCCGACCTTTTCGCAGTCGCCGGCGTTCATCGACGCCAGGGAGAAGCCGCGCCTGCGGAAAAGCGACGTGAGGCGGTTGAGCGTGCCGGTCTCGTTCTGGACCAAGGCGGTGATGAGGTGTTTTTTGACTTCTTTCATGATCGCTGCCGCTCGTAGTGCGCGAAGAACTCCGGTTCGTCCTCGGGCTCGTCCGTAAGGTCGGTGGTGAGGGCCGGGTCCATGATGATGTTGGTGTTCGAGCCGCCGGCGGCGACCATCGGGAAGACGTTCTCCTCGCTCTCGACTCGGAACTCGCAGATCGTTGGGCCGTGGTGCGCCTTGGCCTCGGCGAAGGTCTTTTCGAGGTCCTCCTGCCTATCGCACATCAGGTACTTGACGCCGTAGGCGTCGGCCAACTTCCCGTAGTTGGGGCTGGAGATGCGCACGTGGCTCTTGCGGTTGTGGAAGAACAGCTCCTGCCATTGTCGGACCATGCCGAGGTAGCCGTTGTTCATCAAAGCGATGTTGACGTCTACGTCGTATTCGACCGCCGTTTGGAGCTCCTGGAGCGTCATCTGGAAGCCGCCGTCTCCGATGACCGCCCATACGTCCATCTCGGGTCGCGCGAACTTGGCGCCAAGCGCCGCGGGGAGCCCGAACCCCATCGTGCCAAGGCCGCCGCTGCTGATGAAGCTGTTCGGGTTCTTGGCGCGGTAGAACTGCGCGGTCCACATCTGGTGCTGGCCCACGTCGGTGGCGACGATCGCCTCGCCCTTGGTGAAACGGTTGAGGCCGGCCACCACATGGCGCGATAGGAAGTCGCCGTTCTCGGGAACCATCAGCGGGAACTCGGACTGCCAATGGCCGATCTGCTCCAGCCACGGGCCGTGCCGCTTGGGCTGCACGGTCTGCGCGAGCGCCTCGAGCGACTGGGCGAGGTCGCCCTCCACCCAAAGGGCCGGGCTGATCGTCTTGCCGACCTCGCTCGGGTCGATGTCGAAGTGCACGATCTTGGCCTCGCCCCCGAAGTACTGCGGCGCACCGGTGAGCCGGTCGTCGAACCGGATGCCGATGCCCAAGACGAGATCCGCGTGCTGGACGGCGAGCGTCGCCGGCGCCTCGCCGTGCATGCCCGCCATGCCCAGGCTGAGTTCATGGTCGCGGGGGAACGCGCCCAGGCCCAGCAGCGAGTTGGTCACCGGGATCTGGCAGGTCTCGGCGATGCGCCGGAGCGCCCCGCAGGACCCGGACCAGATGAGGCCGGCGCCGGCGATGATCACCGGGCGCTGGGCCTCCGCGATCAGGCGGGCGACCTCGTCGATCTGGTCCTGCACCGGCGGGCCGGGCAAGTGATAACTGGGTCGGGCGACGCAGTCCGGGAAGTCGGCTTCGGTCTTCGATACGAAAACGTTGCGGGGGATGTCCACGAGGACCGGGCCCTTGCGGCCCGTCCGCGCGATGTGGAACGCCTCCGCAAGCACCCGGGGCAGGTCCTTGACATCGGTCACCAAGTAGTTGTGCTTGGTGATCGGGATCGTCACGCCCTGGATGTCGACCTCCTGAAAGGCGTCCTTGCCGATCGACCAGCTGTTCACCTGACCGGTGAGGGCGACCATCGGCACGCTATCCATCATCGCGTTCGCGATGCCCGTGACAAGGTTGGTTGCGCCGGGCCCGCTCGTGGCGAGGCACACGCCCACCTTGCCGGTGGCGCGCGCGTACCCGTCCGCCATGTGGGCGGCGCACTGCTCATGCCGCACCAAGACGTGGCGTAGCTGCGGGTAGTTCAGCATCTCGTCGTAGAGCGGCAGAACGACCCCGCCCGGGTAGCCGAAAAACGTGTCGACCTGCTCACGAAGCAGCGCGTCGAGCACTATCTGTGCACCAGTTCTCGCCATCTGTTTCACCGTTAGCTCCAACCACGGAGCCGGTGGTGCAGGCATCGTCGCCGACTGTTCCTGATCCGCCGTCACGCCGCCCCTGACTAATGCCAACGGGTGGCCAGGCTGCCATAGCCCGATACGAAAAAAGCCTTCACGGCACTTTTGCCGAGAAGGCTTCCCATCGTTAGTCCGCGCTTCTCGGCTCAAACAGGCCCAATAAGGACCACGTTAAGAAGAAGCACGAGACCCACGAACAGGCGACCCGGGAGAAGAACCGAGTTTATGTGGGAACCGGTAGTCTGGCTCCGAGCCGCACTCATTGTCCGAAAGTGTATCACGGACCGAGCCAAGGTTTCGGGCCCACGGAGACCTAAGGACCTTCCTGCGCTTGCCTGCGCATGGCTGACGTACCGGTTGGGGCATGCGGTAGAATCGAGGTCCGGGGCGCAGGGCGAAGCGTTGAGTATTCGCGAATTCCGCCGCCCACACGCCCAAGGCGGCTTTTGCTTTGAAAAAACGGAATGGCGTGAGGTCCTCGAAGACTAACGCACCAGTGGGCGCGACGCCCAACAAGATCGAAATCATCGTCAACTGCTCCACCCGCGAGACTCGCATCGCCCTGCTTGAGGACGGGCGGCTAATGGAGTACCGGGTTGAGCGCGAAGAGCGCGTCGTCGGGAGCATCTTCCGAGGCATCGTTCAAAACGTGCTGCCGGGGATGGACGCGGCGTTCGTCGACATCGGCCTGGAACGCAACGCGTTCCTCTACGTGGCCGACATCATCCCGGACGACTCCACGGACACCAGCCCGGCCAGCGTGCGCCGCAGCGAACTGCGGCGACGCAAAATCAAGGAGCTCATTCGGCCCGGCCAGGAGCTGATGGTGCAGGTCACCAAGGGGCCGCGCGGCACCAAGGGCGCCCGCGTCACCACCCGCATCTCCCTTCCCGGTCGCTACGTCGTGCTGATGCCGGAGGGCAACCACGTCGGCGTGAGCCGCAAGATCGAGGATCGAAAGGAGCGGGAGCGCCTTCGAAAGGTGGGCGACAAGCTTCTGCCGCAAGGCTTCGGCCTCATCTTGAGGACGGAGTGCGAGGGGCGCACCGAAGCCGAGCTCAAGGCGGACATCCAGTTCCTCGAGCAGCTTTGGGGGCAGGTGCTCGAATCGGCCAAGCGCGTGCGCGCCCCAGCCGTGGTGCACCGCGACCAGACGCTGCTCTACCGCACCATCCGAGACGTCTTTGGGGAAGAGATCAACACGATGGTGATCGACGACGCGGAGGAGTACGAGAAGGTGAGCCTGGTCGCCGGGATGGTCGCTCCAAAGATGAAGGAGCGCATCTTCCTTTACGACCGCGAGGAGCCGATCTTCGACAACTACGGCATCGAGAAGGACCTGGACCGCTTGCTTCTGCACAAAGTGTGGCTGAAGAACGGCGGTTACCTGGTGATCGACGAGACCGAGGCCCTTACCGCAATCGACGTGAACACCGGCAAGCAGGTCGGTACCACGTCGCTGAGCGACACGATCCTCAAGACCAACATGGAGGCCGCCGAAGAGGTGGGCCGCCAGCTTCGCCTGCGGGACATGGGCGGCATCATCGTCACCGACTTCATCGATATGGAGGAGGCCTCGGACCGCAAAGCGCTCCTGGAGCACTTCACGAAGGTGCTGGAGCGCGACCGAGCCCGCACCCGCGTAGGGAAGGTTTCGTCGCTCGGGTTGGTGGAGATCACGCGAAAACGCACCGGCGAGAGCGTCACGGAGACCATCTCGGACGCTTGCCCGATGTGCGAAGGGCGCGGGCGGATCGCCAGCCGCGACACCGTCTGCCTTTGGATCGAGCGCGAGATGCGCCGCCGTTTGGCGGAACCGGGCGCCGCGTTCTACCTGGAGTGCCACCCGGCGGTCGTCGAGAACCTGATCGGCGCCGACGGCGAGGAGATCGAGGAACTCGAGCACGAACTCAAGCGCGGGCTCTACATCCGCGCGAACTTCGACATGGGTTTCGAGGACTTCACGCTCCAATCCGGCACGATCGAGGAGTACGACAAGAAGTTCATGGGCTATCGGCGGGCGCAGGTGCTGGAGTGCAACGTGCGGCGTTCGTCGGTCGAACACGTGCAGAAGGCGATCGGCTGGACCGACTCCGGCTACTACGTCGAGTTGCTCGACGGCGCCGAGTACGTCGGCACGCGCGTCAAGGTGGTCCTCCAGGACATCCGCCGCGCCTTTGCTGTGGCGGACGTCATCCTTCCCGGCGTGCGTTCCTGACGCGACAGGCGCACGACCTCGGTGGGCCGCGAGCCCTTCGGTTCGCGGCCTACCTCTTTATGGAATACTCGTCGCATGTTGAAGGAGGGCAAGCAGCGCGTTATCGCCTGGCTGATGATCGGCGGCCTGGTCGTGATGTTCTTCGGGCTGGTGCTGTGGCTGATGTTCGCGGGCGGCGGCTCCCTTCGTTACCTTTACACCCACGGCGCCGACAAGTCGTATGAGCCGATGGTCGGCTTCGCGCTTCTGGTGGGGCTGTCGGGCGCGGCGCTCATCGTCGCGGGTCTGGTCGTCGGCCTCATGGAAGCGTTCTCCAGCAACGCCAAGAAGCCGATCGTGCGTGTGGAGGGCTGCTACGTGGTGGGCCGCTACATCCAGGGCCCGGGCGGCGCGAACCTCTACGAGGAGCCGACCGGTTCAGACGAGGAGGCGACCTACTTCGTACGAATGTCAATGCCCGGGGGGCAGAAGATGGAGTTCCGCTGCGCTCCGGAGGTGTTCCACGCGGCGTGCGACGGGTTGCGGGGCTCCGTCGTCTACCAGGGCAACTGGCTCGGGCAGTTCGTGCCCGAGCGTCCGATGGGCGCGCAGGCACCCCAAGACCCGTTCCGTCCCTCGACCTAGGCGAGGCCGTTCCGGAGGTCGTGGCACTGCGGGCGCGCCGCAGACCATAATGACTTGATGGTGGACATAGCGGAGGTCTGGGGCCAGGCGCTTCCCGAGGTTCGGAAAGGCGTCGCGGGCGTGGGCGTATGGGCCGCGCTCAACACGTGCAAGCCCGTGACGTTCGAAAGCGGCACGCTGGTCTTGGGGCTGCCCGCAAAAGAGGTCGAGCTGAGCGGCCACCTTCGCATGCCCCAGACGCGGCGTCTCATCGAGGAGCGCGTCGGCAAGTTGCTGAACGAGAAGGTCACGCTCCGGGTGATCGAGGGCGTTACGCAGCGCGATTGGGAGACCGAGAAGAAGCGCGACGAGGAGAAGCGGCGCCTTCAGGAGCGCGCGCTCGAGAGGGCTCGCAAGGAGCTCCAGGCCCGCACCAGTTGGGAGAGCATCTACGACCAGTTGAGCCGCAGGTACTCCGTGACCCCGAACCGGACCTTGCCGCAAAACCGCGCCAAGTTCTTCCTCGAGGCGATCGCCATCCTGGCCGAAGCGCTTCAGGACACGCCGATCACGGACGAACTGGCGGAGCGTAACTACGCTCGGTGCATCGAGCGGATCGCCCAGTACACCGAGATACCGAGCGCGTTGGTCGCGCTCAAGGTTCTGGAGAGGTCGTTCGAAGGCTGATGTCTGAAGCCGTGGTGCTGGGCTCGGGCACGAGCAACGGCGTGCCCACGCTCGGGATCCGATACGCGCCGGAGTTCCTGGCCAATCCGAAGAACCATCGCACGCGGCCGTCGCTGCTACTGCGGGGGCCGGGCGGCAACGTTTTGGTCGACTGCGCGCCGGAGATGCGGTTGCAGTTGCTGCGGGAGCAGGTGTACGACCTCTCCGCGGTGATCGTCACCCACACCCATGCGGACCACGTGATGGGGATGGACGATGTGCGCGCGTTCTGCCTGAAGAACAGCCGCAAGATGCCGATCTACGCTTCGGCCGAGAGCCAGGCGGACATCCGCCGCATCTTCGGTTACGCCTTTGCCGATTTCCCGCCGGGCATCTGGGTGCCGCGGTTCGAGCTTCGCGACCCGCAGCCGGTGCTGGAGCTGTGCGGGTTGAGCATCCAGACGATGCCGGTTTTTCATGGGCCGGCGCCGGTGTTGGCCCTTCGAGTGAACGACTTCGCGTATGTGACCGACGTCAGCGAGATACCGGGCGAGACCTGGGAGCGCCTTCAGGGGCTCGACGTGTTGATGCTCGACGCGGTTCGCTACGCGCCGCACCCCAACCATTACCATTTCGACCGGGCGATCGAGGTTGCGCAGGCGCTCGGCGCGCGCACCACCTACTTCACCCATCTGAGCGACGATTACGACCACGACCGGACCGAGGCGGCGTTGCCCGAGGGGATCCACCTGGCTTACGATGGGCTTCGGATCTCGCTTTGAGCCGCTCTATGTGTCAGGTTGTCGGGGTGGCGAACCTGATAAAATGGATCAGCCTTGGGGTAACGATGCCCCGCAAAGGTACCGACACTTTAGTTGTGAGCGCCGCGGGCCCGCGGCGTGTATGCGGAAACCATGCCTAAGATCGTGGCTGGACTAATGGCTTTGACGGCGCTGGGCGCGAGCCTTTTGGCAGGCGTCGACGCGATCACGTGCTTGATCCGAGGCGCCATCGCCTATGGAGTCGGCCTGTTCGCGGCAAGCCTATGGTGTGCGTTCTCGCAACCGCGGTCGGCCCTCGTCAGTGCCGTGAAGCCCGCGCCCGAGGGGGCGCAGAAGGAAGAACAGCCGAAGGCTGCGTAAGCGCGTTTTTGGAGGCCCAGAAGATGTCATTGAGTCCCGAACAGTTGCAGCGAGCTTGGGTGGACTACAAAGTCTACAAAGACCCCCAGGCCCGGGTTGATCTGATTAACCACTACTCGTATCTGGTGAAGATCACCTCGGGGAGGCTCGTGACCAACGTTCCTGGCGCACTGGACCGCGAGGACCTGATCAGCGCCGGCGTCATCGGGCTCATCAAGAGCGTCGACCAGTACGACCCGACGCGCGACGTCAAGTTCGAGACCTACGCGATCGCCCTGATCCGCGGCGCGATCCTGGAGATGCTCCGGGACGAGGACTGGGTGCCCCGGTCGATCCGCGAGAAGTTGAAGGCGCTGGACCGCGCAACGAACGCGCTCGAATCCAAGACCGGCAAGCAACCGACGGTCCGCGAACTGGCCGAGCACATGGGCCTCTCCGAGCAGGAGGTGAGCGAACTCCTGTTCCGCATCGGCCGAACCAACGTTTTCAGCCTGGACGACGTGGTGGGTGGCGGTAGCCAAGAAGGCGACGAGCATATCCACTTCGTCGAGATGATCGTCGACGAGGACGCCAATCCGGGAGGGGAGATCGAGGGGCGCGAACTGCGCCGGATCCTGGCCAGCGGCGTCGACCAACTTCCCGAGCGCGAGCGCCTCGTGATCGCGCTGTACTACTTCGAGGGGTTGACCTTCAAGGAGATCGGTAAGGTCCTCGGGGTCAGCGAAAGCCGTGTGTACCAATTGCACACGCAAGCCATGGGACGGCTGCGCACCTACCTGCACGGCCAAGGTACCGCCAACGTTGTATAGCATGAGGCGCCGATGGGCGACGTCGAAAAAGTGCAGAGGGTCGGGTCCTCGTATTCCCCGAATGAGGTTCGCCGCTTCCAGCAGGTGAACCCGGACCGCGAACGCAAGCGGCGCGAAGGCCACTCCGAACGCGACGAGCCGCACGACGAGGTGGAACTGCACCTGGCGTCGGGCGAAGACGAAGAGGGCCCGGTCGAGGGCGGTTCGCCGCCGACCAAGCCTGACTCCGGTCTAGATATCGCCGTCTAGCCTTCTCGCCCTGCCTATCCGAGTTCGGCGAGCACCTTCTTCCAGGTCTCCCGGATCGAATCGGCGCTCCGGTGGAGGGCCTCCAGTTCCTTGTCGTCGACGCTCGGCTTGATCACCTCGAGCACGCCGCGCCGACCGAGGATGGTGGGCAGTGAGATGGCGATGTCGTCGATGCCCAACGTGCCGTGTTGAAGCGTGCTCACCGGCAGCAGCTTCCGGTTGTGCAGGCACATCGACTCGACGATCTCCTTGATCGAGATGCCGACCGCGCGCCCGGCGCCGCCCTTCTGGCGGATCACCTCGGCGCCCGATGTCTTGGTCTCCTCATAAATGCGCTGGGCGACCTCCTCGCTGTACTCAGGAAGGCTGGTCAGCGCAACCCCGTTAACCGAGGCAGACGACCAGATGGGCACCATCGAGTCGCCGTGTTCGCCGAGTATGAGCGCGTTCACGTCTGTGGCGCCGACGCCAAACGCGTCGGCCAGAAGCGAGCGGAAGCGGCAGGTGTCCAGCAGCGTGCCCAGGCCGACCACCTGGTGCGGTTCCCGGATTCCCGTGTGGATCGCCAGCCGGGTCAGCACGTCCACCGGATTGCTGACCACCAGCAGGGTGCACTCGTCCTTGAGCTTGCACTCCTTCAGGCTGTCCAAGATGCCCAGGAAGACCTTGACGTTCCGGTTGATCAGGTCCATCCGGCTTTCCTCCGGCTTGCGCCGGAGTCCAGCCGTGATGATTACGCAATCGCTACCGAGTACGCGCTCGTAACCGCCGCTCGTGATCACCTGGTTGGAGGTGAGGGCGCTGCCATGTCGCAGGTCAAGCGCCTCTCCGGATGCCATCTCGCGGTCAACGTCGATCAGCGCAATCTCGCTGATGACGCCACCCAGTTGCAGAGCAAACGCGGTGTCGGCGCCAACCCTTCCGCCACCGCCAATGATGCTGACTTTCATGGCGTGCCGTCCTTACCCGATAGCCGTATTGTGCTACTGAATCTGGTTGTAGATGTCGAGAAGTGAAGCGGCGCTCTTGCGCAGACCCTCCAACTCCGACTCGTCGACCGCAGGCTGCAGGACTTCCGCCACGCCGTCGCGTCCGAGGACGGTCGGGAGCGAAAGGCAGATGCCGTCGGCGATGCCGTTCTTGCCGGACTGCATGGAGCTGACCGGAAGGGTCTGACCCTTGTCCAGGGCGATCGCCTCGACCACTTCGCGGATCGAAACGCCCACCGCGCGGCCCGCGCCGCCCTTCATGCGGATGACCTCGGCGCCGGCCTTCTTGGTCGCCTGGAAGATCTCGTCCGCGGTCTCCTGACTCCATCCCGGGATGCTCTTGAGCGGCACGCCGTTGATCGTCGCCGAGGACCAGATCGGCACCATCGAGTCGCCGTGCTCGCCCAGGATGAGAGCCTTGATGTCGTAGGCGCCCACGTTGTAGCGGTCGGCGATAAGGGAGCGGAATCGGCAGGTGTCGAGCACCGTGCCCAGGCCGACGATCTGCTTCTCGGGCAGGATGCCGGACTTGATGGCGATGGTGGTGAGGATGTCGACCGGGTTGCTCACGACGACCATCGTGGTGGTCGGGCGAAGCGCGCACTGGCCGATGTTATCCAGGATCTGGCGGAAAACCTTAACGTTCCGGTTGACCAGGTCCAAGCGGCTCTCATCGGGCTTGCGTCGCAGGCCGGCGGTGATCAGGATGCAGTCGCTCCCGCAAACCTCTTCGTAGCCGCCGCTCGTGATCTTCTGGTTCGCGATCAGGGAGGAGCCGTGCCTCAGGTCAAGCGCCTCGCCGGCGGCCAGGTCCTGGTCGACGTCGACGATCGCGATCTCGCGAACGATGCCCCCCAACTGCAACGCGTACGCGGCGTCGGCGCCAACGCGCCCGCCACCACCGATGATGCTTACTTTCATTGAGCTGATCTCCGAAGTCCGTGCTGGACCAGCCCGATTATGGCTATTGCTACGGTCTCGGCATGGGCCGCATTGGGGAGTGTCGCGGCGTCGCAACGCCGCATTCGGCCGGCTGGAACGTCTATATACTGAAGGTGGGGCAAGGCCGCCGCGGCATGCCCCGCCAGTAGAGGCAAGGACATGTTGATCTGAATCTGCGCGAACGCCTTCGCGCCTCTGCCCGAACGCCTGCGCCGCGCCGTGGCGGCAGGCCGAGAGCGAGGGATGGTAGTCGGCGGGCGAGAGCCCGCAATGTACGAACAGAAGGATTCCGATCGGTATGAGTAAATTGAACAAGGCTCTTCGGATGCGCCTTGCGGCGATGCACTACCGAGTGGGCCCGGGCGATCAAACCCCAATTGAGCCGAAGCCGTCGAGCGGGCACCTCCCGCCCCCCGCCCCGAAGTCCGTAAGGATGATCATGCATCAGAACCGGGGTGGGCTCAAGTAGCTGTCCGAGGCGAGAGCCTGGACCACGCCAGTCAAGCGCCGTGCCCGCCGCGTCGAACGCGGCGGGCACGGCTGCCTCGTCTAGCTCTTCTTCTTGCCCTGGTCGAGTTGGACCATGGTGCCCATCAGGGTCTTCTCGGCGCCGCCGTGGTCGCCCGCCTGGATGGCGCGGAGCGCCAGGGTGACCTCCTGCGCCTCCTGCACGCGTCCGTCCTGAAGAAGAAGCGCCTGCGTCTTCTGTAGCTCCGCGACCGCGGCCGGGCCGGAGAGGGCGCCCGTCTTGAGCCCCATCACGGTCTTCTCCACCACTCGGCTCGCCGCGGCCACCTGCGCCGCCTGCGCCACGAGCGGGTTGGGCGCGGCGCCGTAGCGCGCCGGGTCGGCGGTGAACTCCATCACGAAGTCCACGTCGACCGACTCGGTCTTGCCGGCGATGGCGTCGTCGTAGGCCAGCTTGCCGGCCGCAACCCGATAGGAACCGAGCGGATGGTTCGGAAACTCCATGTCGAACACCTGCTGGACCATCGCGCCGCGATCGACGTCCGATAGGGTCAGCGTGAACTCGCGGTCTCCCGGCGGAACGGTGTGGCCGGTGGCCGCGCGAAGCGACACCCAACGCGAGAGCTTCATCGTGAACCGGAGGTTGCTGGCGGTGGTGGAGACGAGCTTCTCCAACTCCGCCCGGAACACCTCCGGGATCATGTGGGGCTCAGGGATGTAGTAGTAGTTACCGCCGGCCTTCTTGGCCATGCTGGCCAACAACTCCTCGTTGTAGTCCGGGCCAAACCCGAGGAACGTGCAGCTGATGCCGCGCTCCTTGATCTCGCCCGCGTGCCGAACCAGCGAGGCGAAGTCCTTGATGCCGGCGGTCGGTTCGCCGTCCGAGAACACCACCATACGGGTGGCGCGGCCCGGGTCGGGCGCGGCCGCCAACTGCTGGGCCGCCAGAAGCATGCCGTCGTAGATGTTGGTGGTGTTGCCGGGCTGCAGGCGCTGAATGCCATCCTTGATCGGCTGCTTGCTCGTCACGCGCTGCGGGGCCATCAGCACGTCCACGGTCTCCTCGAACGTGACGATGCTGAGCACGTCGTTGGGGGTGAGCAGGTCCACGACGTAAGCACAGGCCTGCTTCACGTAGTCGAGCGGCGCGCCCTCCATCGAGCCCGACCGGTCGATGACCAGGCACAGGTTGAGCGGGGTCCGCGTTCCGGACGTGGCCAGGCCGGGGAGGCCGGGCTCGGACGGGGATGCCATCTCCAAGAGGAACTGCTCGCGCGCCGGGCCGTTGGCGATGGTGGCCTCACGGCTGGCGAGAAGGGTGACTTCGAGCCCTCGCATCGGGCCCATCGCCGTCGTGCGGTTAGGATCGCCGGCCACGGGAGCCGCACCAATAGCCTGCGTCTTGTTCGGGTCGACCGGGAACCCAAGCTGGGTTTTGTTGGGGTCGACCGGAGCGCCAAGCTGCGTCTTGTTGGGGTCGAAGTTCGGAGGCAGGCTCATGATTGTAGCTTATCCTATTCTGCGATGCCGCCGGTTACGCTCGCCCTTCCAGTCGGAACGTGGTCGCGCCGACAGTGAGCGTGTCGCCGATGTGGGCCAGGAAGCTCTGGATTCGCTGGCCGTTGACGAAGGTGCCGTTGGTGCTGCCGAGGTCGGTGACCATGACGCCGTCGGCTTGCGGCGCCAGTGCGGCATGGCGACGAGAGGCCATCGCGTCGAAGCCGAGCGTCACGCCTGCGGCCTCGCGACCCAGCTCCAGCGGCTGCACAACCTCGAACCGTTGGCCCGTCAGCGGCCCGGAGGTCGCCAAGAGCGACACGCCCTGCGCCGAAGCCGGGGCTTGGGGCACCAACGCCTGGGTGGGCGCCGAGGTTTGGGTGGGCGCGCCGGCGCCGACGGGGGTTGGGTGCGCCGGTTGAGCCGGCGCGACATAGGCGTGGCTCCGCGCCTCGCCGACGCGGGCGGCCCTGCCGCTTCGCATCAGAAACTGCAGGTTGTGGGAGCCGACCTGGATCGTGTCGCCCGACGTCAGCGGCGCCTGGCCCTGGATGCGTTGCCCGTTGAAGCCGACGCCGATCGGCGTGCCGGGGTCCTGCAGCCAGTACGCGCCGTTGTGCTTGAGGACGATCGCGTGGAGCGGCGCGACGTTCGGGTCGCCGAAGAGCGGCACGTGGGCTCGCTCGTCGCGGCCGATCAGGGTCTGTGCGGCGTCGACCGGCCACTCCTTGCCCTCGTTTCGCCCGAGCACCAGCCGCAGCCACGCCTGGCGCGTCATCTGGTCGAACCACGCGGTGAACAGGCCGACGCAAAGGCCAGTACCCAACGCGGTCACCGCGCGGCCGGGGGCGCCCACCTCGTACTGCATCCCCTGCTGGAGCGTCGCGCCGCGCTGGAACAGCATGTTGAGCGGCGCGAGGATCGACGAAACCGGGTTGAACAGCACGCCGCAGACGAAGCCGCCGACCAGGCCGCCGATGGCGCCGGAGACGAAGCCGCGCCACGAACCCGTGGTCGCGCCGATCGCCGCACCGATGCAGAGAGCCACAGGAGCGATGCCGAGGGTGCGAACGAGGATCGAGGGCTCCGTCGCGCCCAGGGTCAACTGGGCGGCCATGCCGGCCTGGAACACCGCCGAGCCGAGGCTGTGGCCGAGCGTTCCGCCGACCGCGCCCAGAACCAGGCCCAGTCCCGCGCCGATCATCGTGTGTCGACGACCGCCCTTCTGCGCGCCCTGAGCCCAACCGGCGGCCAAGCCCACGAACATGCCGATCAGCAGGGTGAAAACGATCTCGAGCGAGGCAAACCGCGGGTCTTTCCCGAGGTTGAACGTGATCGGCGCGACCTTGGGGAACATCGGCTCGCAGATGAGCCAGGCCAACACGCCGGCCACGGCACAAACGAACGCTCGGAAGGTGACCTGCTTCATCTTCTCACACCTCGTATCGGTATCGTACAGCGCCAAACTGCACCGTATCGCCAGGACTCAGCGCGGCCTCGCCGGTCAGCTTCACGCCGTTGACGTACGTCCCGTTGGTGCTGCCCAGGTCTTTGACCTGCACGGCGTCGCCCGTCCGGGAGAACTCGGCATGGCGTCGCGACACGGTCGATTCGCCCACCAGGGAGAGCGGGAGGCCCTCCTCGCGCCCGACCTGCGAAGCCCCTTCCAGGATCAGGAAGACCGAGCCGTCATCCTTCACAAGCCGTGGGTTCGCCACGACCGGACCGGCGGCGGCGACGGGGGACGGCGTCCCGAGCGGCGTCGGCGCGGCGTCCTCGAGCACGATCGGCTGGACCGGTTCGGGCTGCGCGGGCGCCATCGGCGGAGCGCCTCCTTGGGCCGCGTCCGGTTCGGGTACCTGCACGCCCAAGCGGCCCAGCGCGTCCTTCACCTGCGTCGGGTTGTGCTTGAGATAGCGGAAGACGCCGTAGCCGATGCCAACCACGAGGAGCAGCGAGAGCAAAGACGTGGCGATCCGGCCGATTAGCGAGCCTTCGGAGGCCTTCGACGTCGCCTTGCCCGCCTCACCTCCGCTCTTGGCGGCCGGCGCGGGCGCGGCGACCGTCTCCACGTCCTCGGCCAGCGAGACGACCAGCGTCGGCTCGGGAGTATCGCGTTCGCGCGTCACTTCGAACGTCTGCGGCGTGCTGGATTTGAGGGCGCCGGCCTCGCCCTTGGCCGGTTTGAACTCGACGACCACCTTCACGGGGCCTATCGGCACGTAGGTGAAGGTCGCCAGGCCCTGGTCGCTCGGGCCGATGAGGGCGTCCAACTGCCTTTTGCCCGCGGTGGCCTTGACGGCGGCTGCCGCGACCGGGGCGCCCGCGTGCTCGACCCGCACCTTGAGCGTTTTGACCAAGGCGAAATCGGCCTTGGCCACCTTCCAGGGCTTGCCCAAGGCCTCCTTCAACGTCTTGCGAGCCACGTTTCCGGTGGCCGGGTCGAAGACGTAGAGGTCCTGTTTGGCCGGGTCGCCGGCGAAAGCCACGGAGGCCGAGGTGGCGGAGGAATCGGTCTTGGTCACGGAGCCGGGAGGGGTACCGAGATCGCCGGCGGCCTGCACCCACACCTCGCGGGCGCCCGCCGTTTCGAACTCCACCTGCACGCTCTGTTTCCCCTGAGCGGCGGCGATCGCCGCCAGCGCGCCCAGAGCCGATAAGCCTAGCAATCTCCTAAGCACGATGCGGCTAGTTTAGCCCGCGCCTGAGGTAGAGCGTCCGCTACATTGTGGGCAAGGTACCCGACCTCGCCCTCGGTTTCGGCGCATAGGTCGGCGGCTTTGCCGTGCCAAACCATCGCCACGCCGGCGGCGGTCGCCGGGGGCAGGTCCTGGGCCAGGAGCGTGGCCACCACGCCGCTCAGCACGTCCCCCATCCCGCCGGAGGCCATGCCTGGGTTTCCGGTGAAGTTGACCAGCGTCTCCTCGCCCGGCGCTGCGACCAGGCTGTGCGCCCCCTTGAGCAGTACGGCCTTTCCAAAACGCTCCGCGGCCCGGCGCACCGCGCCAAACCGGTCCGCCTGCACCTCGGCCACCGTGCGGTTCAGCAACCGCCCCATCTCGCCCGGATGCGGCGTCAGCACGCACGGCCCCGCAGGCGCCGGAGCGCCCTGGCTGATCGCGTTGAGGGCGTCCGCGTCGATGCAGGAGGGCAAGGTCCAGGTTGGAAATAACGCCGTTAGGAGACCTACCGTCGTTTCCGAGAAGGCCATCCCCGGCCCGACGACGGCGGCGTCGTACCGGTGGGCGTTCTGTTTGAGCACGTCGGCGGCCTCGGGGGCGATCGCGCCGTCGGCTTCGGGGAGCGGCAGGTAGATCGCCTCCGGAGCAAGCGCCGCGGCGGCCGCGCAGACCGGTTCGATGCCTGCGACCGTCACCAACCCGGCCCCCGCGCGCAGGGCGCCCAGCGCCGCGAGCGATGCCGCTCCGCGGTACCTCCGGCTTCCCGCCACGATTAGCACGTGCCCGTTGGCGCCCTTGTGCGAGCCGCGCGGGCGCTCCGGCATCAGGCATCCCGCCCAAGGCTCGGAAAGAAGCCGGATGCCGGTCGATTCGTCCAGAAGCTCCGAGGGATAGCCAAGGTCCGCGACGCCCCAACAACCGGAGTGCTCGAGGCCCACCCCTTGGAACAGGAACGGCTTGGGCAACCCGAACGTGACGGTGCGCGTCGCCCAGACGCTCTCGCCAAGCTCCTCGCCGGTGTCGGCGTCGATGCCGCTCGGCACATCCACCGCGACGACGGGCGCCCCGCTGCGGCCGATCGCCCGGATGCACTCCTGCACGGCGCCCCGCACGGCGCCCTTGGCGCCGATCCCGAGCAGCGCGTCGACCAAGACCTGCTTGCACTTCAGGCATTCCAGGCGTTGCGCCCAGCGCTCGTCGCCGGCGAAGGTGATCTGCACGCCCGCCGCTTTCGCCTGCAGCATCTGTTGGAGGCCTTCGCCACGAAGTTCGGCCTCCGGCGCGGCGACGATGCACTCGGCCCGGTAGCCGCGTTCCTGCGCCAGGCGCGCGACCACGAAGCCGTCGCCGCCGTTGTTGCCGCGCCCACAGAGGGCCGCCAAGGAGCCGCCCTCGGGGAGCATCTGCCGCACGACCTCAAAGACCGCCGTGCCGGCGCGCTCCATGAGCACCATCGACGGGATTCCGAACTCCTGCATGGCTCGGCGGTCGATGGCGCGACTGCGTTCCACGCCGGCGATCCACATCGACATCCTCCGCGGCTGGCACGGCTCCCTGCGCATGGCGACAGTCTGCCATACGCCCGCCTGCGCGCGCCAACCGTTCATACGGACGCAGCGGGCAATCGTGGGCCGGGCGCTTTCGTGCAAGAATGCGGGACGGGGAGTAGCAGATGCCGAGGTTGTGATGAGAAGCTGCGCCGTTGCTGCACTGGCCCTTTCCGTCGTTTGCGCGCACGCCCAAAGCGGCATGTTCCCCTACGTGATCCCGTGGGACGATGCCTCGGTCGGCACGGCCACCGACGTCTCGTTCCTGAATGAGAAGCCCGCCGGCGCCAACGGGTTCATCGTGCCGAAGAACGGCCACTTCGTGCAGAGCAAGACCGGCAAGCCGATCCGCTTCTTCGGCGCCAACCTGTGCGACGCCGCCGCCTTCCCGAGCCGTGAGGACGCCGACAAGGTCGCGGCGCACCTTGCCAAGCTGGGCATCAACCTCGTGCGGTTCCACCACCTCCAGAACGATTGGGGGCCGAAACAGACGATCTGGAAGCCGGGCAAGTCGATGATCGAGGTCGACCCGGCCAAGCTCGACCGCCTGGACTACCTGATCTATGCCCTGAAGAAGAACGGCATCTACGTCAACCTGAACCTTCAGACCACGCGCACCTACGTGCCCGAACTGGGCTTTCCGGAGAGCGTGCGGAAGATCAAAACGTCGTTCTGCAAGAAGGTCGATACCTTCGACCGACGGATGATCGAGCTGCAGAAGCAGTACGCCAAGGAGCTGCTCGACCGCCGCAACCCGTACACCGGGCTCCGCTACAAGGACGAGCCCGCGTTGGCCGTGGTCGAGATCAACAACGAGAACTCGCTGCTGCCGTCCTACTGGGAGCCGTTTGGCGCGGACCTGTTCGACCTGCCGGAGCCGTTCCGGGGCGAGCTGGTCGGCCTGTGGAACCAATGGCTGACGCGCAAGTACAAGAACGACAAGACCCTGAAGCGCGCCTGGATGGCCGGCGTAACGCCGGTCGGGCCGAGCGTGGTCGGACCGACCAACCGATGGGAGCTCGAGAACCACAGCAACGGCGACGTCGCGATGGAGGTACGGCCCGCGCCGGCAGGGCGGGCCGCCGCCCCCGGCATGTCGGTGACGGTTCGCAGCAACCCGGGGCCGGACTGGCACGTGCAGACGACGCTGGCGGGGCTGAACCTGAAGGAGGGCGCCACCTACACCTTGCGCTTCCGCGCGCGCGCCGACAAGGAGCGCAGCGTGCCGGTCAACGTAACGCTCGACCGGTCCGATTGGCGGTTCCTGGGCCTGAGCGCGCCCGCCAAACTGGGCCCCGAGTGGCGGAACTTCAGCTTCCCCTTTGCCGCGACCGGGACCGAGGAGGGACATTCGCGCGTGGTGTTCGTCGTGGGTGCGGCGCCGGGCCGCGTGGAGGTGGAGCGCCTGTCGCTTTCGCCCGGCGCGCCCGGGCCGTTCCTGCCCTCGGGCCAATCGCTGGCCAAGCGCAACGTCGACATCGACGGCCCGGCGCTCGCCAGGCGCCGGAGCGACTTCACGGACTTCCTGGCCGACACGGAGAAGGCCTACGCCGAGGAGATGCGCGCCTACCTCAAACAGGACCTCGGCGTTCGAGCCAACGTCGTGGATACGCAGATCACCTACGGCGGGGCAACGGGCTACAACCGGGAGTCCAGTATGGAGTTCGTCGACAACCACGCCTACTGGGAGCACCCGGTCTTCCCCAACAAGTCGTGGGATAGCGTGGACTGGACTATCCGCAACACCCCGATGACCAACGAGATGGACGGCGGGCTTGGCGAGCTTGGCTCGCTGGCCCGGTTCCGCGTGGACGGCAAGCCGTACACCATTTCGGAGTACAACCACCCTGCGCCCAGCGACTTCCAGGCCGAGATGATGCCGCTTCTCTCGACCTTCGCCTCGCTGCAGGATTGGGACGCCATCTACAGCTTCTGTTACGAGGCGACCGCGTCGGGCCAGCCGAACGACAAGATCAACGGCTACTTCAACATCGCCGCCGACGCCGCCAAGAGCGCGTTCTTCCCATCGACGGCGCTCATCTTCCGTGCGGGGCTCGTGCCGTCGATCGAGCGCAAGGCCGTGCTCGTGTTGCCCAAGAAGCCGTGGGCGGAATCGTGCGACGCGAATTGGTCGTGGCGCAAACACGGCGGCGTTCCAAGCGCCTATGCGTATCGGTTGGGGGTCGCCGTGGGCGAGGGGTCAGCGTCGAAGCTGATCGCCGACCCGGCGCCGGCCGAGCCGCCGGTGTTGGGAGCCGTGCGCACCCCCGACGGCGCCGTTTTCCGAGCCGACGCGCCTGCCGCGAAGGCCGTCACCGGCTACGTCAGTGGGCAGACCGTGGCGCTGGGCGGGGCGACGTTTGCGTTCCCGAAGTTCGAGAATCGCTTTGCCGCCCTGACGTTGGTCGCGATGGACTGCAAACCGCTGGCGGAGTCCAAGCGCGTGCTGCTGACCCTGGTCGGCCGCGTCGAGAACCAGGAGATGGGATGGAACGCCACCCGGACCAGCGTCGGCGACCGGTGGGGCCACGGCCCGGTCGTGGCCGAGGGGATCCCCTGCAAGGTCACGCTGGCCGTTTCGGGGCCGCGCAAGGTGTACGTGCTGGACCCGGCCGGCAAGCGCCTGCGCTCGCTGGACGCCGGCTACTCGGGCGGAGTGCTGACGTTCGAGGTCGGCCCGAAGGAGAGGGCGCTCTGCTACGAGGTGACGCCGTAGGGCGCTAACGGGCCAGAAGCTCGCGGGCGTTGGCCAGGGCGGATTCGCCGACGCGCTCGCCCGCGAGCATCCGCGCGATCTCCTGCACCCGAGCCGGGCCTTCCAGCCGGTTCACCTGCGTGACCAGTCGGCCGCTCTGTTCGGCCTTCTCGATGCGGAAGTGAACGTCGGCGCGCCCGGCGATCTGCGGCAGGTGGCTGATCACCAGCACCTGGTAGTGCTCGGAGAGCGCTTCCAGCTTGCGGGCGGTGACCGCGGCCGCGCGGCCGCTGAGGCCGGTGTCCACCTCGTCGAAGATGAGCGTCGGCACGCCGGCCCGTCCCGCCGAGGCCACCTTGATCGAGAGCATCACGCGGCTGATCTCGCCGCCGCTGGCCACCTTTGCCAGTGGGCGCAGCGGTTCGCCGGGGTTGGCGGTGAAGAGGAACTCCACGCGGTCGCCGCCGTTCGGCTCGATCGCTTTGGGCTCGACGGCCACCTCGAAGAGCGCCTTCTCCATCGCCAGGTCGCGCACCTCGTCGGTTACGCGCCGCGCGAACTCCAGGGCTCGTTCCCGACGCAGCTCGGAAAGGCGCGTGGCGACGTCGCAAAGCTCCGATTCGGCGGCGGCAAGCCGTTCGGCCACCTCGGCTTCGCTCGACTCCGAGTCCTCCAGTGAGGTCAACTCCTCTTTGGCCGATTCCAGGTAGGCGAGCACCGCGGCCTCGTCGTCGCCGTACTTGCGGCGCAGCTTGCGCAGCGCGTCGATGCGTCCGGCGACCTCCTCCAACCGGTTCGGGTCCATCTCGACGCCCTCGGCGTAGGACCGCAGCGCCCGCGCGCCGTCCTGCAGCGCGTAGAGCGCCTGGCGAATCAGGTCGGCCCCCTCGCCGATGGTGGGGTCAAGCGCTTCGAGGGCGGCAAGCTCCTTCACCGACGAACCGAGGCGTTCGAGCGCCGAGCCCTCGTCCTCGGAAAGCGTTGCGAGCGCGACCATCGAGCCCTGCGCCAGGCGCTCGGCGTGCTGGAGGCGGCTGAGGTCGGCCTCCAGCGCCTCCAACTCGCCCACGGTCGGCGCCACGGCGCCGATCTCCTGCACCTGGAACCGCAGCAGGTCGGCGCGCTGCTCGCGCTCCCGGCGGCTGGTTCGCAGCGCGTTGAGCTTGCGGCGCAGGCCCTCGACCGCGCTGAAGCGTTCCTGGACCTCGGCCAGCAACTCGGAGGCCGGGTCGCCGATCCAGTCGTCCAGGAAGTCGATCTGCCGCTCGGGGACCAGCAGCGCCTGGTGGTCGTGTTGGCCGTGCAGGTCCACGAGCAGCGCGCCGATTTCGCGGAGCGCCCCGACCGCGGCGGGCTTGCCGTTCAGGCGCACCGTCGAGCGGCCCTCGGCGCTAACGTCGCGCTGCACCACCAGCGTGCCCTCCTCGACCTCGACGCCCAGTTCCGCGCATTTGGCGACGGCCTGCGGATTGCCGCCGACGTCCACCGCCAGGCTCACGCTCCCTTTGGCCGCGCCCGAGCGAACCAGGTCGGAGTCGGCGCGGCCCCCCAGCGCCAACCCGATCGCGTCGATGAGCAGCGATTTGCCCGCCCCGGTTTCGCCGGTCAGGGCCGAGAAGCCCGGCCCCAGCGGCAACGTGGCGCGGTCGATGATCGCGATGTTCTCGACGGTCAGATCCGTGAGCATTCTATGAGAAGACGTTACCGCGGGGCGGTGCGTCGCTCCGGCCCAACGGCGGCGTCTAGAGCGGGCAGCGGTCCGCCAGCCGTTCGCCGATGCTGAACGCGGCCGTCGCGGCGGGCGAGGGCGCGTTCAGCACGTGCAGGGCTCGCGGCGTCTGCAGGAACTCGAAATCGTCGATCAGCCGGCCGTCGGGTCCCACCGCCTGCGCGCGAATGCCCGGCTCGGCCGGGATCAGGTCGTGCACGTTCAACTCCGGTACCAGGCGCCGAAGCGACTGGGCGAAGGCCCGGCGGCTCAGCGAGCGCCACGCCTCGCTCGCCGCGGTGCGCCAAATGCCGGCGCCCAACCGCCAAAAGCCCAGGGTAAGGGCCATCTCGGCCAGGTCGGCGGGCCGGAACGACGCCTTGGCGTATGCCTCCCGCCCCAGCGCCAGAACCGCGTTCGGGCCGCACTCGACGCCCCCGGACACCACGCGGGTGAGGTGGACCCCAAGGAACGGGAACGACGGGTCCGGAACTGGGTAGATGAGGTTGCGACACAGCCGCCAGGCCTCGGGGCGAAGCGCGAAGTACTCCCCCCTCACGGGCAGGATGCGGGCCGTTGGGCGGGCGCCCGCCATCCGGGCCACGCGGTCGGAATGCAGTCCCGCGCAGTTCACCAGGAAGCTGCCCGTTACGTCGCCGGCGGTCGTTTGGGCCGTGACCTCGCCGCCCCGCTCGACCAGCCCGAAGACGCGCGCGCCGGTGACGACCTCGCCCCCAGCCTCGCGGATGAGGGCCGTCAGGCGCAGGCAGACCGCCACGTAGTCCACGATGCCGGTCTCGGTGACGTAGATCGCGTCCAGTCCGGCGGCGCACGGCTCCAGTTCGGCGAGCCGGGCGCGGTCGATGCGCCGGCACTCGACGCCGTTGGCCTGGCCGCGGGACATCAGGTCGTCCAGCCGGGGGATCTCGGCCGGGCGGGTGGCGACGATCACCTTGCCGCAGCGTTCCCAGGGCAGGCCCTCGCGTTCGCAGAACTGCTCTAGCCGCGCCTTGCCCTCGCGGCACGTGGCGGCTTTGACGGAGCCCGGGCGGTAGTAGATTCCGGAGTGGATCACGCCCGAGTTGCGGCCGGTCTGGTGGCGGGCGACGTCCGGCTCCTTTTCCAGCACCACGACCCGCAGGCCGGGCTTGCGGCGGACCAGGGCGTAGGCGGTCGCCAAACCGACGATGCCGCCCCCGACCACGATCTGGTCCGCTGACGTGGGTCGCACGGCGGGTAAGGCTACCGCAACGACCTATCGGCAGGCGTTATGCCCGTAGAATACGCGGTATGGACAAGAACCGGGTACAGGACGTCGTGTCGCTGTGGCTGCGGCTGTTCCTCGGGGTCTTCATCACGTTCCACGGGGCGCAGAAGATGTTCGGCGTTTTCGGTGGCGCGGGCGTAACCGGCACGCTCACGATGATGAAGAACGCCTTCGGCATCCCGGCATGGGCGGCGATCGTCGCCATCATCGCCGAGTTCTTCGGCGGTTTGGGCGTGCTGTCCGGCCTGTTCACGCGGGTGGCGGCGCTCGGCGTCGCGTCGACGATGGCGGTCGCGGTGTACGAGAACGCCGTCAAGACCAGCGAACTCACCACCGAGACCGTGGGCAAGATCGGTTATCCGGCGATGCTCTTTGCGATGGCGGTGGCGGTTCTGGTGCTTGGCGGGGGCGGCGCGTCGCTGGACCGCGCGGTGTTCGGCAAGCGGCGCAAGCGCTAGCGGGGGGCGTCCATCTCCGCCAGCATCTCCCGGAGCATCTTGGGGATGCCGCCCGGCCCGGCGTATATCCAGCCCGTGTAGACCTGTACCAGTTGGGCGCCGTCGGCCAGCCGCTCCAGGGCGTCGTGCCCGGTCTCGATACCGCCGACGCCGATCAACGTCATCTCGGGCGGCGTGTTGGCGGCCAGGTGGCGCAGCGCCTTTCGCGCCATCTCTTTCAGCGGTCCCCCGCTCAGCCCGCCCTCGATGCCTGGGTCGGCGGGCAGCATCTCACGGGAGATGGTCGTGTTCGTGGCGACGATGCCGGAAAGCCGGTACTCCCGCGCCACTTCGAGCACCTCGTCGAGCTGCGGCTCGGTCAGGTCGGGCGCGACCTTCACCAGGAGCGGTTTCGTTTCGTCGACCTGCTTGAGCGCGCCAAAGATGCGCGCGAGCGGCTCGCGCTCCTGCAGCGTGCGCAGCCCCGGGGTATTGGGCGAACTCACGTTCACCACGAAGTAGTCGCCGAACTCCCGCAGAAGGCGGAACGAGTAGGCGTAGTCCTCGGGCGCGTCCTCGAGCGGCGTCACCTTGGATTTGCCCAGGTTGATGCCGACCGGGATTCCGGCCTTCACGCCCGCGATGCGACGCGCCATCGCGTCGGCGCCGTCGTTGTTGAATCCCATGCGGTTCACGATGGCGTGGTGCTCGGGCATGCGGAACAGCCGCGGCTTGGGGTTGCCGGGTTGGGCGTGGCGGGTGACCGTGCCGATCTCGGCGAAGCCGAAACCCAGTCCCGCCAGGTGGCGCAGAGCGACGCCGTTCTTGTCGAACCCCGCGGCGAGGCCGATCGGGTTGGGGAAGCGCACGCCGAACGCCGTCCGTTCGAGCCTGGGGTCCTTCGGCGCGCTCGCCCGCACGAGCCCCAGGGAGATGCACTTCGTCACCAGTTCGTGGATGAACTCGGGGTCGGTTCGGAAGAGCAGCGGCCGCAGCAGGCTCTCGTACAGGGGCATAGCGCCATTATGAAGCGCGAGTCGGCGCGCCGCCTAACCTCCGCCCAGCGCGAACCAGAAGGTCGCGCCCTCGTTCTCCGCGCCCTCGGCCCAGATGCGTCCGCCGTGCCACCGCACGATGCGCTGGACCGTGGCCAGGCCGATGCCGCTGCCCGGGTACTCGCTGGCCGAGTGAAGCCGTTGGAACGGCTTGAAGAGGCGCCCGGCGTAGGCCATGTTGAACCCGACGCCGTTGTCGCGCACGAAGCAGACCTTCTTCCCGTCCTGAACCGTTGCGCCGAACTCGATGCGGGCCGATTCGACCTTCGAGGTGTACTTGTAGGCGTTCAGAAGGAGGTTCTCCATCATGGCCCGCAGGAGCCGCACGTCGCCGCGCACGACCACGCCGGGTTGGATCACGAACCGGACGTCGCGCTCGGGGTCGTACCCGGCGATCGAGTCGGCGATGGTCCGGGCGATCTCGCTCAGGTCCACGTCGGAGAGCTGGGGTTCGACGCGCGTGACCCGCGACAGCCGTAGCAGGTCGTCGATCAACTCCTGCATTCGCTTGGCAGCCATTCGGATTCGCGTCAGCGTGGCGCGTCCGTCATCGTCCAACTTCGCGGCATGCGAGGCCTCGAACGACTCGCTGAAGGCCGACATCGCCCGGAGCGGCGCCTGAAGGTCGTGAGAGACCGAGTAGCTGAACGATTCCAGTTCGGCGTTGGCGCTTTCGAGTTGGGCGGTGCGCTCGGCCACGCGCTGCTCCAGCGTTTCGTTCAGCTGGCGCACCTCGTCCTCCGCGCGCTTACGTTCGGTGATGTCGACCAACGCCGTCAGGGCCTGGTGGGTGCCGGGCAGAACCACCGTCGTCACCACGACCACCTGTTGCACGCCGTCGGCGCTGGTGAAAGTCAACTCGCATCGACGGGGACCGCCCCCCGGGCGCGCCGTTCGCGGCTCCTGCACCCGGTCCAGCGCCTCCTTGTCCTCGGGCGCGTGGACGAAGTCCTGCAAGGTCCGTTTGCCCTCGATGTGCTCCCTGGGCAGGCCGCTGAGCATCATGAACTGCCGGTTGCACATCGAGATGGCGCCGTCCTCTTCGGTGAAGACCAGGGCGGCGCCGCTGTTGTCAAAGATCGCGCGGTACTTGGTCTCCGAGGCGCTCAGCGCCGCCTCCGCGTCCGTGAGTTCGTCGATCTGCCTACGGAAACCGGCGTGGAGCTCGGCCAACTCGTTCCGCATCTTTCGGAACTGGGTGGCGAGGAAGCCCACTTCGTCGCGGCGGTTGACCTCGACCACTTCGGTGGAGGTGTCGCCGCTGCCGATGAGGGCGGCGCTTTTCGCCAGCGCGCGCAACGGCCGCACCAGCCGGACCGACGACCAGAGCGCCAGGGCGGCCGAAAACAGGCCGGAGAGCACGGCGAAGACCACAAGGAAAGCCTGCATCTTGTCGACTCCGGCGTATGCCTCAAGCGTGGGCAGCTCGACGACCACCGCCCAATCCGTCCCGGCTATCGGGGCAAGCAGGCCCTCCACCTTTTTGCCTTCTAGTCCGATGTACTCGTGGGGGCGAAGCTGGGGGTTGTCTGTCGTTTCGACCCAGTCCTTCACCGGCAGCGCCCATCGCATGTCTTCGCCGTACCGGTTGAGCACGGTGGCGGGGTCTTGGTGCGCCAGGAACCGGCCCTGCTTGTCGACGAGGTAGGCGTATCCGGTCTCGCCGACATGGATCCGGCTCACCTCGCTCCAAAGCCAACTGGCGTTGGTCTCCGCGACGAGCGCGCCCGGCGCCTTGCCAAACCGGATGCTGAGCGGCACGGCGATCTGCACCGATAGCAGGCCACTCTCCTTGGACACGAAAAGCGGGCTGAGGAAGGGGCGATCGGACGTCGTGGCGGCATGGGCTGCGCCCATCACCTCCGTCTTTGCTTCGCCCCCCACGTCGGTGTGGAACCGGGAGACGTGCGCGACGGTTCTGCCGTCGGAGTCGGTCGCCCAGAGTTGGCCGAACTGCGACGCCCGCGCCTGAAGCAGGCCGTCGAGCTGGTTCTGCGCCGTGGCGGGCTTCTCTGTATCCAGTTGGGCGATCTCCTCGAACAAGGTCAGATCGCCGATGCTGGTCGTGACGAAGTCCGAGATCAGGATGGCCGCCTTGTCCGCGTTGCGCTGCTGGATCTCGATCGTCGCGTGCTCCAGCGCCTGGCGGGCGATCCAGATCAGCCCGTAGCCGGTCAGGGCGAACGAGGCGGCGACGATAAGGACCGTCGACCAGCCGATGCGAGTCGCGAAGCTGCTGCGCCAGCCGACCTGAGAAACGCCCTTCGGGTCCGTCGGTTCCATGCGTCTACCTCGTCAACCTCGGTTTCGCGGCGGCGAACTCGGGCGGCCAGACGGGAACCCACGCCCCGCTCTGCAACTGCAGCACCAGAAGCTGCGCGTCGTAGCTCTGGCCGTCGGGTCCGAACCGTAGGCGCTTGGCCGGCAGAACCATGCCCGGCCCGGGGTTCATGTCCGTGGCGGCCAGCGCGTCGCGAAGCGCCTCGCGGTCCGCGCTCTTGGCTCGTTCAAGGGCGTCCCGAATCACCATGAGGCTCTCGTAGGCGTAGGCGCCGTCGCCGGTGATCCCGACGCCGAAGCGCGCGCGATAGCGCTTGCCCAGGGCGCCGCGCCCCGGGGCGAGCTCGGAATACTCGGAGAGGGTGAAGGAGCCCTCGGCTTGGCTTCCGAGCCTTTCCTTGTACTTGATGGATGCCATCCCCCCGCCCGCGTCGACCAGGGGGAGCGTCGCCCCCACCTGCGCCATCGCCCGTCGAACCGCCACAACGTCCTCCAGGTACGACGCGGTCAGGATCGCGTCCGGCTTGAGCGCCAATACGGCGCGCACGGCGGCCTCGGCGTACTCCGGGTGCTGCGCGGGATACGAGCGTTCCGCCACCACCTGGAGGCCCATCTCTTTGGCGGCTCGCTTCTGCGCCAAGGCCACGGCTGTGCCAAAGCCGGTGCTTTCGTGTACCAGCGCCGCGCGGCGGATCGGCCGCCCGGTTCGGCGCCCCAGGTCGAGCAGGAACTGCACCTGGTCGCGCCCGTAGGTGGTCGCCTTTGGGCACAGCCGGAAGGTGTACCGGAAGCCGCGCTCGCTGATCACGTCGGCGATCGCGGTGCTCACCACGAACGGCGTCTTGCCGCCCTCGGCGACTGCGGTCATCATCAGCGTCGTGGAGCTTTGGTACCCGCCCACGAGCAGAGCGACCTTATCCTCCCGGATCAGCCGCAGCGCCTCGTTCGCGCCGACCTCAGGAACGCCCTTCGTGTCGCCCAGCACAAGCCTGAGTTTGGCGCCCTTCAGCGATGCGATGCCCCCGCCAGAGTTGATCTCCTCCATGGCCAGCGTCGCTCCATTGAGGATCGCTCCTCCGGCATCGGCCAGATCGCCCGTCGCCGGGATGAGCAGTCCGACGCGTACTTCGGCCGAGCTGGGTTTCGGCGGGCGGCAGCCCGTTGCGGTCAGTGCCAGGGCGAGCAGGCAACACCAAAGAGCGCGGAACGCCATCCTTCACCACCATGACGGTCGCCGGGCCGGAACGCCGGAACCGATGCCGACGACGAACAACGGCGTCGCTGGTTCATGGCGCCCCATCAGGAGATAATAGCGGCCATTTGGTCCATTTGGTTCCAAACTATGTGTGTCGCGTTGGTCTTTGCTTCGCGCCGCATTCGTCATCCGTCCTTGGGTTGTAGGCCAAAAAGGTACAATCAAGGAACCTTGGGCGTGCTCTCGACGATGAGCCGTCATGTAGTGCAACCTAAACGATATGGGCAAACCCGAAGATAAGCTGACGGACGAGTCGCAAGTTGACGCCGGGACTCAGGAACTGGCTGCGGATGAGCCGCTGGTGCACACCGAGTCTCACGAGGCGGCGGCGGACGAGTCGATCGCCATGCGCGTCGAGGAAGCGTATACCGCGGACAGCATCCAGGTGCTCGAAGGCCTGGAGGCGGTTCGGATGCGCCCCGGGATGTACGTGGGCGACAACGGCCGCAAGGGCCTCCACCAGATGTTCCGCGAGGTGCTGGACAACGGCGTGGACGAGGCGCTTGCCGGGTACTGCGACAAGATCGTCGTCACGCTGTACGCCGACGGGTCGGTGAGCGTCCTGGACAACGGACGCGGAATCCCGGTCGGCATGCACGAGAAGGAGGGCGTCTCCGCCCTTCAGGTCGTCATGACCAAGCTGCACGCGGGCGGCAAGTTCGGCGCCGGACACGGCTACAAGGTGTCGGGCGGTCTGCACGGCGTGGGCGTGTCGTGCACCAACGCGCTCTCCCGATGGATGGAGAGCACGGTCCAGTCGGAGGGCAAGCTCTATCGCCAGCGGTTCGAACGCGGCATTCCCGTCACCACTGTGGAGGTGGTCGGCGAATGTGAGGGCACCGGTACCAAGCAGCACTGGATGCCGGACTCCGAGGTGTTGACCGACGTCCGGTACGACCCCGCCGTGATCAAGCGGCGCATGCGCGAAATCGCTTACTTGAACCCCAACCTGACGTTGGAGTTCGTCAGCGAGGCCAAGCCGGAGGACTGCGAGACCTACCACTACTCGCAGGGCATCGTGCAGCTCGTCGAGGACATGAACGAGGGGTACGACACCCTCAACAAGCCGATCTACTTCCACCGCGTGCGGGAGGACATGGAGATCGAGGTGGCCATTCAGTACCAGACCGGCTACCACTCCACGCTGTTGGCCTACTCCAACAACATCCACCAGCCCGACGGCGGCACCCACGTGTCCGGTTTCTGCCAGGCGTTGACGCGCGTGTTGAACGCCTACGCCCGGAAGATGAACCTCCTGAAGGAGAAGGACAAGAACTTCACTTCGGACGACGTTCTTGAAGGGCTGACGGCGGTCATCGCGCTCAAACTGGTCAACCCCAGCTACAACTCGCAGGATAAGGTCAAGCTCGTCACCCCCGAGGTGCAGGGCGCGACCAACTCGCTGGTTGGCGACGGCCTTGGCACCTTCCTCGAGGAGAACCCGGCGGTCGCCAAGCGCATCATCGACAAATCGGTGCTGGCGCAACGCGCCCGGGAGGAGGCCCGCAAGGCGGCGGAGGCCGTCAAGCGGAGCTCCGCCATGGAGTCGTTCGGGCTTCCCGGCAAGCTCAGCGACTGCGTGAGCAAGGACGCGACCCAGTGTGAGCTGTTCATCGTCGAGGGCGACTCGGCGGGCGGCTCGGCCAAGCAGGCGCGCGACCGCATGACGCAGGCCGTCTTGCCGCTGCGCGGCAAGATCCTGAACGTCGAGCGGGCCCGGCTGGACAAGGCGCTCGACAACGCCGAAGTGCAGGCGCTGATTGCGGCGCTCGGCGCCGGCATCGCCGTGGACACCGGTCGCGACGACGACTCAGAAGAGAACCTTTTCAGCAACGGGAACGGCAACGGGAACGGCGGCAGCAGCGGCAACGGCAAGACGAGCCACTTCGACATCGAGAAGCTGCGCTACCACAAGGTCATCATCATGACGGATGCGGACGTCGACGGC
>CAZIIS010000007.1:0-49284 GCA_964539295.1 uncultured Fimbriimonadaceae bacterium | reverse complement strand
GACCAGTAGGCGCCGCCGGAAAAGCCGTCCGCGGCGTGCGCGGGGTTGCCGCCCTCCTCGGTGTGGCCGGAGTCCGAGGTTGGCTTGCCCACCGCGATGCCGCGGTCGACCTGGGGGACGGTCGCCGCGTCGGCGTACTTGGCAAGCAGCTCCCGGGTCACGGCCACCGGGTCGCCGGGCTTGGACTCCACCGGCGCAGTCCGGCGTTTGGTCCATCCGAGCTCCCAGTCGGCGAGCGCCTTGTCCATCGCCCCGGCATCCAGGCCCTCACCGGAATCGAGCGCGGCGAAAAGCATCTTCCAGCGCGGCACGTAGAAGTCGCGGATCAGCCCCGCCCACTCCTTCCAGGCATAATCGTGAAGCACGGGTCCGCCCCAGACGGTCACCTGGAGCCGCGCGTTCTCCTCCATCAGCGCCTTCTCGGCCGGGTTGCGGCCCCACTGCTTGGCGCGCGCGATCCAGGTCGAGAGCCGGTGCTCGGGCAGGGTGGCCAACAGCCGGTCGATGTCGGCGAGCGCCTCGATGTACTGGTTCTGCAGCTTGCGGGCCTCGTCCAGCTTCCCGGAGTCGCGAGCCAGCACCGCCCGGTAGAGGATGGCGCCGGAGCAGTCCGCCAGATAGCGTTTGGCCACGTCCACCAGGTCGCGCCGATAGGTCGGCGCCTTGCCGAGCCGGTCCGAGCAGGCCAGCATGTCGAGCACCACCTGCTTGACGCGCATGGTGTCGGCCCCCGGTTCGCCGACGTCGGAGAGAGTGGGCCGCCGGTAGTAGCGGCTGCCCATCGGCATGGTGTGCATCGAGTAGACGGTGTCGAGCAGCGCCTTCCAGGCCGAGCGCATCGGGGCCGGGCACGCCCCGTAGCGCGACGTGGCATAGTCGTTCAGCCAGCGCGAAACGTTTGCCGGTTCGCGAGTCCACATGAGGTCGGTCATCAACTCGTACACCACCGGGTTCTGGTCGACGCCCTCGGGGGTGATGCCCATGCCGACCATGCCGCCGCGGCCGGGGTCGTTGAGCGCCTTGATCGGCCCCGCGGCATAGCGCTCGAGGTCGCCGAACAGCTCGGTGGTCTGGCCGAAGTTGTGAAGGGTGCAGTAGAGCCAGTTCTTCTTCGCCATGGCCGGGTGGGCGCGCCAGATCTCGCGCAGGTCGTCGGCCAGGTCGATGACGATCATCCGGTCGTCGGGTACCGGGCTCAGCAGCGCCTCCACCTCGGGCTTCTGCCAGAAGCCGGCCTCGTTGAAGAAGAGCCAGCCCTGCATGACCCAAACGCCCTCTGGGTCTCCGGCGAGGATGGCACGGTAGACGGAGTCGCCCATCGCTCGTAGCTCCTGCAGCTTGGTCTCCGGCTTGACCTGGGGCGTCATCTCGTTGAACGTGTCGCAGAGGTACAGGTGGTCCGA
Organism: uncultured Fimbriimonadaceae bacterium; assembly: GCA_964539295.1. Lineage (GTDB taxonomy): Bacteria > Armatimonadota > Fimbriimonadia > Fimbriimonadales > Fimbriimonadaceae > CAZIIS01. Next base: position 47,881 of record CAZIIS010000007.1, on the reverse strand, counting down.
ACCGAAGGTGCTCCGGTACTCCTGGATGAACCGCTTTCCGATCTCAATGAACAACGGGTCGGTGGCCGACAGCAGATAGGTGGGTTCGAACGCGCACCATCCCGAGGAGCGGGTGATGGCGGCCTCGGGGTGCGCCACGGCGAACGCCTTGGGCACGAACCCGGAGAAGCCGGGGGCGACCGGCGTCATGCCGAGTTCGCGCTCGCGCTTCAAGATCATCCTCTGGAGCTCCGCCTGGCCGTCGATCCAGGACTGCGGCAGTGGTCCGGCGTGCCCGTCCACGTTGCCCATCCGGTGCCAAGGGAGGAAGGCCGGACCGGTGAAGAACGCATCCAGGTCCGCCTGCTTCAGGCCCATTCCGAGGAACACCTTCTGCCAGACCGCCTCCTGGCCAGTCATCGCCAGCGGCATGTTGATGCCGTGCAGCGCCATCCAATCCACCTCGCGCTGCCAGCGCTTCCAGTCCCAAAACGCGGTGGTGTAGCCGAAGGTGCAGACGTTGTAGAGGTGGCGGAAGCGGTTGGGGCAGACCACCCGGCGCAACGGGCGATCCGGCATTCGCGCCGGGAGCCGCAGGTTGTCCTCCTCCCAGGTGACCATGGCGTGGCACGCCTCGCGCAGGTACTCGTAGGCGCCGCGGCAGATCGCCACGCCGGTCGTGCCCTTGACGGTCACTTTGCCGCCCTTGGCCTCCACTTCGAACGTGTCGAACGGGGACGCGGGAAGCTCCTGAAGGATGAACTCTTTGGCCCGGGGGCCGAGGGTGCGCGTCAGCACCCCCCGCGCGGAATCGACCGGGCCGGCCAAGGCGGACCCGGCAATGGCAAGCAAAACGACGGCAGATGAGGTGCGAAGTAACAGCATGGACTCCTCCATTGAACCAGTTCGCCGGCGATTGGGGCCGCTCCTTTCCGCTCGGAATGGAGGACGGCGCGCGGGGGACGGCGAAAGGGAGACCATGCTGTTCGCCGCGCCCCTGGCGCTCGTCCTGGCCGCCGACCTGAGTCGCCCGCTCGACCCCAAGCAAGCGCTGGAGCGGACCTGCTTCCAGTGCTACGCGCCGTTCAGCGAGCGTATCAACGTCCGGTCGGACGTGGTGATGGTGTACGGCATCGACAAGGGGCTCTCGGAGCGCATCCGAAGTTGGCGGGAGCGGGGATACCGGATCCACGTCATGACCGGCGTCTCGTGGGGCGAATACCAGGACTACCTGTACGGCCGGTTCGACGGGAAGAACCACGAGGATGAGGCGCAGACCGACCGGAACGGCGACCGGATCAGCCACGGAGGCGACGTCTACTACATGAGCCCCGGGGAGAGTTATGGCAAGTTCCTCTGCGTGGGTGTGCAGCGCGCCCTGGACGCCGGCGCCGAGGCGATCCACCTGGAGGAGCCGGAGTTCTGGGTGCGCGCGGGTTACGGGCCGGGGTTCCGGCGCGAGTGGCAGAGCTACTTCTGCGAGGCGTGGCAGCCCCCGCACGAGAGTTGCGACGCCCAATGGCGCGCCTCAAAGCTCAAGTACTACCTTTACCGCCGCGCGCTGCAGCAGGTGTTCGACCACGTGCAGGCCTACAACCGCAAAACTGGGCGCAACGTGCGGTGCTACGTCCCGACGCACAGCCTGCTGAACTACGCCACATGGCGGATCGTGAGCCCGGAATCGAGCCTGGCGCGCCTGAACGGGTGCGACGGGTACGTGGCCCAGGTGTGGACCGGAACCTCCCGGACGCCCAACGTCTACCGGGGCGTCGAGAAGGAGCGCACCTTCGAGACGGCCTTCCTCGAATACCGCGCCATGCAGAACCTGGTACGGGCCACCGGGCGGAGGGTCTGGTACCTGAACGACCCGGTGGAGGACGACCCAAGCCACGACTGGGGGGACTACCGTAGGAACTGGGAGTCGACGCTGGTGGCATCGCTCCTCCAGGCCGAGGTCTGGCGGTACGAGACGATGCCCTGGCCGGATCGGATCTTCACCGGCCGCTACCCGAGCGAGGAGGACCCGTCGAACCGGATCGGCATTCCGCCGGCCTATGCCACCGAGATCCAGACGGTTGTGAACGCGCTCAACGACATGAACCAGAGGCCGAACGCCTGGGTGGGCGAGCGCCCGAAGGCCGGGGTCGTGGTGAGCGACTCGCTGATGTTCCAGCGGGGAGGACCCTCCGGCAGCGACGGCCCGCTTAGCCATTTCTACGGCCTAGCCTTACCCTTGGTCAAGCGCGGCGTGCCGGTCGACCCGGTTCAGCTCGAAAACGCGCCGCTCAAGGGCGCGCTCCGACCCTACGACCTGCTGCTCATGAGCTACCAGGGGATGAAACCGCTTGGGGCCGAGGTGCATCCGCCGCTCGCCGCCTGGGTGAGGGCCGGCGGCGTGCTCATCTTTTGGGACGACGACTCAGACCCGTTCAACGGGGTGCGGGAGTGGTGGAACCAGGCGCCGATGCGGTACCGGGCACCGCGCGAACACCTGTTCGAAGCGCTCGGCCTTGGCCGCGACGCATCGCCGGGGCGGCACGCAGTAGGGAAGGGGGTTGTGCTCTATCGGCGCGCCAACCCGGTGGCCCTCGCCTATGCGCCAGACGGCGACCGGACGCTCGTGGCCGCGGTTCAGGGCGCGATCCGGGGCTCCAGGGTGCGTTGGGGCGAGCATGGGGATCTGGTCCTGCGCAGGGGGAAGTACGTCGTCGCCGCGGGGCTGGACGAGTCTGTGGACGCTCCGCCGCGAAGGCTCGATGGGCGGTTCGTCAACCTCTTCGACCCGGGACTCCGGGCGATGGAGGGCGCGGTGGTGGTCCCCGGCGCCCGGCTGTTCCTGCTTGACCTGGACAAGGCCACGACGCCCGTGCTCGCCTCGGCGTGCAAGGTTTGGAAGCCCAGGCTGACCGCGAACTGCTTGAGCTGCGTCGTCGAGGGGATCGCCGGCACGAGGTGCGTGCTTCTCGCCCGCCTGCCGAGGGCCCCGAAGTCGGCGGTACTGGGGGACAAGACGGTCGCAGAGGTTCGTTATGACTCGCAGCTGAAGTTGGCGTGGCTCACCTTCGATAACTCCGCGTCGCCGAGGGAACTGCGCGTCCTTTTTTGACTTCGGTTCGCTCCAAATATCGCATGCGCGCCCCGTGATGCGTCGTGATCCCCTTATAATGACGGTGTAATACTGCGCCCGCGCCGGCTCCTTGGCCGGGCGCGTGAATTGAGAAGAGAGGACTACGCCGATGAAAGCGAGGAGCCTGTTCTGTTTGGCAGCGACGGTTGCCTTCGGATGTAGCGCCCTGGCCACGGTGACCACCGTCGAGGTCTGGGATTGGCAAGACGGGCGCGACTACTTGATCCTCCAGGCGAACGCGATGCAGTGGCTGCACTGGGAGTACCAGGTCCCGGGCGTCGAGGCGGGCCACAACGATCCGACATGGATCACCACCACCCTCGACGGCGCCACCGTGCTCAACAACTACGAGTGGTTCCCGGAGTGGCCGGACGGCGCCGGATACGGGGCCTATTCGTCCGTGTTCACCGGGCTGGACCCGATACTGCCTGGGCCGGAACTGACCGGCTTCAGCCTCGAGGTGTTGCAGGCGCGCAACGCGGTCAACCTGATCCAGGCGCCCGATGCGGGGAACGCCTACACCACCGTCGTTGAGTTCGACGACAACCCGCCCGGCGGCGCCGACTACTACGGCATCCGGCTCACCTATGAGGCGGTTCCGGAGCCCGCTTCGATCGTCGGGCTATCGGCGCTCGCTCTGATGCTTGTTCGCAGACGACGGAAAGCCTGAACAAAGGCCCGCGGAGGGCGCCGCGGAGGTAAAAGCGTAAGGGCTGGGCGGTCGCCGATCGCCCGGCCCTTACGTTGTCTGTGAGCCGAGATGCGAAGCGAACAAGAGATGATGGCGTTGATCCTGGACACGGCCGCGGCCGACGAGCGCATTCGGGCCGTGTACATGAACGGCTCGCGCACGAACCCGAACGCGCCGAAGGACATCCTTCAGGACTACGACGTTGTGTACGTGGTGACCGAGACGGCCTCGTTCCTCAGCGACCCCCACTGGATCGACCGGTTCGGCGCACGCGCCGTGATGCTGGAGCCCGACAAGATGGACGTCATCGCAGGGAAGACGATGGACTTCGCGCGGAGCTACGCCTATCTGATGCAGTTTGCCGACGGGAACCGGATCGACCTCAGCCTGCAGACCGTCCAGGCGGCGCTGGAGGAGTTTGGAACCGATGGCCTGACGGTGAAGCTCCTCGATAAGGACGGCCTGCTTCCTGCGGCGCCCGCGCCGAGCGATGCCGAATACCACATCCAGAGGCCGACGCAGGAGCAGTTCCTGCGGTGCTGCAACGAGTTCTGGTGGGTCTCCCCCTACGTTGCCAAAGGGCTTTGGCGCAGGGAGATCCTCTACGCGCTCGGGCACATGGACCAGTGCGTGCGCCCGGAACTCGTCGCGATGCTCACGTGGCAAGCCGGGGTGCTCACAGGCTTCGAGGAAAGCGCAGGCAAGTGCGGCAAGCGCCTGGAGCGCCTGCTTCCGCCCGACGTGTGGCGCCGGCTCCTGGCCTGCTACCCGACGGGCGACTACGATTCCGCCTGGATGGCGCTGTTCGAAATGACGAGCCTGTTCGAGGAGTCGGCGCAGTTCGTGGCCGACCGCCTGGGCCTCGCCTACGACCGCGAAGAAGGAGAGAAGGCGCTCGCCCACCTTCAGCGCGTGGCCGCGTTGCCGACTGGCGCGAAGTCGTTCTAGCGGTCAGAGCTCGAACTTCTCGTCCACGGGCGGGACCGGGCGCTCGATGGGGCGCCGCTCGACCTGCTTGGCCCTCGACGACCCGTCGAAGATCGACCACAGGTGGCAGCATGCAGCCAGGAAGAGCGGCGGAAAAACCAGGCCGTTCACCTCATATCCCCCTCGGAACGAGTTGAGAAGACCCTCGATGCCGTTCGGCACGAGGAACGCCAGAACGAGCCCGAGAACCCATCCGCCGAGCATGGCGAGCCCCTGGTTGCGGCGTCCCGACACGATCTGCCCCAAGCCCGGTATCAGCATGGAGAGGATGGCGGCCGTCTTGACGCTCGCGATGCTTTCGTCCCCCGTCCCCGAGCTTCTCAACCCGAATGTCGGGTCGGCGGCCCCGGCGATCGCCAGCACCACTTCGGCGTATTTGCGCTCCACGTTGGCGTTGGTCGGGGCCAGCTTGCGCGCCTTGTCGTAGGTATCCCTCGCCCGGCGCATCTGGCGCCGAGCCCGCAGGCTGTCGCCCAGCGCTTCGAGCGCAACGACCGAATCTGGCGCCAAGCGAAGTGCCGCCTCGATCATGTCCTCGGCCTGAGCCGCGTCCCCACGCACCCGGAAGGCCTGGGCGCGGCTGACCAACTCTTCGGCCTTCTCCAGCGCTTCCTGCGAAGATGGCTCTGGCGGTGCTTTGGGCTCCGGGGAGACCGGCTGTTCCTCGGGATGGGCTTCGTCGCTCATGGCGGTTCTCAGGCTCAGTCGACTAGGTTGGGGTCGGGCTGGATGGACTCCCAGAGCGACTCCAGATCGTAGAACTGGCGCTTGTCCTCCAGCATGACATGGAACACCACGTCGCCGAAGTCAAGCAGATCCCAACCGCTCGAAGGCCCGCTGCGGTCGGAACGCACCGGCCGAATCCCGACCTCGCGCAGCTTCTCCTCCACGCGGTCGGCGATGGCGTGCATGTGAACATCGCTGTTGCCAGTGCAAATCACGAAGAAGTCGGCCACCGACGTCTTTCGGCGGATGTCGAGCATCTCCACCCGCTCGGCCTTCATATCGTCGGCGAACTTAACGATCAGCTCGGCTTTCTCGGTTGCCGTCAACGGTTTGTTGCTCTTGGTAGAGGTTGTTGCTTTCAATGTACTCCCATACGGCGGGCTTCAGCCAGTGTTCGACCGGCTGGCCACGTAGGATCATCTCCCGGATCTTGGACGACGAAACGGGCTCCGGCGGCATCGGTACCAGGTCCACCGCGTCGACAATGTAGCTCGGCAGGGTGCGCATCACGTCGTAGGGAACCATCTGCATCCTGACGACGGCGCCAATCCGGCAGAGCCTTACGAACTTCTCGACGTGCCACCACTGGGGCAACGCCTTGAGCGCGTCCGCCCCCATCAGGAACCAGTAGGCGCCCGGCCGCGCGATCATGAACTCCTGCACGGTGTCGATGGCGTAGCTGGGGCCGCCGCGCGAGATATCGATGTCGCTGACGCTCAGCCCCTCTTCGTCCTGCACCATCAACTCGACCATCCGCAGGCGGTGTTTTGCCGAGGTCGGGTGCGAGGTCCGCTTGAGCGGGTTGCGGGCCGCCGGCACGAAGATCACCTCGTCCAGCGACAGCGCGGCCTTGGCCGCCTTCGCCAGCGCCAGGTGCGCCTTGTGGGGCGGGTCGAACGTGCCGCCGAGAATCCCAAACCTCATGCCCGCTCCGTGTAGGTGAATGCCCATGGTCCGATGCGCACGTTGTCCCCTTCGCTGACGCCGGCCTGGCGCAGCTTGCCGATGACGCCGATGCGCTCCAGGCGGCGGTGAAGATACCGAACCGCCTCGTTGTTACCGAGGTCCGTCATCGCCACCATCCGCTCGATGCGCGCGCCGACCACCGCGAAGCCTTCCTCCTCGGCCACCACGTCCCAAGAGCCGTCGTCACGGGCCCGGAGCGTGGGCGCGACGATCACCTCGGCCTCCTCGTCCTCCAGGCGCTGCAACGAGGCGACGATCTCGTAGAGCAGCACGTCGAGCCCCTCCCCTGAAACGCCGGAGATGGGGAAGACGGGTCGCCCCAAGGCCTTCACGCGCTGCACGACCTCCGACGGGTCGCCGAGCGGCGCGAGGTCAAGCTTGTTCAGCGCCAGCAGCCGGGGCCGTTGGGTGAGACGCTCGGAATAGAGCCCCAACTCCTTCTCGATGCGCTCGATGTTCTCGACCGGGTCCGAGCCGTCGAGAGGGTAGGCGTCCACCACGTGGACCAGCACCTTCGTGCGCTCCACGTGCTTGAGAAACTGATGCCCGAGGCCGTGCCCCTCGCTGGCGCCCTCGATCAACCCCGGAAGGTCGGCCATCACGAAGGACGTGCCCTGCGTCGAGACGACGCCCAGGTTCGGGACGATGGTGGTGAACGGGTAGTCGGCGATCTTTGGCTTGGCGGCCGTGAGCCGGCTGAGCAGGGTGCTTTTGCCCGCGTTCGGCATGCCCACCAGGCCGACGTCCGCCAGCAGCTTCAACTCCAGCTTGGCGTTCATCGACTCCCGAGGGGCGCCTCGCTGGGCGAAGGTTGGGGCCTGCCGGACGCTGTTGGTGTAGTGGAGGTTGCCCGCGCCGCCCTTGCCGCCCCGGCAGACGACGTAGCGCATCCCGTCCACGTTCAGGTCGACGATCGCGTCCCCCTTGTCGGCGTCGCATACCACCGTGCCGACCGGCAGCCGCACCTCCACGTCCGCGCCGTCCGTGCCGTGCTTGTTGCCTCGGGCGGGCGTGCCGTCGGGGGCCTTGAAGGCCCGTTTCAGCTTGACGTCGTAAAGCGTGCGTTGGTGACGGTCCGCGATCAGGACGACGTTTCCGCCGTGGCCTCCGTCGGCGCCGTTGGGGCCGCCGCGGGGCACGAACTTCTCGCGATGAAAGGTCGCTGCGCCATCGCCGCCGGCGCCGGAGCGGAACAGCACCACCGCTTCGTCTAGGAACATCTCAGCGAACCTCCTCAGTTCGTTCGCCAGGCAACATCCCTGGGATCAGCTCCACGGTTATGACGCCTTTGGCGAGGTCGATGTCGCGCACAAACTGCTTGATGACCGGGATGAGCGTGTCGCCGATCTGCAGCAGGTCTGCCGCGGGCGACGGGACAACCTGCTCGACGGCGCCCACCTCGCGGCCGTCGGTGGTTACCACTCGAAGCCCCACCAGATCGCTGACGAGATACTCGTCCTCGGCGAGCGTGGGGCGGTTACTTTCCGGCACAGTCAGGTACTGACCAATGAACGGCTGGGCCTCTTCAGGCGAGTCGATCCCTTCCAACTTGATACGGAGCATCTCTTTGTACTTGGCGAAGTGGGTGACCGGGTGTGGACGGCCCTTCAACCACAAAGAGGCCCCGGGGGCGAATCGTTCTTTGAAATCGGAGAGGGGCTCCACCTTCACCCAGCCCTTGATACCGAACAACCCGACGATCTTGCCCACCCGGATATGCCGCTCGGGCGGTTGCGTTTCGGTGTCGGTTCGGCGAGGCGGGCGCAGCCCCTCCATCGGCTAATCCGTGACGACCTTGACGGTTGCCCTCACCCTGGCTTTTGAGGCCGCCGCGCCGACCAGGTGCCGGATGCACGTGATCACGCGCCCATCCTTTCCGATCAGGCGGCCCACGTCGTTCGGAGCGACGCGCACGTTGTAGATGATCCCCACACGGTCCTTGCTCTCCGTCACGCTAGCCGAATCCGGCTCCATGACGATGAGCCTCACGAGCGTCTCAACCAGCGGTTTGAGCGTCATGGGGTGTTACTCCGTGGCTTGCGGCGCTTCCGGCTTCGGCGCTGCCGGGGCAACGACCGACGGCTGGCTCATGGCCGCCGTGCGCTTGTCGAGGAAGGTAAACGCCTTCTTCGCGTACGGCCGCTGCTCGAAGAAGCGGTCCAGCACGCCTTCCCGCTTGAGCAGGTAGGCCACCGTCTCGGTCGGCTGAGCGCCCTGCAACATCCAGTTGAGCGCCTTGTCGGCGTCGAGCGACACGTTCGCGGGCTTCACCAGTGGGTCATAGGTGCCGAGCACCTCGATGAACGCCCCGTCGCGGCCGGCCGTACCCTTCGTTACCACGATGCGGTAGAACGGCCGATGCTTATTGCCCATCCGTCGAAGTCGAATCTTAACCACGTTCTATCCAGATCTCCTAGAATCCGTTTCTTATCTGCGGCGCCGCTTGTTCTTGAAGCGCTTCTCCAGCTTGGAGAACTGCTTCATGCTTCGCCTCATCTCGTAGAGCTGCTCCACGAGTTTGTTCACGTCCTCGACGCTCGTACCGGAGCCACGAGCGATCCGTCGCCGTCGTGAGCCGTTCAGTATATCCGGGTTCGAGCGTTCGGTAGCAGTCATGCTTAGGACGATCGCTTCCAAACGGTCGATTTGGCGCTCGTTCACCTGGTCCAACGCGTCCTCTGGGAGCGCGTTCGCCAGGCCCGGCACCATCTTCATGACGTTCTTGATCGGCCCCATGCGTCGCACCATGCGCATCTGGTTGAGGAAGTCGTGGAAGTTGATGTTGCCGGTGCGGAACTTGCCTTCGAGCGCCTGGGTATCTTCGCCCCGCATCGCCTCCTCGGCGCGCTCGATGATGCCAAGCACGTCGCCCATCCCCAGGATGCGCTGCGCCATGCGGTCCGGGTGGAACTGCTCCAGGGCGTCCGTCGCCTCGCCAACGCCGATGAAACGCACCGGAACGCCGGTGGCGGCCCGCACGCTGAGCACCGCGCCGCCGCGGGCGTCGCCGTCGAGCTTGGTGAAGACCGCCCCGGTCAGGTTGATCCGCTCGTGGAACGCCTTCGCCACGTTCACGGCCTCCTGGCCGGTGGTGGAGTCGACCACAAGCAGCGTTTCGCTGGGCTTGACCGCCGCCGAGACCCGGTGGAGCTCCTCCATCAGCGGTTCGTCGATGCTCAGGCGGCCGGCGGTGTCGAGCAGCACCACATCGAGGAACAGGTGTTTGGCGCGCTCCAGCGCGGCCCGAGCGATCGCCACGGGGTCGGCGCCGGGGGTGTGGTCGCTGTAGACTGGCACGCCGACCTGCTCGCCGAGCACTTCAAGCTGCTTGATGGCGGCGGGGCGTTGCACGTCGCAAGCGGCCATCAGCGGCTTCTTGCCCTGCTTCGCCAGCCAACGAGCCATCTTGGCCGCCGAGGTGGTTTTGCCGGAGCCCTGCAGGCCCGCCAGGACGACGACGGTCGGCGGGGAAGGATTCCAATTGAAGGGAACCGACTCCCCCCCGAGCAGCTCGACCATCTGATCGCGCACGATTTTGACGATCGTCTGGTCGGCCGTCAGGCTTCCAAACACCTCTTCGCCCACCGCCTTCTCCTTGACCTCGGCGATGAACGACTTGGCGACCCCGAAGCTGACGTCGGCCTCCAGCAGCGCGACGCGCACCTCGCGCAGCATCAGGGCCACGTCTTCCTCGGAAAGGCGCCCTTTGCGATGCAGGTTCGCGAAGATGCCGCTCAGGCGACGGCTCAAGCTGTCAAGCATGGATGTTCGATTTTACCGCCGAGGGGTGACGTTCGACCTGAGGCTGAACTTGCCAGGGGAACTACCGATGAATGTAGTGGAGTCCAATGATGAAAGCATCGCTTTCGGGGAAAGACATGGACGAAAAGGACGGCATGCAGGTGGCCAGGCAGGGCGTGGGGCGCCGGTGGTGGACGCTGGCGATGGTGACGGGCGCCATGGCTGCGGGCGCGCTCGTGTTCGCCAAGGCCGCGCGCACAAAGCGCACCGCGGCGGAACGCTTGATCCAGCGCTGCGACGCGGCCGCGCGGCGGCTTGATCAGATGCTCGAGGAGTACATCCTCTCCTAGGGCCGCTCCGCGCGGGGGAAGTGGCGACCGAAGGAGAGATGGCCGTTCTGATAATCATTATTATGACTCAGACGGCTCGACCGCCGGCCGTACGCTTCTCTTCACCGCCCAGACGTTTCTGGCGCGCCAAGAATCGGGAATGGCGCACCCAAAACCACCAGGCGCGCCCCAGAAGGAGCGCGCCTGGCTGGTTTCCCTCAGAGGAACTCCGCTCTGTCCTCCATCGACGCGACGATGGAACTTCGCGCCCCTAGACGGGGCCTTGGGTCCAGAACGACCCGCTCCACTTCATCCAACGAATAAACGCCGGTCAGGCGCGAATCCACGGACTCAACCGCGTGGTCGCCCAACACGTAGATGCAGTCGTCGGGAACCTTCGTGCGCACCTTCTTCCACCCTAACCGAGTGAAAACGGACGGCACGCCGCTTCCCACTACGTCGACGAAGTACTTACCCTTCTCCATGCGAACGATGGGATCGCCCGCCACGAACGCAACCCGCTTTATCATGCGGCCCTTGCCCGTGCGAATCACAACCACGTCGCCTCGTTTCACCTTGCCGTTGCTGGGCAAGGTCCACGCGATGGAGTTGCTCGGATAGGTGGGCTCCATCGACCTTCCGACGATTACCACGGGCCGAAGCGGCTGCAAGCAGGCCAAGCCAGACAGGATAGCAACTACAGTCAGCTTCCTCAACCTTGGACTACAAAAGCCACGACGCCACGGCCCTATGGTCGAACGCCAGTGTCCATACCCCATGCCCAGTGAGACGCGGGGTCTTCGCGGCCCGTTTTGCCCGTAGCCGCAAATGGGTCAATCGGCGATCCCGCAAGGGGGATCGCCGACGAATTGCTGGGACTTTCGTAACTTCGGCGCTAGACCGGTCTTCGACCGGAGCAGATGCCCTTGCCGACCAGGTATCGGTAGCTTTTGGCCACAGCTTCAAACATATCCGTAGCGCACTGGTCCAACTCGACCACGCACCATTCGAGCACCGAGGGATCGGCGGCCGCGACCACTTCGGGTACCGGCGCCTTGCCGTCCCCGACGGCCGTCATCGCTTGGCCCATCTCGAGGGGGCCGTCCTTGAGGTGCAGGAGCGGCGCAATCGATTTGAACTTGCTCACATAGGCCGGAACGTCGTTCGCCCCGAAGTTGGCGGCCCAGTACGTGTCGATCTCCAGGCGGGCCTTGGGGACCAGCGGCAGGAAATGCTCGTAGGCGACCTTGCCGTCGATCGTCTCGAACTCCCACCAGTGGTTGTGCAGCACGAACGTCAGGCCGGCGCCCTCAAGCGCGTCGATCGCCTCGTTGGCCCGGTCGGCGGACCGCTTGATGGAGTCCAGGTCTTTGAAATCGTCCGGGCCGAAGCCCGCGACCACCCACTTGCATCCCAGGCCCGCGTACAGGTCGAGGATCTCGTTCTTGTTCTCCTTCCCCGGCATCGGCCCGTGGTTGGAGGAGATCGTCATGCCGAGGTCCTCCACTACCTTGCGGAACTCCGCCGGCTGCATGCCGTAGAGACCCGCCGGCTCCACTCCGGTGTAGCCGACCTCGGCCAGCCGCCCCAGAATGTCGAGGTGGCGTCCCCCCTCCATCTGCTCGCGAAGACTGTAAAGCTGAATGCTGATCGGTGTGCTCATCGCCGTCACGCTCCCCCCGGCCCATCGGCCGGGCGCGTCCTCGGTTTTACCTTCGGCGGGGCGCAGAAAATCGAGGGGCCGGTATCCTCCGCGCCATGCCTTTTGCGCCCAGAACCGAAGCCCGCCATCCGAGCGAAGCCTTCATGTCGGATCGGCAACTGGCCACCTTGCGGCGGGACTGGGCCAAGTTCGTTGCGCTGACCTTCCTCTTCGGGTTCGGCTTTTCGGTCTACAACGGCGTCTTCCAGAACTTCATGAAGGACGTGCTGCACGCGCAGCCGTTGCAGGTTGGGATTGTTGAGTCGATTCGCGAGGCGCCTGGGCTACTCACCGCGCTTTTGGCCGGCTTCCTGGTGGCGTTCGCGGAGTCTCGCATCGCGGCACTGGGGCTCTTAATATGCGCGGCGGGGTTGGCCGCCACGGGTTTCGTCGGGCGGATCCCGCCGCTGATCGCCGTTTCGTTGCTCTGGTCCGCGGGGTTCCACCTTTGGTCCACCGTCCAGAGCGCCATCACGCTCGCGTTGGCCAAGGGCCGCGAAGGGGGGCGCCACCTCGGCCGCATGTCGGGCGTGGGCGCGGCGGCCACCATCGCCGGGCTCGGAACCTCCCTGATCGGCACGAAGCTGATCGGCCGCAACTACCCGGTCTTCTTCTTCGTCAGCGGAGGACTCGTCTTCGTCGCGGCGATCATCTGCGCCACCCTCTCCTCCCATGCGGAGGGGGGCAAGCGCCAGGCGATCGTCGTGCGGCGCGAATACGGTCTCTACTACTTGCTCACCTTCCTCGAAGGCTGTCGGCGGCAGATATTCGGCATCTTCGCCACCTACACGCTGGTGCTGGTCTACAAGGCGCCGCTCAGCACAATGCTCGCGCTGCAGTTCGCGAACGCCATCTTGATCGCCGTTACCGCCCCACTTATCGGGCGGTTGATCGACCGCGTGGGCGAGCGCAAACCGCTCATGCACTACGCCGCGGCGTTGTTGATCGTGTTTGTCGCCTATGGCACGGTACGCGACTTCAGGTTCCTCTGCGCCCTGTACCTGATAGACAACGTGCTCTTCTCGTTCGGCGTCGGCTTCACCACCTACCTCAACCGCATCGTTCGCCCGGGCGAGCTAACCCCAAGCCTGGCGATGGGGACCACGATGAACCACGTCGCCGCGGTCACCGTGCCGGTCGCGGGCGCGTACCTCTGGCAGCAGACTCAGAACTACCAACTGCCGTTTTGGGTCGGGGCCGGCATCGCCGTGGTCTCCCTCGTGGCGACGTCGTTGCTCCCCCGCGCAGCGGCCAAGCGCGCCTAGACGCCCGCTCGGAACCCATCGAGCAGCATCCTGCCGACGAACGGGATTATTGCCGGTTCCTCGCTGTGCCCTTTGGTGAAGACGACGAGAACGTACTCCTTCCCTTCCGGCGATTTCACCGCCGCCACGTCGTGTCGCACCTCGCTCGTCCACCCCGCCTTGGACCATAGCTGCCAGCCCCTGGGAAGGGCCTGGCCGATGTACTCCTTCGCCTGCGAATCCGCGTCGTCGCACTCCGCCGGGTTCATGCGAGCCAGCAACCCCTTCATCCAGACGCAACACTTTTCCGTAGTGATGCCCCCCAAGGCGATCTCGGACATCAGGCGCAGGCACGCGTTCGGCGTCAGCGAGTTGCGCAACTCGAACTTCTCGCCATACCCCTGACGCTCTCGCCCATAGGGGCCCTCGTTCCACGTCTTCTGGCAAGCGTTCACGTCCGTGTAGCCAAGCGAACGGAACCACCGGTTGACGGCCTGCCGCTTCTCCATCCAGACCTGCAGATCGCGCGGACGCAGCTCTGGCCCGCCCGTCGTCCCCGTAAGCGCCTCCAAAACCAACCCGGTGGCGTCGTTCACCGACTCGACGATCATGTCGGTGATCGCTCGCTCCAACTCAAAGGAGAGCCTCAGGCGCCCCGAACTGACCTTCTCCGCGGCGTACGCAAGGTAGAAGAGCTTGACCACGCTCGCCGGGTACATCGCGACCCCGCCGCGGTAGGCGCCGCACCGGTAGGTGTTCCCTTCCCCGTCGAGCTCCGCGACCGCGATCCCGATCTGCTCGGGGCCCAAGCCGCCTGCAGCGAACCTCTGGACGGCCGAAGCGGCGGCGTCCTTTGCCATCAGGTCCAACGACGTTGTCGGTATAGCTTTCGGTACCGGCAGTTCACACAAGACCGACATACCTTACCATTACCCGATTTTCGACGTTCTAGAGACTCGGAGCGACGCGGATCAGCTCGAACCGAGTGCCACGGTACAAACTCTCGCCCATCGACGTCACGTCCGCCAAGGGCAACTCGGCAAACGTGACCGGGTTTGGTGCGACGATGTAGGTGGCGCCGGTGGTCCGAAGGATCTCCTGACGCTCCTCGGGCCGGGTCTCGGCCAGGAAGAGCCGCGTCACCAGGTTACGGCGCGTGGCGTAATCCGGAGTCTCGCTCCAGTGACCGGCGTAGGTGTAGGCGCCGGTGAACCCCGAGCAGATCGGGTTGAGGTCCGGGATGTAAGGCGCGCCGAACTCGCCGGGGTTGGCGCCCGGCGTGGGTACGCCCGGCATCGCCAGCACGACCTTCCGGTTGCCGTCGGCGTTTAGGATGCTCAGGATCTTGGCCACGTCGCTGCCCAGGTAGACCGGGTGCACGGTGGTGTTGGAAACATCGTTCTGCTGGTACCAGACCTCGCGCTGGAACCACAGGATCGGCGTGGCGGCGAAGATGAGCACCGCCAACGCGGCCACCATGTTGCGCTGCTCCCGTTCGAGCGGCTTCAGCACCGCCGTCAGGCCGACCGCGCCCAGCGCGCCCCATGGGATCATCAACCCCATCGCGAGCTTCCGTTGGAAGAGCGCGGGCAGGTACGGGGCGATCAACCCCATCAGCGCCCAGGCCCACAGCAGGTTCCAACCCAAAGACCGCTGCGCCAGAACCGCGACCAAGGCCAAGACGAAGCACGCCAAACCCGACCACGCCCCGCCCGACAGGAGGTACGCGTCCGGGTCGCGGCCGTAGGAGTAGGCCGTCAGGCCGGCCACGAGTGCCACCACGCCCACCCCTCCGGCGATCCGCCGCCACTTGGCCAGGTCGGACTTCGCCACGGCCACTACGGCCATCGTCGCCGCGGGAAGGACGGCGAACAGAACCTGCTGGAATCCGGCGGCATAGGTCGGCGTGGCGGCGCGCGCCTGGAACACCGGATCGACCCTTAGCACGTATACGAACCAAAGCGCCGCGGGAACGGCGCCGCACCCGATCACCGCCACACGACCCGCCCAGGCCCTACTGGCCTGACGGGTCGCAAGTAGGGCCGCCAGAAAAGCCACGACCACCAGCGCCATCAGGAGCGCGTCGTAGCTATGGATGTTCATCAGCAGCCCGTAGGCGACCGCTCCGGGCAACACCGAGCGCCAGGAGTCTTTGGCGTCGAGGACGCACACGATGACCCAGACGATCAGGCACAGCGCGGCCATGAACAGGCCGTTGGTGAGCATCGATGGGAAGACGAACGCCTCCGGTTGCCAGACGTCGATGGGGGCGCGTCCCGACAGGGCCGCCTTCAGCGGCACGGCCAGCCATTCCGGCCGGCTCGAAACAAGCGCCTGCCCGAACCGCTCCCAGGCGACCCAACCGAGTCCGCCGCCGCACACCGACATGAACAGCGCGAACTTCGCGGTGAAAATGTTCAGGTCCGTGCGCAGCACAAGCCGGGAAAGCAGCCACACGAACAGCACGCTTAGCCCCACGCGCGCCAAGACCATCGCCACGGGGATCGAGACCAGCTTCGCGAGCCAGCCAAGCACGAGGAAGTACGCCTGGAACGTCAAGCCCGGTTGGGCGTCGGTCGCGAACCGGTTGTCGAACAGGAAGCGCCCATCCATAGCCTGGCGCATCCAGGCCGCGTAGACCATCTGGTCGTCCTGGTTGTACTGCTGCCCCAGGTAGATACCGTCCGTGGGGCACCCGATCCACCCAAGCAAGGCTGGCAACAACGCCACAAACCCGGCGATCGCCGCCATCCACGCGGCGAACCGCTTGATGCGGTACTCGCGGAAGGCCGGCGTTTCTTCCTTCGTCCCTTTCACTTCAATGGCGCACATTGTACTATCCGGAACGATCGCGATGATCCCGCTCGAACGCCTGCAGCTCGCGAAGCACGCGTTGGGCGGCCTTCACGGCCACGCGCGGCTTCGGGTCCTCCACCGATAGGCTGAGCGCGTCGGCGAGCGCCGAGGAGAGCCCGTCCGGCAGGCGCCTCCACACCTCCTTGGTCGGCATGCTGCTCGGTAGGCGCAGCGTGGCGCGCGCCTGCTCGCTCGCGTCGTTGACCAACGAACGCAACGCGAACCCCGACTTGCGGCCGCGCCCCATCACGCCAGCCACCGCATCCACCAGGTCTCGGGTTCCCCGCTGCACCATCGGGTCCGTCTCCGGAAGGCCAAAGCGCTTGCCCAACGTGTAGACGACCACAAGGAAGATGAGCACGGCCTGCCATTGCGCCGCCACCGCCCAACCGCCTATCGCGCCTATCAGCCCCTTTCGTTCTGCGTTGCCGAAGGATGCCTCGGCGAATACGACGCGCGAGCCCGCCGGCGCGAGCCTCCGCACCACGTCGAGGTAGATCTCCGCGTTCTGGTACCGGCCGATGAACCGGTTGGACGCGCCCAGTAGCTTTGCGCCGGCCTCCATCCCGTTACCTTCGCGCCGAAACGTGACGAACGTCCGATTCCCGGGCTCGACCGACCAAAGGCCGTAGTTGCTTTCGGCCCGCGGCGTCCAGAGCAGGTCCGCATCGGACGCGACGGCGTCATGGTTGACGCGGGCCTCCCGCTTCAACGCCGGCGACTTCACGGTCACCGGCGCCGCGCCATCGCGCGACGCGGCGTCAAAATCGGACCTGCCGGCGAGTTCGAGGAGCTTCCCCCCGCGCGCAACGTGGTCGGCGATCTCCGTCTCCGGGGTGTGCGACGTTTCGCCCTGGCTCATCATCTCGATGGCGCTCACAGGTTGCTGGTCCAACTCCACCTCAACCACCACGTCGTCCCGTTCGAACTTCGGGTACTCGTCGCGGTTCTGCACCACCACGTAGCCGTCGCGTCGCAGCAGTTCGGCGAACGCGGCCAAACCGCTTGGCCCGGTGTTGGCGATGCTCGGCATGGCTCGGGAGTCGCGACGCGCCATCAGCAGCATCGCCGCCGCCACGACCAGCAGCGCGAGGAGCACCAAGACCGTCAGCTTCAGATCGCTTGGCTTACCGCGCTCTTGGCCTGTTCGAGGCTCTCGCATAGGCTCGTGTACGTCGCGCGGAACCGCTCGACGTCCGGCGCGCCCTCCGTTACGCGCCCGTACCAGATCCGGTCAAAGGCCTGCGTGGGCCCGAGGAAATCGAGCCCCTCGGGCCGACGCGGGCTGGATTCGATCCTCTCCAGGTGTTCCCAGTTGGTCTGGGAGCGGATGAAACGGGCCACGTTGGCCTCGTCCAGCCGCACCAGGCAGGCCAGGTAGAGGCACCGAACCGCCTCGCGGTGCTTCCCTTCCCTGGCCAGGTCGTCGGCCCTCGCAAGCCACTCGTCCGCGGTTCGCTCCGGCTCTTCGTCATCCAGCAGACCGCCCACTCGCCGTCGTCGGCGCCGCTCGAAGTTCCAGTTGAATTGCCGCACGACGAACGCAAGGAAGGCGATGGCGCCGATGCCCAACACCGCCCATGCGGCGTACTTGAGCCACTCCAGCCGCGCAAACCCCATGTCCAAGTTCCCCGGCCGAGTTTGGCCCTCCAGCAAGCGGTCCAGCCAATCGGAGATCCGCTGGCCGATTCGCGACAGCCAGTTGCTCCTTTTGCTCGGTCCGGCGTCCCGGTAGAGGGGGTTGCTGAGGATCTCCTGGGTGGTCCTCTGCGGCGACGTCACCCTGCCGACGGGGGAAGCGCCTTCGAGCGCGCTTTTCGTGCGGAGCTGGACGAGCAGTCGTTTCCTCGCTTCGCCCCAGCCCCCGTCGTAGGACTCCTCCGGGTTGAGCGCCCACGCGAACGAGCGGTCCTTCTGGACCGACGGCGGCGCGCCTTCCATGGCAGCCCACAGGTCGTCTGCGTTGCGGCACTTCTCCACCCGGCGGGCGAAGGCGTCCGTCTCCGATGACCCAAGCGCGACGGTCGCCAGAAGGCTAATGCAGCCACACAGTGCGGCGGTCCGCTTTGAGAACGTCTTGAGCCAAGACGGCAATATCGTACGCCTCCAGTCGTGAACGACGGTCGTAGTAGAGCACCGTGCAGGCCGCCGACCAGATCGGCGTCACCAGCAACAAGACGACATAGGCCGGGATCTGCGAAAGGAGGGCGTAGGCGATCTCGCCGGCGAGGCCGCTGCCCGACCAGTTCCTGGCCGCGGTTGTCAGTTCGAGCATGGCCAAGCCGCCCTGCACCCCTCCGTAAAGCACCAGAGCGACGAAGCCCAAGGTCAGCCACGTGCTGACGATCGTCTCGGTCGCCGCCGGCTGGTACTTGGTCTTCCGCATCAGCTCCGCGCTCCGGCGGTAGGCATCCTTCGGCTTCACGCCCTCGAGGACCAACGCAGCAGGCGCCAGCGCCAGGCGGTAGAGCACGAAGGGCATGGTCAACCCTCCGGCGATCAGCCCCAGGATCGCCGTGGTCAAGGCCGCGCCGAACCAACCTCCGCCCGCCTGCTCGGCCAGCGCGCTCGCCAAGAGGAGCAGGCCGCTGACCATGAGCACGGCGCAACTGCGAAGCAGGACGCCCAACAACATCCGCGCCATGAGCATCGCCGATGCGCGAGCGGCGAGCACGGCGGCGCCCAAATGAACCGGGTTGCCCAGCACGAAATCGGAAACAAGCCGGACCGCGACGCCCATCGAGTAGCCGATGCCGACCAAAAAGAGCGGCATCGCCACCAGAAGGCCGACGGACACCACGAACATCACCTCGGAAACCTGAACGGTTGCGCTGTGCGGGTTCGAGGTCTGCGCCAGGTTGGGAAGGATGAAGTGAGCTGCGAACGTCAGCCCCGCGTAGCAGAGCAACATCGGCAGGGCGGTCAGCCGGAGGATCGAGTGGCCCAACACCTGGTAGGCGCGCAACGCCACGTCGAGGAGTTCGGTACTCCGCATCGGCCGAAGCAGGCGGCGGCGATCGACCGCACGCATGCGCTGCTGCATCATCTCCAGCGGCGTACGGGCGGCCATGCGCCGTAGTTTAGCCCGATTCCGGCGCTACCAGCGCGCGCCACAGGCGATGGCGACCAACACGGCGAAGTTCACGCCCGCGATGAAGTAACCAAGGAACAAGATCGGCAGCGCCCGGCGGCCCTCCGGGTGCATGAAGTTGATGACGAGCTTCTCCCCGCTGCGCTCCTTGCGCCTTCGGCGGGGCGGCGCCCACAGACGCGTGTCGCCGGCTCCGAAGTAGAATCCGAAGACCCAATTGCGGCGATCCGACCAGACGGCGTCGTTCTTGGCGCGGAGTTCGTCCACCAAGGGCTGCGCCAGGCGCGTGCCGACGGCCATGAACCGCGACTCGATCAGGGCGAAACCCTCCAGCTTGCGCGTCCGCAAGATGCTCACATTGAACATATCGGCCCGTAAGCCCGGGACCCTGTAGGCGCGACGCCGACGGTAGGTGGCATAATACAGGAGCTTTCCGCAGACAGCCGGCGGCCTTCGGGCCCCAATCGTCGCCTTGGCGACGGCCGGCCGAGGAGCGAAAAAGGAGAATAGCCGGTTTTCGGTCAGGCATGCCTGGCTGCGATTGGGCTCCTGCTTCACGCCTCGACGAAGCGGGAGCCCAATCGCGTTAGGAGGTCAAGCACCACATGCCGACCGCCCAAAAGGCACAGATCATCGAGGCGACGAAGGAGCGGTATAGCCGCGCCGCGGGCGTATTCTTCACGGAATACCGCGGCCTCAAGGTCCGTGAGCTGCAACAGCTCCGCCAGAGTCTTTCGAAAGCCGGCGGTGAAATCCAGGTCGTCAAGAACACTCTCTTCCGAATCGCCGCGGGCGACGACGCCGAGAAGCTCCCTATCGAGCTTACGAGCGGTCCGAACGCCGTGACGTTCGTCTACGAGAACGAGGTCGATGTGGCCAAAGCTCTCGTCGACTTCGGCAAGAAGAACAAGCGCCTGGTCATCAAGGGCGGCTACCTGGCCGGTAGGACGTATTCCGATAAGGACGTCGAAACCCTGGCCAAGCTGCCGCCGCGGGAAGTGCTCATCGCGCAGGTCATCGGCGCCATCGCTGCTCCGCTTACGTCCCTCGTGGGCGTCATCGAAGCGCTGTACGCCGACCCGATCCGCACGATCGGAGCGGTGGCCGATAAGGTCGCCGAAGGCGCTCCCGAGTCCGCCGACGCCGCCTCGTCAGAGGAATCGAACCCATCCGCGACCGAAGAGGCCGCCCCGTCCACCACTACCGAATCAGAAACCCCGCAGGAGTAAGCAACCATGGCGACTACCGTTGAAACGTTGGTCGAGCAGATCAGTACGCTCACCGCTATCGAGCTCTCGGAGCTCAAGAAAGCCCTTGAGGACAAGTTCGGCGTCACCGCCGCCGCGCCCATGATGGGCATGCCGATGATGGGCATGCCGGCCGCCGAGGCCGCCCCGGTCGAAGAGAAGACCGAGTTCGACGTCATCCTGAAGGAGATCGGCGCCAGCAAGCTGAACGTCATCAAGGTCGTTCGCGAAGCCACCGGCCTTGGCCTCAAGGAAGCCAAGGACCTCGTCGACGCCGCTCCGAAGCCCATCAAGGAAGGCATCGGAAAGGACGCCGCCGACGAACTGAAGAAGAAGCTGGAAGAAGCCGGCGCCAAAGTCGAGCTGAAGTAGCTTCGGCCCTTCGTTCTCATACAGAAAACACTCCGCTCGTCCCTCCGGGGCGGGCGGTTTTTTTTGTTTTGGGCGCCCAGCCTGACCGGTTGTACACTCCACGCATACGCTTCGGCGAGGAGGCAACGTGTTGCGAAGGTTAGTCGCGCTTGTTCTGTGTCTTCTTTCGTTCGTCGTCCCGGCCCAACCGCAATGGGTGCGCTACCGGGTCCTCGTTCCGGACCAGTTCGCCGCGCAGCGCGTGGCCGATTCCCCGCTGGGGCTCTTCAGTGAAGCGGTCACCCTGGGGTCGACCGACCTAATCGCCGCCCCCAACCAGACGGCCGAGATCCTGAGGCTCGGTCTTCCGTTCTGGCGAGTCCAAGAACTACCCTCCCCCTACGGATGGGCCAAGCGCCGACCCCAGGCCGCCGACTATCGAACGAACTACCTTCGGTACGACGCGATCATCGCGCAGTGCGAGCAGTGGCGCGCCCTCTACCCGAACGTTGTCACCCGCCAGGCGATCGGCGTTACCGTAAACGGCCGCACGGTCTGGGCCTACAACGTCGTGAAGCCCTGGTTCGTCGTCACCGGCCCGCGGATCTCGTTTGTGTTCATCGGCGGTACGCACGCCCGGGAGTGGATAGGGCCCGCCGTGACCATGCACCTGTTCCACCTTTACGCAGAGGGGTTGGCGAGCGGAAACACCTTCCTGCCCCGAAGCGCCGTCGGGCGCGTCACGGCCACCTTCATCCCGGTTCTCAACCCGGACGGTTACGAGTACTCGTGGACCAACGACCGGTACTGGCGGAAGAACCGCCGGCCGAACGGCGACGGAACGTTCGGCGTCGATCTCAACCGCAACTACGCCACGGCTTGGGGCGGCGCGGGCAGCAGCGGCTGGGGCGGCTCCGACGTGTACCGGGGCCCGGCGCCGTTCAGCGAGCCGGAGACCCGCGGCGTGCAGACGATGGTCGGCCGCCTCCCTACCATCGCCGGGTTCATCGACCTGCATAGTTATGGCCAGCAGGTCCTGTACCCCTGGAGCTACACCACCGACCCGACACAGGACGCCGCCCTGCTCGACCACTACGGCTCGGTCATGGCTCAGGCCATTCACGACCGGAGCGGCAAGGCGTACGAGTGCTCCCAGTCCAGCACCGGCCTGTACCTCTCGGCGGGTTGCGGCGAAGACTGGTTCTACGACGTCCGCCGAGCGATGGCCTACACGATAGAGATGCGAGACGATGGCACGTATGGGTTCCTGCTTCCCGAGGATCAGATCGCGCCGACGCAGGACGAGATCTGGGCGGCGTACCGCGCCTTCCTCTCCGCCATCGTGAGGTGAAGGCGCGGCGTTACCGGCTTGGCTCGACGCGTCGCGCCACGGCGCGGACCGTGGCCACCGGGTCGCGGCGCAGGGAGAGCAAGTTCGCGCGGTACTCGACCGGGCACCGCCCGTCCAACGCCAACGCCGCCTCGATCCGCACGCCTGGCCTGGGATCGAGCAACATCGTGGCCATCGCCTTGAGCGCCTCGTCCGTGTTGAGCGTGGCCAGTATCTGAATGCCGGTCCGGGCACGGCCCTCCTCGACCTCGCGCGCCATCGCCTGGCCCATATCGAACGCCTTGTCCGGGTGCTTGGCGATCAGCGCGATCGCCGCCTTGCGCGTGAGCAGGTCGGGCGCGGCGAGCATCGCCTGAGCGGTGGCCACCGTCTCCGGCGTCCCGATCTGCGATAGGCTCACCATCGCCGCCCGGGCAAGCAGGCGGTCCTCGCTCAAGCAAAGCCGGCTCAACGCCGGAACGCAAGCGGCCGCCTTCAACACCCCGGCCGCCGAAACCGCGGCGCGCTGCAACGCGGGGTTGTCGATCAACCCCGGCAGGAACGCCCCAACGTCGGTCACGTTGGCCTCCGAGGCGATCCCCAGCGCGTTCAGCATCTCTTGGTCGCTTAGCTTGGCCAGCATCTTTCGGCCAAGCGCCAGCGCTCCGTCGGGACCCAGGGCTTTCACCACCGCCACGAACGCCCGGTTCTGCAGGCGGTCTGCGCCCTTGAGCCGGTTGTCCAGCATCCAGTCGAGCGCCGGCACGCCGATCGAGATCAGCTTATCGACGTTCTCCGCCACCTCCTCCTGCGCCGTACCAACGCCCCACTGCGTCGCCCTGTCGTAGATGCCGGCAAGCTCCTTGTCCGAAGGCTTGGCAAGCGAACCGGGCACGGGCTTCGGCCGGGCAGGCACAGCCCCCTCGTCCACGACCGCCGCCGCGACAACCTCGTCGTACGCAACGCCCCAAGTTGTGGTCGCCAGGGCTTCGCCGTCCGCCAAACCCTCGGCGAAACGATCCTGACCATCCAGGTCCACGAAGACGCCCAGCGAGCCGGTACCGCGCGCCACGATGCCCCGTCCCGGAGGGCCGATGTACCGATCGGCGCCTTGGCCGTCCACGAACAGGCCCAGGCCGTTGGCGCTGCCCAACCCGGGCGAGCTGTCGCGCCCCGCGTAGAGGTCGTTCCCGGCGCGGTCGAGCAGGAACGCCACCCCGTAGTCGTGGCCGATCGCGTGGGCCGCGCCGAACTTGACGGTGTACGAGTCGTCCCCGGCCAGGTCGAACAGGTACGAGCCGCTGCAATGCATCGCGCTGGCCTGGCAGTAGTGGTAGCCGGAGTAGGTGTCGTTGCCCAAAGCGTCGTAGAGCGACCCCAAGCCGAACCAGTACGACGCAGCCTGCGCGTAGGTCTCGGCCAGGTAGGCGTCGTCTCCGGCGAAATCCGAAAGAAGCCCCACGCCGCCGCTGACGCCGCCCGCGTCCTCGCGATAGCCCATCCCGTAACCCTGCGCGAAGGAGTAGTGCACGTCCTTGAAAAGCGGGGCGTGTACCACCACGCCGCCCGCGCGGTACAGGTCGTTGCCGCCCTGGTCCACCAGCCATCCACACCCTTGCGTGAGCCCGGCGCCCTGCCCCATCAGCCCGAGCCGGTAGTCGTCGGCGCCGCCGCTATCCAGGCATACGCCCACGCCGAACTCGCCGAACCCTTGGGCCAGCGAGGTCGAGACATAGGCGTCGTCCCCGCCGTCCTTGGCGAACACACCCACGCCCGCCAGGCCCGCGCCGAAGCAGAGCGACCGACCCTTGAACACGCAGTTGCCGCCGCACACCCGCGCGACGCCGATGCCGAGGATCGCCGAACCGACGCTCAGGTCCTTCACGTCGAAGCGGCTGTTCCCGCCCATGTCGATGAGCGCCGAAGCATAGCCCACCCCGGCGCCGTGGCGCCCCACGTACTCGTTCGCGCCACCCAGGTCGATGGTGAGCACGGCGTCTGTGTCGTCGTGGCGGTCGGGGCCCTTGCCGGCGATCACCACCGTCATCCCCTGCACCTTCAGCTTGAGTTTCGTCGGCACGTCTTCGGGACAGGCCTTCAGCGCCGGGATCGCGCGTTCAACCGCTGAGGTGAGCGCAACCGCCGCGGACCGGATGCGCTTGTGGTCGACCCTGCCGAGCAGATCCAAGATCCTCTTCTGCTCGACCGGCTTCCCATGCACGAAGTCGAACTTGACGCCCGGCTCCTGAACCGCCCAGTTCGGAAGGCTGTCGATGAGCAGCCGCACCTCTTCCGGTTTCAGGTTCTTGAGCGCCGCCTTGACCTCCCCGTTGGCGTAGCGCACCCAGGCCATCAGGCCGGCCACAGGCTTCTGGAGCCCTTCCGGCAGCCCCTCGATGGGCCCTCCCGCCGGCCCTGGATTCGCCGCAGCGGCTTTGGGATCGCCCAGCGCCCCGATAACCGCCGCTTCGAGCACCGTCGGCAGGCTCGCGGTCTTCGCGCCGGAGTGCAGCGCCATCAGCCGGTCGGCCGCTTCGAGCGGCTTGTCCAGCGCAAGGTTCACCAAACCCAGCCGGTACGGGTCGTTGAACGGCCTCCGCGCGAACTCCAGGTCCTGCGGCTTCATGTTGCCGATGAACAGCGTGTCCTCGATCCCCTTGCGCTCGCGTTCGGTCAGTTGGGCCGCAACCGGAACCGCGAGCCAACACGAAGAACCCAGCAATAACGCGGCGAGCCAACGCATGGCCTATGTTAGCCGAAGCCCCGGCTACAGCGCGCGCTCTACGGCCTCGTAGGCATGGAGCATCGGCACGCGCGATTCGCCCAGGGCGCGCTCGTCGAACGGCGTGGAGTTCGCCTCCCGTCTGCGCGAATCGTAGAGGAGCGCGAGACCCTCGGCCGAAGCTCGCTCGGGCGGTTCCCCCGAGCCGGTCCATCCGCCCGGAGCGATGAGCGCCATCCGAAACGGGCGTTCCGCCTGGTCCGCCAACAGCGGCTGAGCCAGCTTCTTGTCCAGTTCGCTCAGCACCCAGGCGATCTCGTCCAGCCGTTCGTGACGCTGCATCTCCTCCACGTTCTGCAGCAGCGCTATGGCAAGCGAACGCGAGCGTGCCTCGTCCGCCAGCATCTCCATGTTCACCCTTAGCCCCCGCCCGAACGCCGACCGCTCGCCGTGCAGGTACCCACAAAGCCGTGTCAGGCCCTGAAGCCGCATCGACCCGCTCATCACGAATCCGATCTCGCCCCGCCGAAGCGCCAGGTTGGGGGTGGGTTCGCGGTACCCCTGCCCCCAGGGCCAGAGCACGTTGAGCGGCGCCAGACCCTCCTCTTCCCTAACCCGGTTCACCTCCAGCTCGGAGAGCAGGTTCACCGAGTCGTCGATGAACCGCCGAAGCAGCGGTTCGCCGTCCCCCTGCGGAGCTCGATCCAATACCGGGCTTCCCGCCGCCTCGCCAGGGGGCGTCGTGCCGAGTTCCAGCGAACCGTCCTCCCATACCAGCGCGTGGTCCAGCCCCTCTCCCGCAAGCAGGGTGAGCTTGGGAGTCGCCAGACGGGCGGCTTCGCGCATCACGATCGTCACCGTTTCGTCATCCGGCGTCGGCTCCACTTGCCGCAGCATGCCGGCGCCGTCCACCGAACCCAGCGTCAGGGCGAACTGCACGCTCCGCTCCGGTGGGTCAAAGCCCAGGGCGGAGACCGTAAGCGGCCCCTCCTCCAGGCGAAGCGAACGCGGGTTGAGGCCGAGCCACGCGGCCTCCGGCGTCTTCTCGCGAGCCATCGGCCTCAGACGCACGACCCGTCCGTTCTCCGCCATCTGCGAAAGGCCGTTTGGGAGAGGGCGAAGGGGCGAGTCCTGCTCGGGCCGTGACACCAAGTGTGGAACCACAAGCACGACGCGCGGCGGCGCGCCGTTCATCGCCGGGACTCCCAGAGCGAGCGCAGCGCCAGCGGGAGAAGGAACAACAACATCCCACCCGAGTCGAGCAACACGTCCCAGCCGGTCCCGCTTCGACCGACGGCGGCGGCCTGGTTCAACTCGTCGAAGGCGGCGTGAGGTAGCGCCCAGGCCAGGCCGAAGGCAGACGCCTCGGCCACCGCGCCGTTCCCGGCCAGCACCGCCCGCGCCCCGGTCCACGCCAGCGACCCGTAGAACACCACATGCACCGTCTTGCGGATCACGTGCACCGCCAGTTCGGCATCGGCCTGCGAGATGTGTAGCAGGGAGATCAGGTAGCTCTCCATCGGCGCCCCGGCGCCGTTCCCCCCGCAGAAGAACGCCACGCAGGCGCCGAGCGCCACGAGCCCGCCCAAGGGCCAGATCCTTTTCCAGGTCGCGCCACCCTCCTCCGCCCAGGCGACCAGGCCGATGCTCACCACCGCGACCGCCGCCGGCCACAGGATCGCCCAGGAGCCCGAACCAGACGGCA
Source organism: uncultured Fimbriimonadaceae bacterium (assembly GCA_964539295.1). GTDB lineage: Bacteria > Armatimonadota > Fimbriimonadia > Fimbriimonadales > Fimbriimonadaceae > CAZIIS01. Next base: position 21,087 of record CAZIIS010000007.1, on the reverse strand, counting down.
AAGAGAACCCCTCCTGCCCCCGCGCCCATACCGGCACGAACAGCGCGGCGTACCCGCTCAGGAACACCAACCTGCCGGCCCATTTGGAACGCAACGGCATCAGGAACAGCACCACCAACAGCGCCGCAAGCATGGCGCCGAGGAGCGATACCGACACCCCTTGCTCCGTGATGGCCGAAACCTCTGCCATCAACAGCAGGGTCGCCACCGCCAACCAGATCCAGAGGCGATGCAGCCTCATGAGCGTAGTCTTACCAGAGCCAGGCCCGGTTCGGTAGCCGTTCGGGCCGTTTCCCCTCGCCCGTCGGCGGTACCCTGTTCAGAGATCCATGCGCATCCTGATCACGAACGACGACGGCATCCGCGCCGAGGGGCTTGCCACGCTGGTTCGCGTGGCCCGCGATTTCGGTGAGGTGAGGGTCGTCGCGCCCGACTCCGAACGCAGCGCCTGCGGCCATGCGATGACGATGCGCAACCCGCTCCGCGCCAAGGAGCGCACGGTCGAAGGGGCGCCGGCCTACGAGGTCGACGGCGTGCCGGTGGACTGCGTGAACATCGGCCTGAACGTCGCCTGGCCCGATGGGTGCGATCTGGTGCTTTCCGGCATCAACGCAGGCCCGAACCTCGGGTTCGACATCACCTACAGCGGCACCGCCGCCGGGGCGATGGAGGGCGCCATCAACGGGCTGCGCTCGATCGCGGTGTCCATGGCCATCTTCGCCAACGGCGCGCCGCTTCACTTCGAAACGGGCGCCCGGTGGCTGCGCGAGAACTGGGACTGGCTCGTGTCCGCCCCGATGCCCCCGCTCAGCTTCCTGAACGTGAACGTCCCCGCCATCGCCTACCCCGAGCTCAACGGCCACAAGGTGGTCGCAATGGGACGACGGGTCTACGAGGACCGCGTCGAGCCCCGCCGCGACCCGTGGGGCCGCGCCTACTACTGGCAGGGAGGCGTGGTCGTGATGGACAGCGAGCAGGAGGGTACCGACGTTTGGGCCGTGAGCCGGGGCTACGTCTCGGTCACGCCGATCTCGGTCGACTGGACCGACCGCGACGCCCTCGCGGCGCTCAAGGCGCACCGCGCCACGGGCGCGGCTACTCCGTAGCGTCCAGCCACTGCGTTAGCGGCGAACGGGCGTTGGCTTGCACGAAGTCGTCCACGGACTGGTCCCTTCGCACCCAACGCAAAACCTGGTGCGGAAGCCGCTCCAGCGCTTCGTCGTCGAGCGGATTGGGCCACATCAGGTGCGAGTGGCGACGTTCGGCAGGCAGAAGCGCCCCTCGCATCAGATTCAGAAGCCGCGCCATCGGCGGCGTGAGGGCCAGCAACTCCTCCACAACCTCGGCCAAGGCCTCTTCCCTGGTCCGGCCAAGGCGGGCGGGCGAATCGAGCATCCGGCGCATCTGGGGGCTCAGTTGGTCCAGGGGTGTCGGTCGGTTGGGGTCGCCTCGGACCAGTTCAAGGAAGTTGCGCGGCTCGGGTTCGGGCGCTTGCTCCTCCTCTCCCGGCGGGTACTTCAGCAGCAGTTGGCGGCGCGCGCAGTCCTCGCCGAGGGCGAAGATCACGTGGTCGGCGTCCTTCAGCGCCTCCGCTGCGTCCGAGGTCGCGATGAGAGCATGCGGGGCGTGAGTCGAGTCCAGGCAGGCCCGCGCGAACCGGTCGAACAGGTCGAGCCGCTCCTCGTTGGCGTCAAAGAGCCGAAGCTCGAAGGCGCCGTCCGTGCGGTAGGAGGCCAACGACGCCAAAACCACGGGCGAACACCGCAGGCTTCCCGCGCCAAGCAGCGTCACCACCTTCACGTCCATGGGCACAAGTGTACGCATCCCGCGCCCTCCTTTGCCCAGTGGTAACATCGCCAGCGTTCCATGGAGTCCTTCAACAACGACGGCCCCGAGCTGACCGGCAGCCTGATCACGATGGAATTCGGAGCCGGAGGGAGGATCGCCCAGCTATGGGCGACCGACCCGGCGCTTCCGGACGAGGGCGAGGAGTTTCAGTTTGTGCTTCCCCCGCTTCAGTTCGGCGAGGAGTCGGTCGAGGACTACTACCCGGGCACGATCCTCATCGGCGCGCGGACCGACCCGAACATGCCGTGGGTCCTCTCGCGCAACACAAACGCCCGCTTCCTGATGGACATTGATTCCGAGGATTACGACCCCGGGACCGTGGCCGTCGAGTACGAGTTCTCGCTGCTCGACGACATCCAGGCGACCGGCCGCTTCTACGAGGTCGCAGGCCCCTACCCGCAGATCGTCTGGGACGTCGAGATCACCAACCACGGCAAGATCGCCATCGAGATCGGGGAGCTCGGCTTCCCGATGGCGCTGAACAACTTCTACGACGGCTTCGGTTGGAGCGACGAGCAACTCGAGAAGCTGTGGCACAGCCGCCTTTACGTGCACAAGTTCATCGGTGGGGCCGCCAGTTGGCTCTTTGCCCAGCGCATGACCGCCGAAACGCCCGGCCTGCTGGTCTTCCCCGGCGAAGGGACCCGTTGGGAGTTCTTCAACCACGTCCGCTCCAGCCTGAACACCCCCCACCAGTGGGAGGGGGTGCCGGTGGTCTACGCGCTCAGCAAGGCCACGATCGAGCGCGAGCAGTGGCCGGCTTGGATGAACGAGCACACCTCGCTCATCCTCGAACCCGGCGACCGGCGCGTTTTCCAGATGCGCTTCGTACCGACGGAGAGCGACAAGGTGGAGGGCGTGCACCACACGCTCGTCGCCTGCGGACGGCCCTCGATCCGGTTGCTGCCCAGCGCGGTCGCGCCGATCGACGTCGGCATCGCCGTCGAGATCACCGGCACGGCGCCCAAGCGGTTCATGCTCAGTCGCGAGGCCCACATCGAGACCGACGTGGACGAGGAGGGCGGCTTCTGCTTCGTCAAGCCAGACGAGCCGGGCCCGCTGCGACTGACCTTCGAAGACGCCGCCGGCCGCGTTAGCCATACCCACCTGATGTTCACCGAGCCGATCCGCTCGCTCATCACCAAGAGGGCCGACTGGATCGTGGGCCACCAGGTGGTGGACGAGCCCGGCGCGCCGTTGCACGGCGCCATCGTGCTCACGAACAACAACACCGGCGAGCGCGTGATGAACGCGGAGGAGTATGCCGAGAGCTCGGGCATCGAGTGCAGCCTGTCCGACGCCCTGTTCCTGGCCGAGAAGAACACCATCTACCCTTCGCGGGACCAGATCCGGGTGGTCGACCGGTACATCGAGGAGTTCCTGCTCGACGACCTGCAGAACCCGGGCGACTACGCCGTCGGCAGCATCCTGAGCGAGACAACCTCCTTCGGCGCGCACTTCGGCCGCCCGCTCGCCTATCCCGACGTCTTCAACCTGTACTTCTCGATGTACCGCATCGCCTCGACCTATGGCGAGACGGCCGAGAAGCCGCGCGTTTACCTGCATCGCGCATGCCAGACCGCCCTGGCGATGTTCCGGTTCGGCTGGCGCCACTACGTGCGCACGGTCGGCGTGCTCGGGTACGCGCGCGTATACGAGTTGCTGCAAGACTTGCGGCGCGAGGACATGCAAGCGGAGGCCACGGAGCTGGAGGGCTACGTCGAGTTCAAAGCGCGCGAACTGGTGCGCCAGCGCTTCCCTTATGCCGGCGAGTCCGTGATGGACACGTCGGGCTTCGAGGAGGTGTTCAACGCGGCGAAGTACCTGGCGGACGACGAGCACCTGGAGCGCACGGCGCGATGCGCCTTCGCCGCCCGCTCGCTCGCCCCGAGTTGGTGGTGGTATGGCAGCGACAAGCGAAGCTGGGACGGCGCGGACTCAACGCCGCTGCAGGCCATGCTCGACCGTGGCGAAGCTTGCCTGGCGCACACCACCATCCCCAACTCCCTCATCTTCTTCGGGCTGATGGACCGCGACTACCTGGCGGTGCCCGAGGCCTACATGCGCATGGCCTTCGGCGGGATGATGGGCCCCTGGGCGCTCATCCGCAAGGACGGCGCCGCGTCGATGTGCTACTGCCCCGACCTGGCCTCCAGACACGCCGGCTACAACGCCTTCACCGGCACCTCCGGGCTCGGCTACTACCACTATCTGCACAGCGTGGGCTCCTACGTGCTGCCGAACCGCGCCATGGGCACCTTCACCTTCGGTTGCCACTACGAGAACGACGGAGGCGTCTACATGGTCCGGCCGTGGGACGGCGTCGGCCGTCGCATCGTACTCCGCCAGATCGGCGCCGAGTACGAGCTTGGATTCGGCTGCTTTGCGGAGCTAAGGCTTGACCAGCGCAAGCGGTGGTTCGAAGCCGACATCGTGAACCCCAGCGACAAGGACGTGCGGGCCGAGTTCAAGGTGCGGGGCATGTGGGGCGCCGAGCTCTCGATACAAGGCAAGAAGGTCGATTCCGTGCGGGGAGAGGCCGTAACCCAGGTTCTGCTTCCCGCTCGACAGACCATGACGGCGACGGGTAAGGTGACCAGGTGAGCGAACTGCCGAACGAGTGGCTGTGGTTGTCGGGGCTGTTCTTTGCCCTCGGTTCCCTCTTGGTCCTCGTGCTGATCGTGGTCGCCCTTTACTCGATTCGCGTGTTGGCGGACCTCAGCCGGCAAGTCCATTCGCTCACGGAGAAAGTGGAGGGTATCGCCGAGAGGGTCGACGATATCGCCAAGACGGTACAGACCGTCACCACCGAGGTCGGCGTGCGCACATCCGGCATCGTGCGCACCGTGGACAACATCGCCGGCGGTACGTTCGACTTCCTGGAGAAGTTCGCCCCACTCTTCATGCTGCTGGGCGCCATCTGGCGCCTGCGCGCCCGGGCGAAGAAGGTGTAGCGCCCCCGCCCGCTGGGCATCTCGGCCCCGGGTTTGACTTTGGCGACTCGAAGCGCCATAATGATTGTCGCGGGGTGGAGCAGTCTGGTAGCTCGTCGGGCTCATAACCCGGAGGTCAAAGGTTCAAATCCTTTCCCCGCACCCAAGACTGCAATACATACAAATCAGGCCGTGGGGCGCAAGCCACACGGCCTTTTCTGTGCTCTAGACCCGGCCCGCCGGCGCGACGGCCTTGCCCGTTTTCGCGCTCTCCAGCGCCGCCAACGCGATAGCGACCGCCTTGAAGCCGTCCTCGCCGGTCACCGGCACGACGTCACCGGACTTGACCGCGTCGATGAACGCCCGCAGCTCCCGGTAGTACGGGTCTTCGGTCGGCGTCAGATTGGATTCACATCTGGAGCCGTCGGCCAGGTGCGTTCGGATCGTGGCCACGTCGCGCGAGTCGAACTCCAGCATCCCTTCGCTGCCGCACACTTCGAGCGTGGTGCGAAATCCCGACGGGTCCATCCAGGTGGCCTCGCAGTGCGAAACGCAACCGCTATCGTGGGTCATCGTCGTGAGCGCGTAGTCGCCGACGAAGTCGGCCCCGGCCACGGACGGGCTGAAGCGCACCGACCGAGCGTAGACCGTCTTCACCTCGCCCACGGTCCATCGCAGCCAATCGTAGTCGTGGATCGCCAGGTCGAGGATCACGCCGCCCGAACGCTCCAGGTCCTGGAACCAGTTGCCGTAGCCCGTAGCGGGCTTGCCACCCCTTCGCAACCTCGCTGCGGCGGGGCGCCCCAAACCGCCGTGCTCCACCAGGTTGTGCGCAGCTTCGTACTCCGCGAAGTACCGCACGACCTGCCCCGGCGACAGCGGCACGCCCGCCTTGGCCGCCGCGTTCACCAGCGCCTCGCAGCCCTCCAGCGTGCGTTCCATCGGCTTCTCCACGAACACCGCACGCCCCGCGGCGATCGCCTTGAGCCCGATCTCGGCATGCGCGTCGGTGGGGACGCATACGTCGACCACGTCGCACCCGGCGATCAGCGCGTCAAGCGAGGCGGCCTGCTTCGCGCCGAACCGATCGGCGTAGGTCTGCAAGCGCTCGGCAACCGGATCAAAAGCCCACAACTCGACGTCGGGCATCTTCTTGTACTGGTTGCCGTGCACCGAACCCATGCCGCCGACGCCGACAACACCCACGCGTGTCATGCCCACCATTTTCGCGCATTCCCAACGCCGCCTGCCGCCTGCTGGCCAAAATGGTCTCATGTACGTGGCCCTTTGCCTGTTGTGTGGGCTCCTCGCGGGGGTGCTCGGCGGTTTCTTTGGCGTGGGAGGGGGCATCGTGATCGTGCCATTCCTCACGTTGGCGATGGGTTTCACGCAGCACAAGGCGCAGGGCACGTCCCTCGTGGCCTTGCTTGCGCCGGTCGGCCTCCTGGGCTTGATCAACTACTACAAAGCGGGCAATGCCGACCTGAAGACCGGCGCGTTGATCGCGCTCGCCTTCTTTGGAGGGGCCTGGATCGGGTCGAAGTTCGCCGTGGGACTCAACGAGGACGTCATGCGCAAGGCGTTCGCCGTCTTTCTCGTGCTCGTCGGGGCCTACACCTTCTTCCGCAAGTAGTCGCGGTCAGCCCCGCCACTCCACCGGTTCGCAGAGCGCTTTCAGGTTCTCCGGCGGCGTTCCCGACGGGATCTCACAGCCTGCGTTGACCATGTACGGCCAGCCGGCCTGGTCGATGCATGCCGACACGGCCTCCCGAATCCGTTCCGGCGTCGAGTAGAGCACCCCGCTCACCGGGCCCACGTTACCGGTGAGCACCGCCTTGGGCCCCAACACGCGGCGTGCGGCCCCGAGGTCCACCATGTGGTCGATATCCACCACGTCGCACGCCAGTTCCGCCATCCCCGGCAACAGGTGCGTCACGTTCCCACAGATGTGCAACCGCACGATGGCGCCCATCGCCTTGATCGCCTTCACTAGGCGCATCTCACGGGGCAGGATCGCCCGCTCGTACAGCTCCGGCGAGACCTGGCTGCAGACCGCGTCGCCGATGCCGATCGTGTCGGCGCCCGCCTGGATCTGCCGCCTGGCGAACTCCACGCCCACCTCGACGCACCGGTCCATCAGGCTCCCGGCGTACCCCTCGTCGTCCATCAAGTCCAGGAAGAAGTTGCCGACTGTGCGCAGGTCCGCGGCCTCTGCTGCGGGGCCCTCCACCCAACCCATCACCGAGTAGCGCTTCCCCACCTTCTCCCGGAAGGTCCGCACGGCGTTCACCCGGTCGGCCATCCGTGCCGAATGCAGCGGGTCCGGCTCGGCCAGAGCGGAAAGGTCGAGCGTGTTCTCCAGCGGAGGCGCGCAGAGCGGCACGCCGTCCGGCACGTATGTGATCTGGCCGCCGAACGCGTGCGTCTCGCGGTACGGGTCGGACATCGTGTTCATCTGGTCGATGCCGAACTCCTGCGCGCACCGCAGGTTCGCCTCGACGAGGACGCGGTAGTCCGCGCAGAACTCCCCATAGTGCCTGCCGATCTGCTCTGCGGCGTACCGCATCAGAATCGGAAGGCGGGCGTAGTGGTCCACCCGGTCTCCCCTGATCGTCGCCAGATACCGTTCCAGGCTGTTCATGCGCGCGGCCTCGCCCTCCACGATACCGGAGGACCGGACGCCTAGAGCAGATCCACGTCCGGAGTTTCGTACCGCATCTGCTGAAGGAAGCCGATCGCCTCGCCCCGGTGCAGGTGCTCATGGGTCACCAGGTGGAGAAACACCTCGGAAACGGTGAAACGCACCTCGCCGTCGCTGAAACGGTACGTTCTTTCCTTCCCCAACTCCTCGTCGGTCAACGCCGCGACGAACTCCTCCGTCCTCGCCTTGACCTCCCCGGCCAAGCGTTGGAGCGCCGCCGCGTCGGCGTAATCCTCGCCCTTGAGCTTCGGCTTCGGACGCCCCTGGAGCACGTGCTGCACCCAGAACTCCTCGGCCGCAAGCCCATGCACCACGAGTTCCCGCAGGTCGCCCCAGTAGAAGCCCAGGTCGCGCACGAGGTCTCCGGGCTTGACGGCCTCGAGCGCCTTCAGGATCCGGTCCCGCCGGTCGAAATGGAACGCCAGCAACCCCTCCACCGCAGGTTTGGTGAGATTCACGCGCCTCCTCCATCAGAACGGGCGGGCCGCATCTGGCGGCCCGCCCAACTCCCGCTAGCGGGCCGAACCCGCTCCAGGCATCTTCGCGTTGGGGTTGACCTGCGGCTTCCCGGTGTGGAACTCAACGCCGGTTCGCTGATCGACCCCCGTCTTGCCGTCGGGCATCATCTTGACGGTCGACGCCGGCTTGGGCGGGCCGCCGCACCCCGCTAACGCCAAGGCCACCGCAACCGACGCCAACGCGGCGCCTAGTCGGCGTCCCAAAGGTACTTCTCCTTGTCGTTGATGACCAGGTCTGCGGGCGCCAGGGTCCGGGTGTAGTTCGTCCCGGCCGCCATCTCGGTATCGGTGGCCGACTTGGCGTGCCCGTCGGCGAACGCCACACAGGTCTTGCCGGCTCGTCGGAACGACACGAGGTTCGTGTAACCCCCGGCCTCGAAGCTCAGCCCGGGTTCAGCCTGGTAGCCCCAGCTATTGCGCCATCCCGGCGAGACGTAGTTGCACCAGCTATTCGGGTGGATGTCGCCGTCCACCCAGCCGGTGCTCATGTTGCACCACGGCGCGCCGATGGTGAAGCTCGAATCGAGGCTGTAGCCCCCGTCCCACCCCGGCGAGTACTCCGCCCAGGCCGTGGCCTTCGTGGTCAGCATCACGGTCGCCGAGGGGCTGCCAAGCGAGGTCTGGGCGATGGGCCTGGGCTCGCCGAGAGCGACCACGGGCGACAGCGCCTCGAAGTTGTAACCGAACTGCGGCGCATAACCCAGGATCGCGTCCCGGGGACCCCAGCTTGTGTCGGGCGGCGCCGCCAGCACGTCCAGAAGGATGTCCCCCGTCTTCGTGTAGGGCAGCAACAACTGCGCCCACGTCCGGATGTAGTTCGGGTCCCACCCGATCGGGGCCGTGGGGTCCGGGTATCCGACCGGGGCGAACACGTCGTCTGTGTCGGCCCCGTACATGATCATCGCCAGGCTGTTCTGCTTGGCGTTGCTCAGCGTCACCGCGCCTTTGGCTGCGGCTTTGGCCTGGGCGAACGCAGGAAGCAGGATCGAGGCGAGAATCGAAATGATCGCCATCACGACCAACAGCTCAATCAACGTAAAGGCACGTTTGAACATCACGTTCCTCCAACGCATACGCTTTCCAATGCATTGTATGCCTGTTTACGAATGGCACAGGCTTCATGTTGCGGTCCTTTGCCGAGTTGGCGCCTGCCCTTTCCGAACCTCCGCCGTCTTTGGCCCGTCTGAGCTTGGGCGGCGATATACTCGTGGCCTCGGGCACGGTTTGAGCTCATGTCTATCCAGCAACCCAACACGAATTGGGGAGCGACCAAGCGCTTCCACCTCATCATCCGCGAGCAGGGACGGGTTCGCGAAATGGGCGGCAACGAGATGTCGCTTGCCGTCGGGATCGTGGACAACATCATAATGAACGCGCTGGATACCGGCACGAGCGACATCCACCTCCAACCCGAGCGCGATCAGTTGCGCATCCGTTTTCGCCAGGACGGCGTCCTGGCCGACAACGGACAGCTCCCCCCCGAGCAGGCGGCCAACGTGCTCGCGCGACTCAAATTGGCCTCGGGGATGCGGATCGACGAGAACCGCGAACCACAGGACGGCCGCATCGACATGGAGTACGACGGGCGCCGGCTCTCGGCCCGCGCTTCGTGTGTGCCCTGCCTGAACGGCGAGAAGTTCGTGATGCGCATCCTCGATCCCCAGGCGATGCGAGTCGACCTCCAGATGCTCGGGATGTCGGACGACACCTTCGACAAATGGAAGCGCATCATCCAGGTCCCGTACGGGCTGATCCTGGTCACCGGCCCCACCGGCTCCGGAAAAACCTCCACCCTATACGCCTCCGTCAACCGGCTCGACTCCAAGCGGCGCAACATCGTCACGGTCGAGGATCCGGTCGAGTATGAGTTCGAGCAGAACGTCGCCCAGGTCCAGGTCACCGAGAAGATGACCTTTCCCGCCGTCATGCGCTCGTTCCTGCGCCAGGACCCGGACGTCATGATGGTCGGCGAGATCCGCGACCCGGAATCGCTCGCCATCGCCGTGCAGGCCGGCCTAACCGGGCACCTGGTCCTCAGCACCCTCCACACGAACAACGCCGTCGAAACGATCGGCCGCATGCTTGACATGGGCGCCGAGGATTACCTCGTCGCCGGCGTGCTCGCCGGCATCATGGCTCAACGGCTTGTCCGGACGAACTGCCCCAAGTGCAGCGCGCCGTTCCGTTACGAGAAGGAGGAGCTGACCTCGATCGGCATCACCGCCGACCACATGCAGGATGCCAAGCTCATGAAGGGCGCCGGGTGCCCCGAATGCCGAGGTACGGGCTACAAGGGACGGACCGGCGTGTTCGAACTGGTCGTCGGAAGCCGCGAGTTCAAGCAGGCGATCACCACCAGCACCGAGTTCTCCAGCTTGATGGCCGCGGCGCGCCACCAAGGCTACAGAACCATGATGGAGGACGGCCGAGACAAGGTGCTCGCCGGCGTCACCACCCCCGACGAGGTGGTGAAGGCGGTCTACACCCAGGCGCTGGACTAGTCGTAGCGCCCGTATTCCTCCGCCGCGTCCAGATAGGCCAGGTAGTTGGCCTCGGTCCTGGGCGAGAGCGGGATGTTGATCGGCGCGGCGGTGGGCATCAGAACGTATCCCCCGCCGGCCTTGGCGGCGTCCATGCACGCCCTCACGTTGCGCCGGACGTCCTCTTCCGTGCCGGATTCCAACACCTTGAGCTCCACGTTGCCGAAGATCGCCATGCGGTCGCCAACCCGGCGCTTCACATCCGCCAGCTCGATGTCGCCGTCCGGCGGAGCCTCGCAGGGGTCCAGGGCGTCGGCCCCGGTCGCGGCGATGTAGTCGAGCACGGAGCCGATCTTGCCGTGGCTATGCAGCCGCACCTTGGCGCCTCGGCTGTGGATCAGGTCCACAAGTTCGCGGTCGTACTGCAGCACGAAGCGTTCGAAGAAGCTGGGCGGCAGGTACGGCGGCGTGGCGTACTCCGGCCCGCAGATCCGGTAAAGGTCCACCACCTGCGCGTCCAGCATCGCCCGCACATTCTCCATGTACCGCTCGTGAAGCTCCTGCACGACCTTCGCGAAGTGCTCGGTCTCGGTCATCGCCCAGACCGTGGCCTCGCCGAACTCCATCAACTCCACCGCCAGCAACAGCGCGTCGCCCGTCGAGGTCATCACGATGCCGCGCTCCCCCACCTCCGCCTGGATGCGCGCGTGGTCACGGGCGTCGAACGTCACCGGCTCGTACGGCACCGAGAGCGCCTTGTCGACGTCCTCCGGACACTTGCACAGGTGCTCGACCTCCCAGACCGTCTTCACATCGTCCATCACCAACAGCGTCTGGGTGAGGTCCCCCTTCGGAGTGTGGATCGTGCGCTTGGTGGTGGTGCGGTTCCCTTCGCGCGTGCGCTCTTCGTCGATCTCCACCGCGTGCGAGGAGCACAGGAACCTCGCGTCGGACTGCGGTTCCCACATGGCGACGCAGTCCGAGCGCTCCCGGATGGCGTCCATCAGCCGTCGGTACGAGGGCTCTTGGTTCTCGAACGACCGCGAGTTGAACCCGACCAACTCGTAGGTCGATACCGGCACGCGGTCCGGAACGCCGCCATCCAGGGCGGTCAAAAGGCGTTGACGCGATGTCATGGGGCTTACTCCTTCGAGCCGGTCGTCGCCAGGCTCTCGACGATCTGCCGTTGGAAGATGAAGAACAGTACCAGCACCGGGAGGATGGAGAGCATCGCCCCGGCCATTTGGACGTTCTCCTGCCCCACAAAGCGGCCCTGCAACATCGCGATCACCAACGGCAGCGTGAACTTCTTTTCGTCAAGCAGGATGATCAACGGTCCGAGGAAGCTGTTCCAAGCGCCGAGGAACGTGAAGATCCCGAGCGTCGCCAACAGCGACCGGCTCAGCGGCAGCACGATCCGGCCGAAGATCGCCCACTCCGAGAAACCGTCGACCTTGGCCGCATCCACCAGTTCGTCCGGGAGCTTCTCAATGAACTGCCGGGCCAGGAACACCCCGAACGCCCCGACCAAGCCGGGGACGATGAGCGCGTTCCAGGTGTTCAGCCACCCGAAATCGCGCATCAACAAGAAGCTCGGGACGAGGAGCACCGTGCCCGGGATCATCATCGTCGCGAGCAGCCCCAGGAACAGCTTGTCGCGCCCGGGAAAGTGGTGCTTGGCGAACGCATACCCCGCCAAGGGGCTGAGGAACATGTTCCCCAGCGTGAGCAACCCGGCGATCACCAGGCTGTTCCAGCACGCCCGGACGAAAAGCGAGGCGTCGAGCAGGTCGGTATAGGGCTTCAGCGTGGGTTGGTGGACGAACAGGCTGATGACCGACGCCGTGACCTCGGAACGAGGTTTGAACGACGTGATCACCATGTAGTAGAACGGCAGCACCATGATGAGGGCGCATACCGCCAGCACCACGGTCACCAACACGCTTTCTGGGCGCCATCGTTTCATTCGGATGCCCCCTTCTCTCGGTACATGCGGAACTGCAATATGGTGAACACCAAGATGATCGCGAACAGGATGTAGGCGATCGCCGACGACCGCCCCATCTCAAAGGTCTCGAAGCCCGTGTGGTAGACGAGCGGCACCATCGTCATGCCGGAGTCGTTCGGGCCGAACTTGGCGCCCGCCTCCCCGGCCCCGCCGCCCAACATGTAGATCGTCTCGAACACCTGGAAGCCACCGATGAGGCCAAGCACCGAGATGAAGATGAGCTGGGGGCGCAGCCCTGGCAATGAGATGTTCCAGAACTTGCGCGGGGTGTTCGCCCCGTCCACCTCCGCCGCTTCGTATAGCGAACGGGATATTTGCTGAAGGCCGGCCAGGAAGACCAGGATATTGAACGCCAGCCCGTGCCAGATCGCCAACACGATGACGCAATACAGGAAGGTGCGTTCCGACTTCAGAAAAAGGATCGGGTCTTGCGTCATCCCGAGTGAGATGAGCAGTCCGTTGAGCCATCCCTGCCGCCCGCCCATGAAGAGCTGCGTGAAGATGAGCGACACGGAGACCACGCTCGTCACCATCGGCGCGAAGAAGAGGAACTGCCAGTAGCGCCTGCCCACGATCACCTGGTTCAGCAGAAAGGCCAAGACCAGGGAGATCATGATGCCGACCGGCAGGGTGCAGACGACGTAAAGCCCCGTTCGGGCGATGCTCGCCGGCAACTCGCCCGTCTTGAATACGTCGAGGTAGTTGCCGAGCCCCACCCATTTCGCCGAGGAAAGCGGCAACACCGGGTGGTACTGCGTGAACGAAAGGTAGAGGGCCGTGATGGCCGGCACGAACACGAAGATCACCGCCAAGACGATCGGCGGGGCGACGAAGAGATAGGACGTGAGGTGCTTGCGTAGGTTCTTCCTGAGAAGCACCAACAGCGTGGGAATGCCCAAAAGCAGGCACGCCGCGATCTTCGCGAACAACAGCACGTCCGGCCGCTTCTCATAGCGGGGCAGGTCGTTGATGATGTTGCCGTACCGCTCTTTGTAGAAGCTGGTTTCGCGCGCCAGGATGCTCTCCGCCTCCGGAGCGATCTTCGCGTACTTCGCCCGGATCGTCTCCCTTACCTTGGCGTCGAACGCCGCCTTCTCGCCGGCGAACTTGCCCTGGCCGAACGCTTGGATTAGGCCCCATCGACTCAGCCCGTGCTTCTGCGCCACCGCGCTCAGCTGGTCGATGATGAAGGTGTTCATCTCGTCCAGCAGCTTCTGCTCCAGGCGGCCCGCCTCGACGGTTCCCCTCACCGGCGGCACGGTGTTGAAGGTGGGTACCACCTGGTCCAGCACTTCGTGAAGCCGCCGGCAGCTTTGAAGCTCCGGACGGGTCCAGAACTCGTCGTTCCCCGGTCCCCATACGGTCTTCAGCGGCGAGATCGTCAGAGAGGGGTCCGTCGCACGACCAATCCGATCGAGGATGATCCGTCGCTGCACCTCGAGGCTGTTCAGGTACTTCAGCCATTCGAACGCCTCGTGCTTATGCTTGGAAAGGCGGAAGATGACGTACGCGGTGCCTCCCATCACGTTGTAGGCCTTGCCGTCGTCGGCCTTCGGCCAAGGGAGCACGTCCCACTTCCCCTCCAGTTCCGGCGCGTCTTGTTGAAGCTGCTTGTAGTAGGTGGGCAGGTCCACCAACAGCGGCACGGCGTCCTTCTTGTTTTCGGAGCGGAACATGCCCAACACGTGGGCGCCCATGTCCATGCCGGGGGAGTCGTGCATGTGCGCCAGGTTCATGGCCTGAGCGATGCCGTCCACGTACCGCGGGTCCCGCCAGTTCACGAACGGCCGGCCTCCCTCCTTCTGCTGCATGCTCGGAAGGCCGTAGGGCATCGTGTAGAGCCCCATCGACCACTGGGCCGAACCGGGCCAACCGAAGTAGTAGTGGTAGCCGTGCGCCTCCAGCGTCCGGATCGCCTCGTTGAACTCGCTCCAGGTCGACGGGGGCTTGATTCCCAAGCGTTGGAAGGTGTCGGTCCGGTAGAAAACGACGCTGGTGGTCAGGTCGGTCGGCAGCCCGAACAGCTTGCCGTTGAAGCTGAACTGCGGCAACAGCCCCGGGTAGAACTGCGACTCCAGCTCTCGGATCTCCTCCGGGAACTCCTCGCGCAGGTCGACCAGGCCGCCCACGACGCCGTAATCGGTCGGCCCACCCAAGTTGGTCACGCCGATGTCGGGCGGCAGGCCGGCGGCCATCGCCGTGAAGTACTTCGTGAGGAAGTTGCCCCACGTGAGCGGCGTGATCTTGACGCCGATGCCCGTCTCCTTTTCGAAGTCGCGGGCCAGCGCGTTGAAGAGCTTCACGTCGTCGATCGATCCGGCTACCGTCCAGTAGCTGATCGTCGTCTTGGCCGCAAAAGCCCAAGAGACAAGCGCCGTCGCCAAGAGCGCGAAAGCACAGCGCAGTCTGATAAGGAGCCGAAGGGTATCCGTCATTGCCACCGACCGGTCAACGAAGTATAACCGGCCGGGCCCCTACAACCCGCCAATGCGGCGATAGCTCAACCCTGAAGCGCAACTACGGTAGGATGCCAGCCGAGACGCTCGAGCAACTCGAGATACTCCTCCGGCGAAGCATCCTGAGGATGCTTACCCAACAAGGTGATCAGCACCCCTTCCATCACGTTCGTGGCGAACGTTTCCCCTTCCCATATCGGCGTGGTCGCGATGGCCCGCTCCGCGCCCGCCTCCTTCAACCACTTCAGGTCGTCCGCTCGAAACGTCTGCGAGACGATCGTCTTCCCCTTCAGGTCGTCGGGGGCGAACCGGCGGATGAAGTGCCAGTCGCCGCAGATGACCGTTGCCTCCTGGAACGCCCACGGGAAACGCGGACTGCGGCGGTCCTGCTTCTCACCGGTCGGATAGAACCACTGGAACGGGAGCTTGGTTACCACCGGCAACGCCAGCGCTCCCAGCCGCTCGACCGACCGGTAGGAACGCAGCCGGATCGGGAGACCCAACCCGAACATGAGGTCGCCGTACACCACGTGGCGGCCCACCTCCGACAGAGCCTGCGCCATGCCATACCGATCGACCGCCGAAACGAGCAGCACGTGTTCGTTGTCGAAGTCGATCACGCCCTCCCGGTGCATCCGGTAGATCGCCTCCCTCTCCAGCGTGTGCTTCAGCCCGCTGCCGTCCACCACGGGGGTGTTCTTGACGCCCTTGACCAGGTTGGCGATCTCGCGGAAAACGTACCGGCGGTCGCCGATCACGACCGCGATGTCGGCGCCGCCCACGCCGAGCGCGTCGACCTTGCCGTCGAGATCGAGCATCGTCCGACGGAAAGCGGCGAGGTCGCCGTCCATTCCACGCCGTTCGATGGAGAACCGCACTCCGAGGATCTCAGCCTCGTGGCGTTTGTCCCGTTTGCTGGAACCGAGGCTTACCGAAACGACGCGTCTCACACATGCGTTGTACACCCGCCGGCGGGTGTGCCGGCGGGTACATCCCGAAAAACGAGGCCCTTGCGTCTAGTAGACGGCGATCGCCTCGATCTCCACGTCCACGTTGCGCGGTAGCGACTCGACGGCCACCGCGGACCGCGCCGGCGCCTGCGAAGTGAAGCGTTGGCCATAGACCTCGTTCATCGCCGCGAAATGGTCCATCGACGAAAGAAACACCGTCGTCTTGACCACGTTGGCGAAGCTCAAGCCGGCAGACTCCAAAACGGCCGCCATGTTATCCAGCACCTGGTTCGTCTGGGCCTTCACATCGCCCTCCACCAACGTGCCGTCCGGCCTTAGGGGGATCTGGCCGCTCATGAAGAAGAAACGACCCTCGGCCCGAACGGCCTGGCTGTAGGGGCCGATGGCGCCGGGCGCCTTGTCCGTCGCATGCGTCTGTCGCATCATGTCCGCAGCATACCGGCGGTTACTGCCCCGGACGTATGGCGCCCTTGACCGAACAGAGGACGGCCCGCCCCCGGATGTACTCAGGGGACGGGCCGCTCGGCCAACCGGCTCAGCGAAGCGTTACCGCTTCATCCCGATCAGATCCTGCAGCATCTCGTCGACCGTGGTGACGACCTTCGTGTTGGCTTGGAAGCCGCGCTGCGTGACGATCAGGTCGGTGAACTCGTTGCCGATGTCCACGTTCGACTGCTCGAGGTAACCGGAGCTCACGGTGCCGCGGCCGCCGGTGCCGGCCGTGCCGACCACGGGGATGCCCGAGTTGTCGGTGTTGCGCCACAGGTTGCTGCCCATGCGCTCCAGACCGTTCGAGTTCGGGAAGATCGCCATGGCGATCTGCCCCAGCGGGCGGGTCAGGCCGTTCGTGTAAAGGCCCGTGATGATGCCATCGGCGCCGACCGAGAAGCTGGAGAGCGAACCCGGCGCGAAGCCGTTCTGGTTGCTGGCCTGGATCTGCGCCTCGGTCGCCAACTGCGAGATCGCGCTCATGCCCAACGAGATGGTGAAGGCTGGCGCCGCCCCGCCGGCCGGCGCCACCGTGATGGAGCCGGGCGAACCGCTGGTCATCTGCCCGGTGTCGCCGTCGAAAACCAACTGCCGAACCGCGGGCTGCGTGATCGTATCGCCGCCGTTCATCGCCGACACACTCCAGGTCCACGTGTTGTTGGCCACGTCGCGGTTGATGCTGAGCTTGAGGTCGTGCTGGGCGCCCAGCGAATCGTAGACGCGCACGGTGGTCTCCCTGGCAGGGGAGGTCGTGGTGTCGCGAGCGTCCAGGTTGCCGGCCCAGGTCACCTCGGTGGTTTCTTGAACCGCGGTGCGGGAACCGATCGGCACGGTCACCTTTTGCGTCGGCCCGATCGGCGAGTTGGTGTCGATCAGACCGGTTGCCGGGTCGGCCATCCATCCCATCAACCGCTCGCCGGTGGCCTGGTTCACCACGTCGCCGTTCGCGTCAAGGTTGAACGAGCCGTCGCGTGTATAGGCGAGTCGGTCGCCGTTACTCACGATGAAGAAGCCATTGCCCTGGATCGCGAAGTCCGTCGGACGGTTGGTGGCGTTAAGCGATCCCTGCGCAACGTTGGTATCCGTACCGGCCACCAAAACGCCCAACCCGAACTGCACCGGGTTCTTGCCGCCCAGGCCGTTCGTCGGCCGCGCGGCGCCGCTGATGGTCTGCGCGAGCATGTCCTGGAAAGTGACGCGGCTTCCCTTGTATGCCGTGGTGTTGACGTTGGCAAGGTTGTTGCCGATGACGTTCATGCGCGTCTGCTGCGCCTTGATGCTGGCCACGCCAGCGAGCATTGCCTGTAACATTTTGCTCCTCGGTAAAGGTCTGTCTTGTTCCCCGGGGAGGATGCCGGCGACGCCTTTCGCGCTTCGCCAAAACCCCCGCGCCCTATCGGCGCGAGTCCGGCCCTTTCCACCCTGCCCCGCGTTTTGATGCGTTTGTCGGTCGGTAAGCCCGCTACACGATCACCGCGCTGTCGATGTTCGTGAAAACGTTCTCCTTCAACTTCTCTTTGTCGACCGCCGTGATCACCGTGCGGTTCTTGATGCTCACCACGAGCGCGACGTTGTCCACCAGCACGAGCGACTCGCGGGCGCCTTTCTGCGCCGCGCGCTCCACACCGCTCAGGACCCTGTCCCACTCGTCCTTACCCATGTCGATGTTCCGGCTCTGCAACCGCGTCTGCGCGTGGCTGCTGACCTTCAGCCGGTCCTCTAGGATCGACCCGAAATCCGGCCCGACCGAACCACGCTCCGGTTGACGGATATCCGTCGTCCGGGACTGGATCAGGTTCTGTATCTGGCTGTTCTGGATCGGGTTGCTCATGTCGCCTACTCCTCGATCTGTCGGATGTTGCCGATCTTGACGTCCACGATCCCGCCGTCGGATTCCTGGACGCCCAGCAGTTGCTCGCCGTTCTTCACGGTCAACCGGACGACCTTACCCGTAACGAGCGAGTTCATTCCGTCCGATCCCGAGTCGGTCATCGTGCGGACCGCGGTCACCGTTTTGCCTAGAAGGCTGGCGCCCTGCGTCTGCTGCAGCGCCGCCTTGATGGAGTCGATGCCCTGCACGCTGCCCATCTGAGCCAACTGCGCGAAGAAGTCGCTGTCGCTCATCGGTTCCAGCGGGTTCTGGTTCTGCAACTGCGTGGTCAGAAGGGTTAGGAACGTGCTCAGGTCGAGATCGCTCTTGGCCTTGACGGCCGTCTGGCCGAAGTACTTCGAGCCGTCCACCGGGGTTACCGCGCTGTTCGTCGTGATGCTCATCGCTTCTGTTCCTCCGTCATGCCAGGTAGTCGACGGCGCCCCTTGCGGCTGCACCGTAGGCCATGGTCGTTTCGGTCGCGACCCAGTTCCTTTCCTGGGCCATCCACACGTTGTTCAGCCTTTCGTAGTCCTGCTTGGCGGACTGCTGCTGGCTGGCCTGTTGCTGGCTCGCGCCCTGCCCGGTCGTCTGGCTCGGCGCCTCGTGCGTCACGTCCAGCGAACCAACCGTCAGCCCGCGGCTCTGCACCGTCTGGACCAACTCGGCTCGGTTCTGCTGCAACGCGTCGTGGACCTGCTCGTTGCTGGCCTGGATCTCCGCGTCGAAACGGGGCCCGAACGCCTTCACCTTCACCACGATCTCCCCGAGGTCGGCCGGACTCAGCCGTACGGTGACGGCCGCAGGCCTTCGGCTCGAGATGAGCGCGTCCAGCGTTTCCGACGTCCTGCGGGTGACCCGCTGCGCGGTCTCGACGTCCAGCTTCGCCTTCGACTGGTCCGCTTCGGGCTTCACGGTCGCGGCCACCGCTTGGGCATGGGCCGCAACTTCCACGGGCGCGGACTTGGCTTCGATTCCCGCGGCCTCGCTCGCCTCGCCCTTTGGCTTGGCGCCGGAGATACGATTCTCGCCACCGTCGCTCACCGTCGAGGCTGCGCCTCGCGTTTGGTCCGGCTTGACCTTCGTCCCGTCCGCAGCAGCGTGGCGATTCTGATCCGGCTGGACCTTCTCGCCCCCTTCGTCGGAAGGCTCGATCGCCGCGTTCCGGTTCTGGTCCGGGAGCACCCTTTTGCCGGCGCTCTCGCCGTCGCCGATCGCCGCGTTCCGGTTCTGGTCCGGGAGCACCCTCGTGCCGGCGCTCTCGTCGCCGCCGATCGCCGCGTTTCGGTTCTGGTCCGGGAGCACCCTCGTGCCGGCGGTCTCGTCGTCGCCGATCGCCGCGTTCCGGTTCTGGTCCGGGAGCACCCTCGTGCCGGCGGTCTCGCCGTCGTCGATCGCCGCGTTCCGGTTCTGGTCGGGGAGCACCCTTGTGCCCGCTTTCTCGTCGTCGCCGATCGCTGCGTTTCGGTTCTGGTCCGGCTTGACGCGCCTCGCGCCCTGCTCAACCGGGATCGCGAAGGCTTCTGCGATCTCGGTGTTGGTCGCGTCCTCGACGCTCGTTTGGTCGTTCTCGACGCCCTTGGGCGCGACGACGGGCTGGGCAGTCGCTTCGGCGACCGGCTCTGCGACCGGAGCGTGTTCCACGGTCACGGAGGTCAGCCCCAACTCCTCGGCGATCGCGGGGTCCACCAGCGGCGCCTGGGCCATGGCTTCGACCGGCTTCACCGAAGCTTCTCCAGCGGCCTGGGCCGGCTTGTTCGTCGCCAGTCCGGAAGCGCTCAGCCACTTCAGGGCGAGCAACTTCGTGGGCTCGGGGACGTCCTTCTTGCCGACGGCGGCAGAAACCGCGTCGGCGAGCGTCAAGGTCTTGCCGTCTACCGGCGCCTCGAAGACCGAGTTGCCGAGCAGCTTGGAGACGTCGCCGAGCGTCCACTCACCGGTTGTTTTCCCCAGTGCGGGGTACTCGTTCGCGTCGTCGTTCCAACCTGGAACGGGCTGGCCCGAAGGCGCGCCCAACACGATCTGCAACCCGTTCGGCTGCTGCGTGCCGTTCGACTGCGTGGTCTCGGTGAATTGGCCCAGAAGGTCCGGTACG
Organism: uncultured Fimbriimonadaceae bacterium; assembly: GCA_964539295.1. Classification (GTDB taxonomy): domain Bacteria; phylum Armatimonadota; class Fimbriimonadia; order Fimbriimonadales; family Fimbriimonadaceae; genus CAZIIS01. The sequence continues at coordinate 718 of CAZIIS010000007.1, read as the reverse complement.
TATCCCTCAGCATTCGGCTGAATCGGGATGACCCCCTGCTGGGCGCCGACCGCCTCGGCGCCGGGGGGCGCTCCACTGGCAGGCGGCGCACCACCTCCAAACGAAGCGTTGATTCCCGTACGCAGAGTTGCAGTCCACGCTTGGTTTTGTGTCGGCCCGAGGGCCATCGACAATGCGTTCATCTGCCTTTCCTTGCTCTGCCTGACAGTTGAACACATCGGCATCTTCCCCCCGCATCTTTAGCGGGAGACCCGACTTAACGCACAGCGAACCCTGCTATCTGCCATACTCTAGTTGTCGCGCCGCCGGCCACGATGGCCGCTGGCGTGGATGGCGTTCCGGGCCTGCGCGGCCCGTGTGGACGCCGGCAATCTTGGGTGGCGCCATCGGAGGCCTTCGGAGAACAAGCGAGCCCGATACCCACCCCACAACGTTTTGATTCACCGGCCTATGCCCAGGAATAAGAAGGAAGAAGTAGCTCCGGAAGCCGTCGTTCCCGCAACGCAAGACGCGCCCGCTTCCGAACCCAAGCGGAGGACCCGCACCGCCAAGACGGCCCTGTTCCAACCCACCCCACAACCCCAGGCGGTGGCGGAACCGACGCCGGCCGAGGAGACCCCCAAGCCCCCGGCGCCTCGCAGGCGCCCCAAAGCCGAACCCAAGGCTCTGGAGCCCGAGGCCGCCGTCAAGCCGGCCGTCGCCGAAGAGGGCGAGGCGC
>CAZIIS010000006.1:0-54362 GCA_964539295.1 uncultured Fimbriimonadaceae bacterium | reverse complement strand
GGGATCATCCTCTCAGACCCCCTACCCGTCGTAGCCTTGGTGGGCCGTTACCTCACCAACAAGCTGATAGGCCATAAGCCGCTCCCGAAGCGAAAATTCCATTTAACGGACTCTGGATGTCCAAAGTCAGTCACATCCGGTATTGCTCAGCCTTTCGACTGTATATCCCAGTCTTCGGGGCACGTTGCTTATGTGTTACTCCGCCGTTCGCCACTAGGGCCGAAGCCCTCGTTCGACTTGCATGTTTTAGGCACGCCGCCAGCGTTCGTCCTGAGCCATGATCAAACTCTCCGAAGAAAGTGTTTTTCCTATCCCTCCGAAGAGGGTTGGTTGTCTTTTTCGGAGCGCCGTCACTTTTGGGTGGGAGCCGAAGCTCCCCTCATTTGAACGGGCTGTACCGCACGCTGCGCATTGCTGCGCATCGTTGCGTTTGTTGCTGCGTCACATCCCTTTATTTGAGCTTTCAAGTTGCTTGTCTCTCTGTGCGAGCGACGGTGAGATTATTCCACTGCCCAGCCGCCCCTGTCAAGGGGTCCCGGCCGAAAAGGCCGAAGAACGGGTCGCATCTTTGGGTCGCCCTGCTTCGTCTCCTGTTTAGGGGTTGGGTGTGTCCGCCCTCTCCAGGTTCAAATCGGGCTCCCTGGGTCGCGCCAACGCGGAGCTTACGCGCCCCGCTGACGGGGGCCCCGGCTGCCTAGGACCCCTCCCGGAGCCTAGTTGCCCGAGGCGACCGGGAATGCGGCCGTCTCCACGGGCTTGGCATCCACCTCGAACTGAAGTCGAACCTCGTAGGCACGGGGCCACGGCAGCGTGATGGCGATGTCTGTCAGGTTCGTCACCTCGTACTCCCTCGCCCCGGCATAGAACCGGCTTCCCTTGAGCTGCTGCAGGAACGTCTCCAGCAGACGGTGCGTCAGGTCCTGGCGCACGTAGTCGTCCAGCTTGTCGAACTCCGCACCGTAGGTCTCCTCGCGGCTCGCCGTGGCCATCGAGTCGATGAGCGCGTAGGCCTGGGGGCGCACGAACCGGTGGTACTCGAAGTCATCCACCAGCCGGTGCAGCAGGAACTTGCGCCGGGCAAGCTCCCGGCGCAGTGGGTTCACCTGCTCCTTGCGCGCCAGCAGGTAGACGTTCGCCGCAGGGATCGCCGTGCCCATCGTGTTGCCTGCGGTGTTCCAGCCCGCATAGGATAGGAGCCGGATCGACCTGCCGCCCTCGATCAGCGCGTCGAACAGCCCTGGGTCGCCGGTCCCGGTCTTGCCCAGGTTCACGTCCGCGACCGCCACCGGGAAGCCCTGATCGATCTCCTCCTTCAGGGCGTCGCGAAACTGAGCGAACATCTCCGGTCTGGGGGAGGGCGTGTTCACGTACAGGCTGTAGTCGTAGGACCCGCCGTCCTTGACGGGACAGGCGCCCGAGGCGACGAGTTGGTCGTTCAGGCTGTTCTCGACCGAGTCGGACTCGTAAGCCGCCACTTTGGCGCGCCCCTGCTCGTCGGCGTACACCACCCGCACGCGCGGCTGCCACTGCGCCCCGGAGAGCAGGGCGCGGCTCACGAGGACGTTGGAGTGCTGGTCGATCCCCTCGCAGAAGTAGACCCTCGGCCCGATCCCCAGGTTCTGCACCATCTCTTTCAACCGCCGGGTCTCGGGCACGTGGGGCCCAAACGGCTGGGCGTCGTCCTGCCCCAACACCAGGTAGTCGAACACCCCCGACGCGGTCATGCGCACCAGTTCGCGCTGGACCATATGGTCGCGCGCCCGGGTTGCCTCGTACCGCTCGATCTCGTGGGCCGGGACCTGGGCCTTCAAGTTCTCCAGCGAGCGCCTGAGCGCGCGGGTCGGGGTCTGGCGGTACCGCTCCTTCGTTTCGGCGTAATAGCCGACCTGCAGCCGCCATGCGGCGGTCGCCTTGGTGGCCGTGGGCGCCAGGCGCATGATGGAGGAGAAGGCATACACCCGCGTGCGCGGGGCCGACTTGCGCAGGCGCCAGAAGGTCCGGAGTCGGCGGATCGCCAGCTCGTAGCTGGAGCGCGACACCCGCGAGGCGATGAGCCCGCCGTAAGCAAGCATGTCGGTGCTCGCCACCACGGCGTCGTACTTCGAAAGGTCCTGGCGCTCCAGCCACGCGAGGATCTCCTCCGGGTGGCCGGGCTGAACGAAGTGCCCCAGCATCGACGCCGGCGGAAGCTCCACCGTGGCGCCCGCCATGTCGGCGATCATCTGCGCGAACTGCGTCGCCGCGGGCCTGTCGTCAAGTGGGATCAACAGCAGACGCTTGGGGACGGCGGCCATAACGGCCCAGGGCAGCAGCGCCATACCCAACACCCCGAGGAGCCGTAACCGCCCAAGCATTAGGTGGCAATTTACCTCTTCAACCCCGGCCCACCAGAGGGGACGCAAACGGAAAGGGCCGAGGAGCGAACCCCTCGGCCCTTCTTCGCCCGTTGCGGGGTGCGCCTAGAGCGAACCCTTGATCTGACCGCACCAGGTCTTGATGCGCTCTTCGGTCATGTCGTCCTGGTTGTCCTCGTCCAGCGCCAGTCCGACGAACTTGCCGTCGACCACCGACTCGGAGGACTCAAAATCGTAACCGTCGGTCGGCCAGGCGCCCACCAGCGTGGCTCCGCCCGCCTTGGCCTTCTCGTACAGCTTGGCCATCGCCCCGCAGTAGTGCTCCGAGTAGCCCTGCTGGTCGCCCATGCCGAACACGGCGACGGTCTTGCCCTGCCACTTGACCTCGTCCAGGTCGTCGTAGAAGCTCTCCCAGTCGTCCTGGAGGTCGCCCTCCTGCCAGGTGGAGGTGCCGAGGATCAGGCCGTCGGCGTTGTTGAAGTCGTCAGTCGTGGCGTCCTTGATGTCGAGGACCTGGCTGACTAGGTCTCCGAGTTCCGCGGCGATCATCTTCGCCGCCTTTTCCGTATTACCCGTGGTGCTGCCGTAGATGATGGCGACGTTTCCCATCGTTGAATTCCTATCTGGTGAAATCGCGGACCCGTACGAGCCCGATTGGATGAGATTACCCAAGGCGGGGTTGCTTAAGCTTCGCGCTTGGGATTGTGCCGGCCCGGCGTCCCAACGGCGCCGGCTATGTGGGACACTGAGGTAGCAATGTCCGACGCACCTGAGACCGACGCCGCGCCCACCTGCACGATCAGCGTTTGCATGGGCTCGGCGTGCCACCAACTCGGCGTGTACGACCTGCTTCCGGCGCTCGACGCGTTGTTGGAAAAGCACGGCCTTAAGGCCAAGGTCGAGCTCGAGGGCGCGTTCTGTTTGGGGCCGTGCCGCCACGGCATCGTTATGCAGATCGGTGAGACGCAGCTCCTTGAACTCAACGCCAAGAACATCGAAGAACGGTTCGAGAGAGACATCCTCCCCCTGATCGCCAAGAACGAGGCCGAATAGCCATGGACGCCAACCACAAGACGCTGTGGGAACTGCTTTGGGATTACGACCCAAACGCTCTGATCGTCACCGACGACAAGCTCGTCATCCGCGTGGTCAACCCTGCGTTCTGCATGATGTTCCACCAGTCCGCCGAGGCGTTGTTGGGCAAGGACGCGAGCACGGTCCTCGGGAACATGGACGCCTTCCTGGACGCTTGGGACGAGGACCGGGTGCGCCGTATTGAGGAGCGCATCTTCCCCGACATCGAGCTGGCCGTCAAGATGGTGATCTTCCCCATCCGGGACCAGGGGGTGATCGGCTGCATCCTGGTGGATATGACCAACGAGGCGAAGCATCGCGAGGAGATGCTGCGCGTCAAGCGCGAGACGCTCGAACGCATCCAGGGCGTGGTCAACCGGCAGATGAAGGTCGCCCAGGAGATCGCCAGCCTTCTCGGCGAAACCACCGCCGAGACCAAGACCAGCCTGCTCCACCTGATCGACACCGTAGACCAAGAGCTCCGATGAGCGACTTCATCGAGATCAGCAACGTCAGCCTGAGCCATGCCGGCGAGGAGCTATGCGGCGACCGGGTCAAGACGCTGCGCACGGACGAGAAGACGATCGTCGTGCTCTCCGACGGCCTGGGCTCCGGGGTTAAGGCGAACATCCTGGCCACCCTCACCACCGAGATCATCGTCACGATGTGGAAGGGCGACGCGTCGCTCGAAGAGATCATCAAGACGATGATCGGCACCCTGCCGGTGTGCAAGGAGCGCGGCATCGCCTACGCCACCTTCACCATCGTCGAGGTCACCAACGCCGACAACGCATACCGGGTCTTCAACTTCGACAACCCGCCCACCCTTTTCTTCCGCGACGGCCTCCTGCAGGACGTGCCGGTCGCCTCGATCGAACTTTCCGGGCGGCGCATCCTCACCTCGAGCGGCAAGCTGCAGAGGGGCGACTTCCTGGCAGTGCTCAGCGACGGCGTACTCTACGCCGGCCTTGGCGAGAAGCTCAACTTCGGATGGGGGCGCCAGGCCGTCGGCCGGTTCGTCGAGGACCTCTTCCAGACTGGGATGCCCACCGCGCAGGGGGTGGTCCATAGCGTCATCGACGAAACGCGCGAGCTCTACGGGCCCAACGTGGGCGACGACGCCACCTTCATCGGAATGCTCCTGCGCGAGAAGCACTCCGTGATGGTCTTCACCGGTCCTCCGCTCGACCCCGACACCGACGAATCCGTCGCCGAGCGCTTGGTTTCCTTTCCGGGTCGCAAGGTCGTGTGCGGCGGCAGCACCGCCAAGATCGTCGCACGGTACAAGGGGGACCGCGTTCGCACCGACGTGGCCACGCTACGGCGGGACGTTCCTCCGGTCGGGAAGCTTCGCGGCATCGACCTCGTGACCGAGGGCCTGATCACCATGATCCGCTGCGCCCAGTACCTGCGCGACTGCGGGGGCGAATACTCGCTCTTGCCCGACGACGCCAACGGCGCCGCCCTGCTCGCCCGCGAGTTGATGCGCGCCGACTCGATCCTGTTCGTCGTCGGCCAGAGCATCAACGAGTTCTATCAGAACCCGACGTTGCCGGCCAATCTCTCCCTGCGCAAAAACCTGATCCAGGAGATCGCCGACCTGCTGACGGCACAGCACAAAGAGGTCAAGGTTGAGTTCTGCTAGCGGCGGCCGGGAACCGTAGTTCCTGCTCGAACCGCTGCACGCACTTGCCGCCGAGGAGCAGCTCCACTTCGAGCCGGTAGGGCTGGTCGCAGGCGAGCTTGGCCGGATCCGGCAGCAGGGCCTCCGAGCGGATGCGCATCGACTTGACGCCGGTTGCCACCTCCCCTATTGAGAAGCGCTCGGCCGCCAAGGACGCTCGCTTGCCGTCCGCTCCGGTCAGCCGTAGGCCGATGGCGACAGAACCGGCGGTCTCCAGGGCCGCGTTCTCCACCGCGAGGTGCAGCCTGACCTCGCGCCCACCCGACGAGGGGCACACGGCGCCCTCGGCCCGGAGCCGCTTGGCGCTAAGCATCGGCAGCGCGATGAGGCTAAGGGGCCCGGCTCCCCCGACACGCACGAGCCGGACCGTTCGCCCGGGAGCGACGAGGTCGGTCACCTCCCATTCCAGGGGCGCCTTCGCGCCGGGCTCGCTCCCAAAGCTCACCTCGCCAAGCCGGTAGGCTGCGCAACCGTCGCCCTGCTCCTGGCGAAGCAGCACGCGGCAGCCGGCCCATTCCGACGGGACCGCCACGTCCTGCCAGGCGCCGGCCCCGTCGTCTGCGGTCGTCCAGGGCCCGATCAGCGTGACCGCGCAAATCGGTAGGCCAGGAATCGATGCGGGGCGCGGTCGGCGCCGGACCGGCGCCAACACGGCCTTCTTGGCCGCGACGTTCACGGCGAGTTCAAGCGCGCCATACCGCACGGACAGGACCAGGTCGGCCTCGGCGGGAACGCGTTCGAACACGGCCGGCGGAAACCGGAACGCGCCGTCTGGGCCCGTGCTGGTCCGAGCGGCCACCAGGCCGTCGGACCGGCGGACCAGCACCGCGTCCGCCCCGGCGATCGCCTTCCGATCAAGGTCCGTCAGGCAACCGCTCAGGCCGCGATAGGGGCAGAGCGTGTGGGTAAGCCGCAGGGCGGTGGGCTCAGAAACGGCCTGGGAACAGGCTGCGCCCACCCCCGCCAACAGCAGAAGCAACAACGTATGCGTCCTAACCAGCCATGCCCTCATAGCGCGCAATACGACCCAGCCGCTCCCCCGCTAGACGGCCGAAGCCAAGCATAGCCGATCGGCGCGCTCAGAAGCGCCCGTGGCGGCACAACGGGCATCATAATGGAACCATGCCGGACTCGGGCCTTTTCTCGCTATACAAGCTCTATCGGGTCGAAGCGGCCATCGTGCACGTCGCGAAGCTGCAGGCAGGGATCGTTCAAAAGGTCCGGGCCGTCGAGGCCGAGTGGCGCACCGTCAAGACGGAGTTTGACGAGGTCGAAGGCCAATCCCGCAAACTGCGCGCCGAACTGGCCGACCTCGAGCTCCGCCAAAAGACGATGGAGGACAAAGCCAAGAAGCACAGCGCGGAGCTCTACAGCGGCCGGGTCGTCGGGGTGCGCGAAGTGAAGAACCTCGAGGCCGAGATAGCCAACCTAAAGGAGCAGCGCGACGCGCTCGACGACCGCATTCTGGAACTCCTCGACCTGGTCCCCCCCGCGGAGGAGGCCGCCAAAGCGGTGAAGGCGCGCCTCAAGGCGAAGGAGGTTGCGCTGGAGGAGGCCAAGCAACAGGCGCGCGAGGAGCTGGCCAAGCTCGAAAAGGAGAAGCGCGCCCGCGAGGCGCTCCGCCCCGCCGCCGAGGGGCAGGCGGACAAGGCGCTGCTCGCGCGGTACCGGCAGATCGGCAAGCACGTCGGCGGGCTCGGCATGTCCGTCGTGAACGAGCGCAACGCCTGCTCGGCCTGCGGGATGGAGGTGCCGATCAAGGTCCTGGACGCGCTCGACCAAGACCGCGTGGTCACGTGCGAATCGTGCCGCCGCATCCTGTTCAAGGTGGTCCCGGAGAGCTAGCCTTCCAGCGTCAAGTTTCCTAACATCGTTAGCATCCACCGCAAGAAGGGGCCGTTTTGGGACTCCAGGGGGCCGCGGCTACCTGCGCGCAGCGACGAGGATCCGGCGCCAACTCGCCTTGCGCAGGTCGTCCGTAGCGACGCCGTGCCGGCCGGAGCTGCTGTGGATGAAGTACGCCCCGCCGTCCTTGAAGAAGCCAAGGAAGATGCCCGTGTGACCGATCTTGCCGCGCTTGCGGTCCCAGAAGTAAAGGCGGTCGCCGGCTTGCAGGTGCTCAAGCCGTTCCACCGGCGTGCCGTAGTTCGCCTGTTGGGCAGCCGTCCGCGGAAGGTCGACGCCGATCCTGCCGAAGAGCTGCTTCACGAAGCCCGAGCAGTCAATGCCGCGGCTCAGGTCGTTGCCGCCCCACTTGTAGGGCGTCCCCACGTACTGGAACGACATGTTGAGCATCGCGAGTTTCGGCGACGAGCCGGTCGCGAGCGAATTCGAGGGGCTGGGCGCCGTCGAGGTGACGTTGTAGGGGAGCCGGGCGACCTTGGCCGCGATGATGTAGCCGCTGGAACCGTTCCGCAGCACGACCTTGAGCCACTTCGAGCTGGGGGCCGGGTTCACGATGAGATACTCGTACTTCTCTACCTTGTAGTAGATGCGCGAGTTGACGCTCATCTTGGCGCGGATGCCGGTCGTGGCGATCGCTTGGCCCAGCTTGCCCAACACGACCTTCCTCGGCGCGGCCACGCCAAACGCCGGGAGGGCGAGTACGAAAAGGGCCAATACGCAAGCGACCGCTGTCTTCATCGTAGGTCTAGAAGGATTATCGGGTTCTTCGCCAAAGCCTACAGCAAGGCCCGGAAGAAGGCCTCGCCCTCCCAATCGTACCGAATCCGCCCAACGAAGGTTCCCGCGCCGCCCCTCTACCCGGCCGCGACCAGGCGAAGGCCCTCAAGAATGGCCATGCCGTCGGTGCACCCAAGCACGGTCTTCGTGGCGCGCTCGGGGTGCGGCATCATGCCCAACACGTTGCCCCCGTCGTTCAGGATGCCCGCGATGTTGTCCACGGCGCCGTTCGGGTTGGCGGCTTCGGTCGCTTCACCGGACGCGTCCACATAGCGGAACGCCACGCGCCCCGCATCTTCGACGGCCTTGAGCGTTTCGGCGTCGCAGGCGTACCGGCCCTCGCCATGCGCTACCGGGATGCGCAGGATTCGGTCCACGCCGCGCGTCCAAAGGCTGTCGCGGTTCTCGGCGCGAAGCAGAACGTCCTTGCAGACGAACTTCTCGCTCACGTTGCGCATCAACGCGCCGGGAAGCAGGCCGGCTTCACAGAGGACCTGGAAACCGTTGCAGACGCCGATGATCGGCCGACCCTCGGCGGCAAACCGTCGGACCTCGTCCATGATCGGCGCCCTTGCGGCCATCGCCCCGCAGCGCAAGTAGTCGCCGTAGGTGAAGCCGCCAGGGAGGAAGACCGCGTCATAGCCGTCCAGGGACTTGGCTTCGTACCACACGTACTCCGCCGCCACGCCCACATCGTCGCGTAACGAGAACAGGGCGTCCTGATCGCAGTTCGCCCCGGGGAAGCGGATCACCGCAACCTTCATCCCGCAACCTCAAACCGGTAGTTCTCGATCACCGGGTTGGCCAGGAGCTTGTCGCACATCTCCTTCACCCGGGCCTCGTCGTAGCTTTCGAGCTTCAGCTCGATCAGCTTGCCGATCCGAACGTCCTTGAGCTCGTCGAAGCCCAACTTCGTGAGGGAGCCGGCGACGGTCCTGCCGGCCGAGTCGAGCAACGAGGGTTTGAGCGTGACGTAGACACGCACGGTGACCATGCCCCAAGTTTGGCAGACCCGGGGGCCGTTCGTGGGGACCGATCAGCCAGCCATCAACGCCGGCTGCTCAAACAGGATCTCCAGTTGGGCTTTCTGCTCCAGATCGAAGGTGAACGCGGTCATCGGCGCGCCGTACCGCAGCACCTGTGGCGAGGCAAGACGACGCCCGGCGGCCCGTGCGGAGACCGGCTCGCCCGTCACCAGCAGGCTCATGCCCTCGACGTCCGCGTCGGCAACCAACGTGAGCGTGCCCGGCCCGACCCGCAGGCGCATCTTTCGCCGCGCGCGCTCGTAGGCGTAAGCAACATCCGGAGCGACGTGGCTTAGCCTGGCTTGGCGGATCGCCATCAGCAGCTCCTGAAGCCGCACCGCGCCGTCGCAGGGTGAGAGGTAGCGGTCGTCCACCGCCACGTGCAGACAACCGCCGTGGGCCTTCACCTGCTCGATGAGCGGCACGTAGGCGCTCCGCGGCGTCACCAAGCCGGGCTGGAACATCGCGTACGGAAGCTCAGCCACGGCGCTCTGCCGATCGGCCGAGAGCCATGGGAAGAACGGATGGCAACTGCCGAACAGAAAGCCCGACGTGCCGGGCTGCCGTCCGCCCTTGCTGAGCGACATGCGCGCACCCGCGGCCTCGGCCGCCTCGTAGAATCGGTCCAGGCCGTGCCAGCGCCCGTCGTCGGGTCGAACGCAGGTCATGTGGGGCTTGCTCGCGGCCCGGCCAAGCGTCAGGTGTTGCACCTTCATCTGCTCCTCCGAACAAGGGTCGTCCTGGTGCAGGAGCAGACCGGGCTCCTCCTCCCACCGGCGCATGGCCCGATAGACCTCGCCGGCGAACCCGGGCGATGGCACCAGCCAGGCCGCGGGCATGCCGTACATCGAGAGCCGGTTGTGGAGTTGGACGGTACGTTCGGGGTCCAGCGCCCCGCACTCCACGCTGAACGCCGCCGTCGCGTCGGCGTGGTAGGGCCAGTGCCAAAAGATGAGCGCTCGGCGGCGGGTCTCCTCGACCGCTGCGAGGATCGTCCGTACCCAAACGTCGCGCAGGGTGTCCACGTGCGGCCAAGCGAAGAAGGCGCCACCCGTCACGACCGCGCGGTCGTCCGCAAAGGACAGGTTCGCCCCGTCCTCGGCGCGAAGCACCCCGTCCTCCAAGTACGCCGTGCCGTCGCCGGGGCCGATCCCGTCGTTCTCGACGGAGTGGCCCATCAGGATCAACGCCATCGACTGGCCCAGGTGGGGGGCGAAGTGAAAGGCGCGTTGCCGCTTCACGAGCGCCGGGTCGCCGTCCGAGGTGCGCAGAAGCACCTGTCCGCCGGCCTCCTTCACGCGGACGCCGCCGACGAACACGGCTCTCTCCGCGCCGATCGGCCAGTAGCGCGTGGCCTCCAAAGGCCCCAGAAGCGTCGCCCGGGAGTACCGGCCGTGCCCCGCGTCGCTTACACCCAGCAGGTCGGGGCCGACGTCCCACGTCCCGCCGGAGCAGACCACGCTTCCGCCGAGATCGAGCATCCTGGAGACCGCATCCTTGCCGTTGGCATCGAGCCGCCCGTAGCCGCAAAGCAGCAGGGTCGAGAAGCGGCCCAAACCGTCCAAACGCGACGGGGAAAGCGCCTCGTAGACCACCCCGGCGTGGTCGAGGGCCTCCTTATACCATCTGGCGTAAGGGTCCCCTTCCGCCAGCGCCAGTGCGATGGACGCGAGTCTCAGATCCGGCATGATTGTCTCGTTACGGCTGCTTAGTCGGCATTATCGGCAAGTAGGGCCTCGGAACCAAGTGCCGGCCAGCGATTCATGCCAGGCCCAAGCATGCGAGATGACCCGAAGGTATCTTCAGGGCCTATGAAGCTTCGCCTCGGCCTGCCCAAAGGAAGTCTGCAGGAAGCGACCTTTTCCCTCTTTGCGAAGGCGGGGTACGAGTTCAAGGTAGCCTCGCGCTCCTACGAGCCGGTCGTCGACGACGAGACCATCCAGCCGATTCTGCTTCGCCCCCAGGAGATCCCCGAGTACGTCGCGGACGGCGTGCTTGATGCGGGCCTTACCGGCGAAGACTGGATAGCCGACTGCGGCGTGGACGTGCATGAGGTGTGCGAGCTGCGCTACAGCAAGCTCACCTACAACCCGATCCGCGTCGTGCTGGCCGTCGCCGCCGACAGCCCCTACCAGAAGGCCGAGGACCTCGCCGGCAAGCTGATCGCCACCGAGTACGTGCGGTTGGCCAGGCGGTTCTTCGAGGCCAAGGGCGTCAACGCCCGGCTCGAGTTCAGTTGGGGCGCCGACGAAGTCAAGGTCCCCAACCTCGTGGACGCCATCGTGGTGAACACGGAGACCGGCTCCTCCCTACGCGCCCACAACCTGCGCATCATCGAGACGCTGCTCACCTCCACCACCCGGTTCGTCTGCAACAAGGAGGCCTGGACCGACGAGTGGAAGCGCGAACGGATCGAGTCGATGGCCATCCTCCTGACCGGAGCGATGAACGCCGCCCGCTTGGTTGGCCTGAAGATGAACATCCCGGCCGTGAAGCAGGACGAGATCCTGAGCATCCTGCCCTCGCTGCGCAACCCGACGATTTCGCCCCTGGCGGACAAGGAGTGGCTGGCGGTCGAGGTGATCCTGAGCGGCAAGCAGGTGCGCGACCTGATCCCCGAGCTGAAGCGCGCGGGCGCGACCGGCCTGGTCGAGTACCCGCTGAACAAGGTCATCTACTGAGCCCCGCTTGGTTCCGAGAAGTAACGAAGAGGCCGACGCCAATGGCGTCGGCCTCTTTCGTCGTTCTGGTTACGGCCCGCCTACTTCGGGTCCAGCTTGAAGTAGTCCAGCCCGAACATGCAGCGCGGATCGGCCTTCGGGTTGGCGCCGATCAGGGTCACCTTGACCTTCACCTTGCCCTTCGGCAGGTCGTAAACGCCCAGCGACTGCATCCGCCAGTTGAGATCGCCAAAGAAGTCGATCTGCGTCTTCCGTCCGAGCACCTCGATCTCGTGGATGCCGTAGTCGCGCGCGAAGCAGAACCGCCCCGTCAGCTCGTAGCGTCCGGCCTTCGCGACCGGGAGCACCAATTCGAGCACGTCGCCCGGCTTGGCGTCGCGCCACCAGAGCTGCTTGCCGCTCGAAAGGTCCGCGAACCCGCCCTGAGCCTCGGTCACGCCGCCGGTCTTCTTGGCGACCGATAGCTTCTCGCCCTCGATCGCGCCCTTCACCGGCTGCGGCCCTTCGATGAACGGGGGCGCGAGCAACGACTCGTTCACCTTCGCCGGACCTGGCGTGCCGGCGACGCCGTACCAGTAGGCCGTAGAAGCGTAGGTGACGTCGGTCTCAGCCCAGTGCCACAGCTCCATATCGAACCGGAAGGAGTTCGCGAACGGCATGCGGTCCAGGATCTCCCAGCGGGCAACGCTGGTGTGCCCCTGGTTCGCCGGGCCGTCGCACCGCGCTTGGGCGTGGTAGGGGCGGATGAACGGAGTCGGGTTGCACCAGGCGTAGCCGTAGAAGTCCTCGGTACCGGTGCCAAAGGTGCTCGGGAAGGTCTCGCCGTCGATGTAGATCTTCTCGTCGCCCTCGCCCCACCAACCGCCAACCGGGTTGGCGATCGCCGCGTGACAACCCACGAACTGCCCCGGACCGGTGGTCTGGAGGTAGTCCAGGTCGCGCATCGGCCGAGTGGAGCCACGGTACGCCTGCCACTGCGCCTTGAAGTGCATGCTCCGAGCGTCCCAACGGTAGGGCGCCACGCGCGCCTCGGCGGTCAGGCCGAACGCGACCGACCCGCCGTTGCGAACGCTGATCTTGGCCGTCTTGGCGAACGGCATCACGAAGCGACAGACCATCGTGCCGTCCTTCGCGACGTCGAACGGAACGGAAACGAACGGGTTGATGCCCGGCGCGCTGCCGAAGAAGTCGCCCAGCGGCACGTCCACGCACCGCTCTCCGTCGAAGTCCATCATGATGCGCGCCGCGCGCAGCACGTTGTGCATCTGGCGCGGGTCGAACCACTCGCCGGGGCCCCTCTTCGCCTTCGGCGCCGTCGCCTTGACCTTGAGCAACACCACCGCGCCCTGCTGGTTCGCATCCAGAAGGGTGACGCTGCGCCCCGGCTTCACCGTGGCCTTGACGGCCGGCGCCGCCACGCCGCCGGGCGCGGGTTCCGGATGCAGGAGCTTCTGTCCCGTCTTGCGGATCTGGTCGGCCAACGGGTCGAGTTGGCTCCACTCAAAGCTCTTCACCTCCACCTCGGGGGCGTACTGGCGGTAACCCACGTGGTAGTAGAGGTTGGGCCACTGCGTCTTGTCGTCGGCCTCCGAAGCCTTTCCGCCCACCTCAACGGTCACCTTCAGCGATTTGGCATAGGGGAACGGGAAGTAGAGGTTGGCTCCGCTGGAGGCCATGTACCCAAACGGGTCGACCAACGGCGCTACCTTTCCGCACAGCAGGTCCTCCATCTTCTTCTCGATGCGAGGAACGCTTTCGCCGTCGAAGTAGAAGCGGATGGCGCCCATCGGGTTGGCGGACCATAGGCGAACCACCACGCCCGGCCCCTTCAGGTCGGCCATCACGAACTCGATGCGACCCTGGGTTCGCTCGATGCGCAGGAACCTCCCCGCGTCGCCGTTGGCGAACCACCCGTTGGCGTCTTCCGGCGTCTTGGACGCGCGGTCGTAACTGCTCGCCTGGTGCGTCGTGAAGAACGGAGTCGGCATGCGGGTGGCGGCCACCAGGTCCGTCATGTCGTTCACGAGTTCCCGAAGCGTGACTTCGACCGCCAATGCGCCGGTCGAGAGGGCGCCGAGCGCCAGGAGCGCCAACGCCCTGGACCCGCGCGCAATAAGGGTGTTCGATAGCTTCATCGTCTCTTCCGTGGAGCGGAGCCCCTCTATGGTGGCAGACTACCTTTCGCAGACAAAAGAAGACCGATACGAAATGCGGCGTTACCGGGAATAGCCGGTAACGCCGCATTATGCCGGTGTATTGGGTTTAGAACCGGTAGCCGATGTACGCGCCGATCGTGTGGCAGCGCGCCGTGTCGGCGACGTCGCTCAAAGTAGCGGTCGCTTCGGCGAAGATGTGCGGGCCGATCTCAAGGCCGACGCCGCCGCGCAGTCCGGCAACCGCCTTGGACGTGTAGACGTCCATGCAAACGATGCCGGCGCCCAGGAACGCGTACTTGCGGCCCCACTCGCGATCGTTGGTCAGGTAGACGCGCTGGTTCACCATGATCGGGAACGCGTTGCCGTGGCATCCGCTGGCGCTCTTGCCGAGCCAGTCAAGCGAGAAGTAGGTCTCGCCGCCCGGGACGAAGCTGCTCCTCAAGTAGTAATCGATGCCGACGCCCATCAGGTTGCCCGTTTGGTCTCGCATGTTGGTGTCGAGCACATAGGCCCCACCAAGCCGGAACGAGACATCGGTCGGTTCAGTTATCGTCTGTGCGCCGCCGATCACCGCCGCGCCCAAAGCTGCCAGAACAAACAATCGCTTCATGGTTCGATCCTCCGTAATAGCGTACCCTCGCCCAATCCCGTTGGACGATGGCCTATTCTACTTGGTCAGGCGTCTCACGTCAATCTCAGCCCAAACGACCCGGCGGTAAACTCCCTCTTGAATGCAGGAGCTTTTGTTTGAGCTGGGTTGCGAGGAACTCCCGGCGTCGTTTGTTCGAAGGGCGTACGAACAACTGGAACGAGAGGTTGTCTCCCGCCTGAACACCGCGAACGTGGAACACCGCGCGGCGCGCAGCATGGGTACCCCCCGGCGGCTGATCGTGCAGGTGGCCGACGTGGCGGACCGACAGCCAGACCAGGTCAAGGAGCAGCGAGGCCCAGGCGTCAAGGCCGCATTCGACGCCGAGGGCGCGCCGACCAAGGCGCTGCAGGGCTTTTGCCGCAGCCAGGGCGTGGACCCGGCCGACGTGCGCACCGAGGGCGACTACGTCTGGGTGACCAAGACGATCCCCGGCAAGCCGACCGCCGAGCTGCTGCAGACGATCCTGCCCGACGCCGTGAAGTCGCTCGTCTTCGACAAGACGATGCGCTGGGGCACGACGCGCATGCGCTTCGCCCGCCCCATCCGCTGGTTGCTGGCCAGCTTCGGAGGTCAGGTCGTGCCGTTTGAGGTCGATAGCGTGGCCTCCGGCGCCATCAGCTATGGACACCGGTTCAACCGGCCCGAGCCTTTCGAAGCGCGCGACTTCCAGACGCTGATGACCGAGCTGCGGAACCGAGACGTGGAGCCCGATCCCGCCGTTCGCGAGCGCCGCGTGCGCGAAGGCGCCGCCCAGGTCGCCTCCGGCACGCCCGAACTGCCCGAGGCGTTGGTCGAGGAGAACGTCTTCCTCACCGAGTGGCCGCAGGCGGTCGAGGGGGTCTTCCCCGAGGAGTACCTGCAGCTCCCGGAGCCCGTGCTGGTCACCGCGATGGCCAAGCACGAGCGCTTCTTCCCCGTCCGCAGCGAGGGCGGCAAGCTGACGAACCGCTTCGTCGCCATCCGCAACGGCGGCGACGAGACCACGGTGCGCGAGGGCAACCAGTGGGTGCTGAATGCGCGGTTCAACGACGCGAAGTTCTTCTTTGACGAGGACGCCAAGCTCGGCCTGACCGATTTCCTGCAGCGAACCGAGCGCATGACCTTCCAGGACAAGCTGGGCTCGGTTCGGGCGCGCGCCGACCGGCTCGCTTCGCTTTCGCGAAAGGTGGCCGAACTGACAGGCGCGGACCTGATCGACGCGCAGTTGGCCGACGACGCGGGGCTGTACGCAAAGGCCGACCTGAGCTGTGGCCTGGTTGGCGAGCTGCCCTCGCTTCAGGGCGTGATCGGCGGCGAATACGCCAAGCGCGACCGGTTCCACCAGTCCGTTTGCTACGCAATCGGAACGCACTACGACCTCGGCAAGAACCTCCCGCCCTCCAGCCAACCTCAACGCACCGCCGTGCGCGTGCTGATGGCCGACCAGATCGACAAACTGGCCGGGTACTTGGGCTTGGGGCTGGCGCCGAGCGGCTCCAGCGACCCGTTCGGCCTGCGCCGAGCGGTGACCATGCTCATCGAGGCGTCGCTCAGTTGGGAGTCGCCGATCGGCGGGTACGCCGGGCTGTTCAAGGAGGCGCTGAAGGCCTACAAGGAACAGGGGGTGAAGCTGGACGGCGATGCGGCTCTGCGATTTGTGGAGGAGTTGTTCGGCTCGCGCTACCCGATCGTGATGCCAGAGGCCCGCTACGACCTGCTGGACGCGGCGATGCTCCCCGGCGGCGAGTTGATGAACCCGCGGGGCGTGCGCACCCGCCTGAGGGCGCTCGAGATCCTTTGCCTGGACGTGCCGTTCGTGCAAGCCGCCACTCGCCCGCTCAACATCGTCGCCGCGGCCGAGAAGAAGGGCGTGGCCTTCGCCAAGAAGAACCCGATGGCCAAGCTCGATCGCCAGGCGCTCGACTCGCCGGAGGGACTGGCGTTGGCCGACGTGCTGACCGGCCAGGCCGAGTCGCTGCGCAAAGCAGTCAAAGCGGAGAACGCCGAAGGGATCGTGGCGTCGCTCAAGCCGCTTGAGAAGACCGTCAACGCCTTCTTCGAGGCCACCATGGTGATGGTGGAAGACGAGCAGGTCCGCGCGGCCCGCCTCACGCTCCTGCAGGGCGCGTGCGACGCGCTGCTTCAGGCCGGCGATTTCGGCAAGATCGTCGTCGAAGGATAGTTCAAGCCGGACCCGGCTTACGGCCGCGTCCGGTAGAACTCCATCAGCTTCTCGACGTGCTTGGCGATCGCGTCGAACTCCAGGTTCACGAGGTCGCCCACCTTCATCCGCCCGAAGTTCGTCACCTCGAACGTGTGCGGGATCACCGCGACGTCGAACTCCCAGCCCTTCGGAACGCAGACCGTCAGGCTGACGCCGTCCACGCTGATCGAGCCCTTGTCGATGAGGTAGCGCTCGTCCTCGGCGGGAACGGAGAAGCGGAAGGTCCACGAATCCGGGTTCTTCGTGATCGACGCCAGCTTTCCGGTTGCGTCGACGTGGCCCTGGACGATGTGGCCGCCGAAGCGGTCGGACATGCGCATCGGCCGCTCCATGTTCACCACGGAGCCCGCCCCGATCTCGGCGAACGAGGTGCGCGCGATCGTCTCCTCGCTGAGGTCGAAGTGCAGCCCATCTTCGAACGATACAACGGTCAGACAACAGCCGTTGACGGCGACGCTGTCGCCCAGCTTCCAGGGGTCGTCCGCATCCCACACCGCCGGGTCCTGGAGCACGAGCCTCCCTCCCTTGAGCGAAACAACCTTCGCGACCGTCTGAACGATGCCGGTAAACATGGTCTTGCCCGGCATTTTACGTTGGATTCGCGGGACCTACTGGGATAAGCCCGGCAACAATGCGAACGAGGGCCACCGGCTTGCCTGCCGACGATCTTCGGTGAGGGAAGAGCGAGAGGAAAGGTAAAGCAGTGGCTCGAACAGGATTAGGTCTGAACCAGCGTCTGAAGGTATCCATTCATCTCCGGGTGGACCCGAAGGTCGTGCTGACCAGCCGGGTGTTGCAGCTCAGCACACCTGAGCTGGAGCAGATGATCGAACAGGAGCTTGTGGAGAACCCGGCGCTCGAGTGCACGGAGCCCGACGAGGACCCGATCGCCGAGACTGAAGTCTTGAAGGTCGTGGCGCCGGCGGAGCTCAAGCCCTCCAGCAGCGACCCCGAGTTCCGGCGGAGCCTGCCCGACGCGGACGAGGCCCAATCTTGGGTCGAGCTCGTAGCCTGTAACGACAGCCTTTCCAACCATCTGCGGGGGCAGTTGCTGCCCATGGTTAGCGACGAACTGCGCGACCTGGCCGACTACCTGATCGGGTCGGTGAACGAACGCGGCTACCTCACCTGTTCGGTGGAGGAAGCTGCGCTGGACTGCGGTCGGTCTCTCGAGGAGGCCGAGCAGGTACTGGAGTTCCTCAGGTCCTGCGAACCAGCAGGGGTCGGTGCGTCTGACTTGCGCGAGTGCCTACTCCTCCAGTTGCGCCGCCCCGAAACGGGCGAAGAGAAACTGGCGCGCTGCATCGTTCGCGACCACTGGGACATGCTCGTGTCGCGTAGCACACGGGCGCTGTCCCGCATCTACAAGGTCGTGCCGGACCTCATCGACGCCGCCTTCGACGTCGTGTGCGGCCTCAATCCGTTCCCGGGCGAGTTCTTTGACGGCGCCAGCACCGCGCCGGCCTCCGAGAGACCGGCCCTGGCGACCCCGGACCTCGTCCTCACCTTGGCCGAGGTCGGCTGGACCGTGCAGGTCTGCGGGGCAGGTTCCCGCGGGCTGCGCGTCAGCCGCTCGTACCAAGCCAAGTACTGCGACCAGAAGACGTCGTGGCAAACCTCTCCTGGCGAGAAGCGCCACGTACGCGAATATGTGGACCGCGCATGCCGTTTCATCGAAGCGATCGAGCAGCGCGACCGACTGATGGCCGAGATCGGCCGAAAACTGCTTGAGCAGCAGGCCGGGTTCGTCTCAACGGGCGAATACCGGTTCCTGCGGCCCCTCACCCGGAGCCGCCTGGCGCGCGAGCTGGACGTGCATGAGAGCACGGTCAGCCGGGCGACCAACGGCAAGTTCGTCCAGATCGCGAACGGCGAGGTCGTGCCGTTCGATGTGTTCTTCAAGCCGGCACTGCGGATCGAGCGCATGATCCAGGAGATCCTGCAGCACGAGAACCCGGATGCGCCACTCAGCGATGAGAGCATCGCGACGACGCTGCGCGACATGGGCGTGCAGGTGGCCCGCCGGACCGTCAACAAGTACCGCGACCGGAGCAAGCTGCTCTCGAGCCGCAGACGGAAGAGCGCGTAGGCGCCTCGGCGCCGAACGACTGCATTCATGAACGAGGCCGCGCGCCCCAGACGGTGGCGCGCGGCCTCAAGCCGTTACTTGGGGGGCGGCAACTACAGCCGCAGGTCGACGATTCCACTCACGCCGACGCCGTCCACCGATTTGATGCTCTTCGGATCGGTGAGCTTCAGCGAGTCGACCGGCACGAGCGCGCGGATCTTGATCTCGCCGAACAGGTTCCCCTCCACCTGAGCCACGGCCTGGACCTTCTCGACGTTCTTCTTCGCCCCGATCACCTGCGCCGCGCCGATGGCGCCTCGCGTGTTCAGGCCGACCGTGATGATCGGTACCGTGCGCGTCGTGGCCGTCGGGGTGTCCTCGCGGCCGGTGAGCTTGTTCACCGCCTTGTTGATCTCCGGGCCGAACTGCTTCACGGCTGCGCCGACGCCGAACACCTTGATGACCTGCTTAATCTGCGGGGCGCCGATCGCCACGAGCGATAGGCACGCCGCGGCCAGAGCTACTACACGGACGACGTTTTTCTTCATGCTGAGTTGACCTCTAGATCAGTCTGACGAATGGGATGGCTGCAAGGCTCCCTAAACGGGACCGCCGGATGAAGATTGGATCTCGGCGTTCGGCCCCGCGCCGTTGGGCGCGGGGTCGATTCGCCAACCATCGCGCGCTAGAACTTGACGGTGAACTGCGTGGTGATCAGACCGCCCTTGAACCGCGGGAACTCCGCGGCGGCGTAATCGTTGTCGCAGATCATGTAGCCAAGGCTGAGCGACGTGTTCGGGCCCAGGTTGTAGCCGAGCGCCAGGTTGTACCAGCGCTCCTTGAGGTCGTCCATAGTGTTGCGCTGCCACTTGACGTCCTCATACGAGAGGCCCAGCGTCCAGTTGGTGTTGAGCTTGTAGTCCAGCCCAACCGTGTAGGAGAGGACCTTGTCCAGGTCGTGGGCGTTGATGTAGATGCCCATCGGCCCCGTGACCGGCAAGTTCGCATCTTTGACCTCGTCCGACTCCACCTTGCCCCAGATCTTGAGGGGCTCGGTTGGAGCGAACCACAACGAGCCGTTGAACCCCTTGCCGTTCCGCGGGTTCCAGCATGAACCGATGCGCCCCCAGTCTCCCGGCGCGAAGAAGTACGACTTGATCTCACGGTAGGCGACCTTCGCGCCCCACCGCTCGGCGTCGTACGCCAGGTTCACGTCGAACGCGTCGTCATCGCTGTCGTTCACCTTGGAGGTGTTGTAGGTCAGCGGTGTCTTGGCGTAGTTGCCGTTGAACTTGAAGTTGCGGTACTGCAGGTTCACCTCAGCGCCCCACACCGTCAGCCGGTTCACCATCCCCATATCCTCGAAGTCCATGGGGTTATTGGTGTCGAACATGACGTAGGCCGCTTTGGCGTCGCCGTAACCACCCAACTTCACGCCCAACACGGCGCCCAGGCTTTGGTCGACCTGAGCGCTGATCGACGGATTGGTGATCGGCGTGAGGTTGACGCCCTTGTCGTTGTTGCACTGGCTGTTCCGCCCGCCGAACACGTCCAGTCCCGCCGAACCGAACTTGAACTTCAGCAACGCGCCATCGAAGATGTAGTTGCCGTTGTCCCAACGTTCGTTCTTGTAGTAGTCCGTGTAGTCCGGGCGCTTGAACAGGTAGGGGCCGATCTGGTAGCCCAGCCGGCCGACCTCGGCGCTGAAGCCCTGACCCAGCAGGCTGGTGTCGAAGCTGACGCCGAACGTCTCGAACGCGATGTCGGTGGACTCGCCATCGAAGAAGGGTCGGCCCATATGCGAGCCGCTTCCCTCGTCCATGTTCCACACGCCCAGTGCGCCGGTGGCCATGTCGCCCACGGTCGGGAACAGGTTCCCGATCACGAGCGTGGCGTGCCACTTCGGACCCTCCTCGTTGGTACCCTTGAAGGTCAGAGCCGTCTCGTGGAGGATGTTCAGGTCGCGCGAAACGCCGACCGGCTTTCCGAAATAGGAGCCCTTCCCGAAGCCGAACAGGCGTCCGCTCGGCGTGATGCCGAACTCATCGTCCACGCTGTAGCCGGCAAGAACCAGCAAGTTCACGTCGCCGCTGATGGCGACGGCCGGCTTGATCTTCTCGAGCTCCCCCACCCGCTTGGATAGGTCGGCGAGGTCCTTCTTCATCGACTCGACGTCGACGCCCAGCGAGGCGAGTTCCTTCTCGAACGTGTTGGCCAGCTTCTTCAGGCTGGCGATGTCGTCGCCATAGCCCTTCATGCCGTCCAACGAGCTCTTGAGGTCGGCGAGCTGGTTCCTCAGATCCTGAAGCTCGGCGCTGCTTGACGGGGCGCCTTCGATCATCTTCTGTAGCTGATCGATCTTGTCCGAGAGACCTGCCGACTGGCCGGCCAGCTTCTGGTAGGCCGCGTTGACCGCGACCGCCATCTCGTAGCGACTGGCCGGACGGGGACCGCGGAAGAGACCATCGGGGTAACCCACGAGGATCCCGTCCTTCATCATCTTGCCCAACGCCTCGTACGCCCAGTGGTTGTCCGGGACGTCGGGGAAGTTGTCTTGCGCCATGACTGGCGCCACGAATCCGACCGCCATGATCGCGGCCAGCGAGTACATGAGCGTTTTCATCATGTGCGTATCCTGTCCTACTGGTATCGACCTTCGGAACACGGACGCCGACGTGGCCGCGATGCCGGGGCTCAGCGCCCCACAACTTACCTTCAGTTTCCTGTGAGAGCCGCAACCCGGCCCTCGGCGACGAGGACGTTTCCGTATTACCGCTCGCTCATATACCCGATCGTAACAGTTCACGGCGGTCGCCTTTTCCGGCCCACAACGAAAGCGGCCCCGGTCCCAAAGGACCGAGGCCGCGTGGTTCTGCGCTGGGTTCTAACTTAGAACTTGACGCTGAGCTGGGTCGTGAACAGGCCGCCCTTGAAGCGGTTGGCCGTGGTCTCGGCAGCTCCCTGCGTGTAGTCGTTGTCGCTGAGCTGGTAGCCGACGCGCAGAGCGGAGTTCGGGCCCAGGTTGTAGCCAAGGTTGATCCCGTACCAGCGCTCGCGAGCATCCGGCGCGCCCGTCGTAACCTTCCAGGTCACGTCCTCATAGGAGAGGCCGACCGTCCAGTTGGTGTTGAGCTTGTAGTCCATGCCGACGACGTAGCTCTCGACCTTGTCGAGAACGCCAGCCGCGTAAGCGCCGACGCCATAAGCAGCGTCCTTCGGCTCAGCCCACTCGCCCTTCGCCTTGATCGTCAGGCCCGGAGTGGCCTGCAGATACACGTTGCCCGTCCAGCCCTTGATGTTGGTCGGGTTCCAAGCGGTGCCGATGCGGCCCCAATCGCCAGCAGCCCCGAAGTAGGACTTGATCTCGCGATAGCCAGCGCCGGCGCCCCAGTTGCCGTTCGCATAGGACAGAGCGACGTCGTAGGCGTCGTTGTCGCTATCCTGAACGCTGCTGGTGTTGTAGGTGTACTGCGTCTTGGCGTAGGAACCGTCGAGCTTGAAGTTCTCGTAGCCGAGGTTCAGCTCGCCGCCGAACGTGTTCATCCGGTTGGCAGTGCCGACCACGCCAGGAAGCGTGAAGGTGTTGTTGCTGTTCTGGAACAGGTAGGTGCCCTTGAGGGTGCCCCACTCGCCCAGGCTCACGCCGAGGACCGCGCCGAGCGTCTGGTCGATCTTCGCGCCGGTGCCGGCGAGGCTGATCGGGTTGATGTCGGTGCCCTTGTCGTTGTTCAGCTTGCTGTTCTCGCCGACGATGAGGTCAAGACCAACCGCGCCGAACTTGAACTTCAGCAACGCGCCGTCGATGAGGTAGTTGCCGTTGTCCCAGCGATCGTTGACGTAGTAGTCGGTGTAGTCCGGGCGCTTCAGGAAGTAGTTGCCAACCTGATAGCCGAGCCGACCAACCTCAGCGCTGAAGCCCTGGCCCAGCAGGCTGGTGTCAAAGCTGACGCCGAACGTCTCGAAAGTGATGTCGGTCGCCTGGTCGCCGTCGAAGGCGCCGCCGAGAGCGCCGGTGTTCATGTCGCCGACGGTCGGGAACAGGTTCCCGATGACCATCGTGGCATGCCACTTCGGACCCTCTTCGTTGGTGCCCTTGAAGGTCAAAGCCGCTTCGTGAAGCACGTTCAGGTTGCGGTCGAGACCAACCGGCATGTCGTGATACGCGCCGGTGCCAACGCCAACGATCTTGCCGCTCGGCGTGATGCCGAACTTGTCGTCGGTGCTGTGGCCAGCGAGGACCAACAGGTTCACATCGCCGCTGATGGCGACGGCCGGCTTGATCTTCTCGAGAGCCTCAACCCGCTTGGAAAGGTCCGTGAGGTCCGTCTTCATCTTCTCGACGTCGACGCCGAGCGAAGCGAGTTCCTTCTCGAAGGTGTTCGCAAGCTTCTGCAGGTTGGCGATGTCGGCACCGTAGCCCTTCATGCCGTCCACAGAGCTCTTGAGCTCGGTGAGCTGAGCCTTCAGGTCCTGAAGGTCAGCGCCGTTGCCGGCGCCCTCGACCATCTTCTGCAGCTGGTCGATCTTCTCGGAGAGACCCGCCGACTGGCCGGCGAGCTTCTGGTAAGCCGCGTTGACCGCGACCGCCAGCTCGTAGCGGCTTGCCGGGCGAGGACCGCGGAACAGCCCGTCGGGGTAGCCGACGAGGATCCCGTCCTTCATCATCTTGCCCAACGCCTCGTACGCCCAGTGATTGTCCGGGACGTCCGGGAAGTTGTCCTGCGCCATTACCGGGGCCACGAAGGCGACGGTCATGATCGCAGCGAGCGCATACTTAAGCGTTTTGTTCATTTACGCCATTTGCTCCTGTGTATATCTGCGATCGACCACAGTGGCGCGCTCGGCAAGAGGTTGGGGGCGTCATCCTCACAACTTTCCAGAAGTTCCCTGTGAGAACTAAGCCCACGCATCAGGCCTAGCAACGCTTCCTGCGTCGATCACCTTATATCTATACCCCCGTTGAGAGGCTGTCGATAGGGCGTCGCAGGCAAAAGGCCCGGAAAAATGCAGAAAAAGGCACAACGGCCTTCGCCGTATTGCAGGAGCTAAGCCCTAACCCGTTTCAACACCTCGGCGGTCTTCTCTTCCAGAAGCACTCGATCGCCCCGCGTTTCCACGTTCAAACGTATCACTGGTTCAGTGTTGGAACCGCGTAAGTTGAAACGCCAGCTGTCGAACTCCACGCTCAAACCGTCGACCTTATCGATCTTGCCGGTCGCGTAGGCCGACTCGACCCGCGCCAACACCGCCTGGACGTCCGTCACGCGAGAGTTCACCTCTCCCGAGCACGGGAATCGCTCGATCATGCCGCCCACCAAATCGCCAAGGCTCTGCCCAGACCGCGAAACCAGGTGCGAGATCATGAGCAACGGCGCCATGCCGCTATCGCAGTACCAGTTGTTCTTGAAGTAGTGGTGCGCGCTCATCTCGCCGCCATACGCGGCATCCTCGGCCCGCATCTTCTCCTTGATGAAGGCGTGGCCGCTCTTGCACATCACGGCCCGGCCTCCGAACCGCTCCACGATCTCCAGCGTGTTCCAGATGAGCCGCGGGTCGTAGATGATCGTCTGGTTGGGGTTCACGTTGAGCAGCGCCTGGCTCAGCAGCCCGACGATGTAGTAGCCCTCGATGAAGGCGCCCTGGCCGTCGAGGAAGAAGCAGCGGTCGTAGTCGCCGTCCCAGGCCACGCCGAAATCGTAGGCGTTGCCGGCGTCGGCCGCCTCGCGCATCTTCGCTTGCATCTTCGCGCGAGACTCTTCAAGAATCGGGTTCGGTACCCCGTTGGGGAAGTTGCCGTCCGGCTCGAAGAACATCCGGTCGATCTGCAGCGGAAGGTGCGGCATGAGCGACTCCATCGCCACCCCTGCGGCCCCGTTGCCGGCGCTCGCCAACACGCGCAGCGGTTTGAACTCCTTCGGATCGGCAAAGGTCAACAGGTGCTTCACAAAGTCGGGATAGGCGTCCATGCGGCTGACCGAGCCCTTGCCGGTCCGGTCGAACTTGCCCTCGAACGCGCGCCGCTCGATGTCGTCCAGTCCCGTGTCGCCACTGATGGGACGGCTCTCCTTGCGCACCATCTTCATGCCGTTGTACTCGGGCGGGTTGTGGCTGGCGGTGATCATGATCCCGCCGTCCAGTTCGTAGCTGCCGGTCGCGAAGTAGACCATCTCCGTACCGACCATGCCGAGGTCCACAACGTCCACGCCGGCGTCGTTGAGCGCCCGGGTGATCGCCTCCGCCAACTCGGGTCCGCTGAGCCGGATGTCGTACCCGACGCACACCTTCTTGGCACCGGTCTCATCGGCATACGCGCGCCCGATCGCGTACGCGATTTCGGGGTTCAACTCGGTCGGAACCACGCCGCGCACGTCATAGGCTTTGAAGCACGGCAAGTACTTGCCCATGGTCGAAAAGGTACCAGATCGACGTTTGGAGCGCCTTGGCCCCACGGGTAACCTCCCCCCATGCCCAACCACCTGATCGGGGCGCACATGACCACCGCCGGCGGGCTGCACAGGGCGGTCCAAACGGGCCACGCCATCGGCTGCACGGCGATCCAGGTGTTCACATCCAGTCCCCAGATGTGGCGGGCAAAGCAGCCCACCCAGGAGGCGGTGCAGGCCTACCGAGAGGCCGTGGTCGAGACCGGCATGGGCGAGGTGATCAGCCACGACAGCTACCTGGTGAACCTGGCCGCGCCGGGCGACGAGTTGCGCGAGAAGAGCATCGCCTCACTCACCGACGAAATGGTCCGCTGCGGCGCCTACGGCATCCACAAGGTCGTCTCGCACATCGGCTCGCACCAGGGCCAGGGGGAGGAGGCCGGTCTCGCCCGGGCCGCCGAGGCCATGCTTCGCGTGCTGGCGGAGAGCCCGACCGAGGTCAAGCTGCTGGTCGAGACGACCGCCGGGCAGGGTACCGCTCTCTTCTGGCAGTTCGAGCAGATCGCCCGCGTGATCGAGCTCTGCTCCGCCGACCCGCGGCTGGGCGTGTGCCTGGACACCTGCCACGTCTTCGCCGCCGGCTACGACATCCGCGATGCCGAGGGTTTTGCTGGGACCTTTGCCGCATTCGACCGCGCGATCGGCCGAGATCGACTGCTGGCGGTGCACTTCAACGACAGCAAGAAGCCGCTGGGAAGTCGCGTCGACCGGCACGAACATATCGGCGAAGGGGCCATCGGACAAGAGGCGTTCCGGCTCTTGGTGAACGAGCCGTCGCTGGCCGCCATCCCGATCGTCATCGAGACGCCGGAAGCCGACTCCCATCACCAGAACAACCTGGAGAGGCTGTGGTCGATGGTCCAGGGCGGTTGAGCCCGCCCGGTTGGCAAAAAGAAACCGACCTAGCGGAGAGGACAGACTAGGTCGGCAATTGCTGTTGCCTTCGCGTGCCCCTGCCGCTTCTGACGAGCGGCCCAGGACAACATCGATCACTAATAATTTACGGACAAACCTGCCCATATCGTCACATGGGTCTTTGCGCATTGCAGGGCAAGATCGGTTTTGGGTTCATTTGAACCGGTGAAACTGCCGCTCAGGTACCCTGCGCGGCATGTCATTCAGCGGCGAAAAGGCCCTCGACGTGGTGCGTGGGCTCACGGTTGATGTTGGAGAGCGGTTTGCCGGCAAGCCCGGCGAGAAAGAGGGCGCGGAGTACCTGCTGCAGCAGTTCAAGAGCTTCGGGTACGACGCCGAACTCCAGCCGTTCCCGATCGATCTCTACGAAGTCAGCGGCGTCTCCCTGACCGTCGACGGCCTGGGTGAGGTTCCGTGCAAGGGCCTGCTCGGATCGTCCGATTGCCCCGGTGGGGTGGAGGGCGAGCTGCGCTACGTCGAGACCGGTGAAGAGCCGTACCTGACGCCCGACTGCAAGGGCAAGGTGCTGATGATCACCGGCGAACTGGGCGGACCCAAGTTCAAAGCGATCGTCGACGCCCAACCGGCCGCCGTCATCGTGCTGGAGGCGACGCCCTACGTCAACCCACGCCGGCACAACATCAGTCACGAGCGCAAATACCGCTTCGGCAGCGTGCCGGCGGTCCGCGTCCGCTACGAGGACGCCGAGCGGCTGATGGCCTGCCGCGGCGCCAAGGCGCGCGTCGCGATCCACTCCGTGTACACCGAGTCGACCGCCTACAACGTGATCGCCGAACTGAAGGGCTCGGAGAAGCCGGACGAGATCATCGCCATCTGCGGCCACGCCGACAGCATCTACGAGAGCGCCGGAACGCTGGACAACGCCGCCGGCACGGCCATCGTGGTCGAACTGGCGCGGGTGTTCAAGGAGATCGGCTCGAAGCGCACCCTTCGCTTCATCGCCTTCAGCGGCGAGGAACAGGGGCTGCGCGGCAGCGTCTACTATGCCCGCGAGCTTCGCAAGGCCGACAAAGCCGCCAAGAAGGACCCCGACTTCGTGCCGTCCGGCAAGGAGACCGAGCTTGACCGGCATCGGCTGGTCGTGAACATCGACGTTCAGGGCGCGTTGCTCGCGAGCAACTCCGCCTTCATCACGGGTCCGCTCGACTTGGGCGCCGCCGTACGGTTGCTCGCCGCCGAGGAGGGCCCGTTCTTCCGCGTGGCGGAACAGTGCTACAGCAGCGACAACGCGCCGCTCTCGGACGCGGGCGTCCCCGCCATCTCGTTCGGTCGCGCAGGCGCCGCCAACTTCTATGGCCACACCGACGGCGACCGCTACGAACTCTGCAGCGCAGAGGGCCTCGCAATCTCCGGCAAGTTCATCGAGCGATGGCTTCAGCGGTACGTCACCGAACCCCGCATGCTGCCGTTCGAGCGAACCATTCCGGACGACCACAAGAAGAAGGTTGAGGCGTACTTCAAGGAGCGGTTCATGCTCCGGCTCGACGAGGGGATCGAGTAGCCCGTCGGGGCCCCACACCTTGCGGAAGGCCCGGGTCGGCGCCAAATCGTGACGCCCCGGGCCTTCCGCGCCGGCTTTGGGACCAGGCCATCGGCCAAACTAGAGAAACTAAAATGATCACTCACAGCCCTCTGTCTGGGATCGCGCAGATCGTCCAGGCGAAGACCAAGCGGATTTCCAGCTATGACCGCACGGGTGGTAACGGCGATTGCGTCTTCATCCCCGCTGGCGAAACGTTCACCCTGGCCGAGATGAAGGGCGCCGGGATCGTCAAGCACATCTGGATCACGATCGCCCACAAGGACCCGATGCACCGCCGCAACATGGTGCTTCGATGCTACTGGGACGGTTGCGACCACCCGAGCGTCGAGGCGCCGATCGGCGACTTCTTCGGCCAGGGCTGGGGCGACAAGTACGACTTCATCAGCCTGCCGCTCGCCGCGGCGCCCCAGAACGGCAACGCGCTCGTCTGCTACTTCCCCATGCCCTACGGCAACGGCGCCCGCATCACCGTCGAGAACCAGAGCGACCAGCCGGTCGACTCGTTCTACTACTACGTGGATTACGAAGAGCACCCCTCGATGGGCGACGACGTGGGACGCTTCCACGCTTGGTACAACCAGGAGTTCACCAAACCCGAGAACGCCATCGGCGACGTTGAGAACGAGTGGGCCACCTTCGGCGACTTCTCGCTCAACCCGAGCGACCAGCACAACTACCTCTTCTGCGAGTGCGAGGGCGCCGGCCAGTTCGTCGGGGTCAACTACTACGTTCATAGCCCCGGCCCGATGTGGTACGGCGAGGGCGACGACATGTTCCTGGTCGACGGAGAGCCGTGGCCCGGCAGCGCCCATGGGACCGGCACCGAGGACTACTTCAACATGTCCTGGTGCCCCGACACCCACTACCTGCACCCCTACTTCGGTTGCGCCCGCGCCCCCGGACGCAACAACGACGAGGCCCGGTACGGTTGGATCGGCAAGACCCACAACTACCGGTTCCACATCGAGGACCCGATCCGGTTCACCAAGAGCCTGCGTGCCAGCATCGAGCACGGCCACGCCAACTGCTTGAGCCTGGAGATCTCCAGCGTCGCTTACTGGTATCAAACGATGCCGGGCAAGCCGTTCCCCGCGCTCCCCTCGCCGGAGGAGCGCAAGC
Source organism: uncultured Fimbriimonadaceae bacterium (assembly GCA_964539295.1). Lineage (GTDB taxonomy): Bacteria > Armatimonadota > Fimbriimonadia > Fimbriimonadales > Fimbriimonadaceae > CAZIIS01. Next base: position 25,742 of record CAZIIS010000006.1, on the reverse strand, counting down.
CGCGGCCCGACATCGGCGTGGTGGAAATCCACCGATGGCGCGACGCCTGGCGCAAGATGAAAGGCGGCGGCGCCCTCTGGGGCGACGAGAAGTGACCGAAGTGGCGAGCGGCCCCGCAAGGGCCGCTCGCCCTTCTTCTAGATCCTCTCCAGCACGGTCTGGCCCATCTCCATTCGAAGCGGGTCGCCCACCTCGTCCACCCAGGTCTTGACCGTGCCCACCGTGACCAGATGCGCCTGGCGCGCCTGGCCCGCCACGGAGATCGTGCGCCGCCCCAAATAGGTGACCTTGGTCTCCACCCATTTGCACAACATCAGGTCGAAGCGCTTGTAGGTCAGCACCCCGCCTGGCTTCACCTTGTCCCGCACGAACCAAAATTCGTTGCCCGCGCGCACGCTTGCGCCCGGCGGGTAGGGCTCCTCGCTCGTGTTGTGCTTGTCGCCGGAATCGACCGTCACCTCGGCCCCCTCCGCCGTGAAGACCGCCGCCAACGACTGCTTCAGCTTGGTCCCCTTGGTCGAAGTGACCTGCAGCTTGCGCACCGGAAAACCCTTCGCGTCGTAGGTGGACTCCTGGAGCACGTTCACGGCCGGGCCGTTTCCGGTCCTGAGCTCCATCGACAGGCGGACGTACTTGCTGCCGTCCTCCAGCACTCGGTTGTCGACCGTCGCCGAACCGTTGATGCCGTTTGGCCCGATGACGCTCATCTTCACCTCCGCGGCGTTCGCCGCGCAGCAGGACGCCAGCGCGAATAGGCAACACCAGGTCTTCATCTCAACTCCATCAACGCCGTCGCGGCCTGCACGCCGACGTCATAGGCGAACTCCGTCCGCCCACCAATCAGCCCGTCGCTCGCCACCACCAACCGCGTGCCGTTCGGGTTGGCGCCGCTGAACGACGCGGTCATCTCCGGGTGGCTGTACCGCCAGCGATGCACACCGGTCACGGTCGGCGAACCGAACTCCTTACCGAAAAGACGTTCCACATCGACCAGAGTCTCCCGAACCACCGTCTCGTCCCGGGAATCCATGTGCCAAGCGCTGGCGCGCGGGCTCAACTGGGCCACCAGCGCAGAGTGGCCCTCCGGCGCCCGCCCCTCGACCTTCGCCGACTCGATGCTGAGCCAGGTCAGCGGCTGCGCCTGCTCCGGGTCGATCAGGGCGAAGTAGTTCGGGTCGAGCGGCGCCGCGAAGCCGAACATGACCGTCAGGCACGACCGGTACCGCGCGTTGGTCATCTTCCGCTTCTCGCCCGCCGTGGCCAACAACCTCTCCGTCTCCGGCAAGGGCGGCGTGAGCACCAGCGCGTCGAAACCCTCGCCGGCAACCAGGTACCCGCCGTTGGTCCGCTCGATCGCCTTCACCGGGCGCCCAAGCCGGACGTCGGCGCCCGCGGCCAGGTGCTCGGCGAGCCGGACCATGCCGTGCCGCAAAGCGTATCGGGGTTGCGCGTTCCTCAGCGGATCGCCCGGGCTGATGCGCCAGTCGGCATGGACGTAGATCGGCTTGCGCACGCGCGGCGCCTCGGCGTCGCCCAACTCGTCGATCAGAACCCGCTCCAACGCCCGTCCCCTCGGCGCGACGCTTGTGGCCCCCGCGTCGAAGGTGTAGGGCCCGATCTTGCAGGTGCAGAGCCGCCCCCCGACGACCGACGAACGCTCGAACACCACAGCCTCGTGGCCGGCGCGCACCAAGGTCCTCGCGGCGGCAAGGCCCGCGATTCCGGCGCCAACGATGCCGACCCTCACGTGGGCCGCCTCACCGGTCGCCCTCGGCGGCCGGCTCGTCGATGTCGAGCGCGAAGAGCCCCGGCCTCCCCAGGTCGACGACGCGCACATCCCGCATGTCCCGCACGTAGGCGTCCGCCCCAGGTAACGCCTCGCGCGAAAAGCGGCTCAGCACGCCGACCACCTTCGCCCCGGCCCGGCGCCCCGACTCCACGCCGGCAGGAACGTCCTCGAAGACCACGCACCGCTCGATCGGCACACCGAGCTTCTTCGCGCCCATCCGATAGCAGTCCGGCTCCGGCTTGCCCTTCGTCACGTCGTCGCCGGTGACAAAGACGGGTGGCGCCGGAAAGCCCGCTTTGCGCACCCTCGCGGTCGCCACGGGCGCCCCGCCCGAGGTGACGATGGCCCAGGCCTTCGGAAGCGCCTTTAGCAGCGCCTCGGCCCCCTCCAGCGCCACGACCCCCTCGGTGTAGGTGGACTCCATCTCCACCATCCAGGCGACCTCTTTGTCGATGTCGCATTTCGGGGCCAGTTCGAGCAACGAGTCGTTCACCCGGCGACCGTGCACCGAACTCAGGTCGGTGTCGGGCGCGAGCCCCATGTGCGCCAGCCAGCTTCGCCACGCATGCTCGACGGCGGCGGTCGAGTCGATCAGCACTCCATCAAGGTCGAAAAGCACGCCCTCGCATTCGATGCGCTTCATGTGGGGCAAAGGTTACCGGAGGAGCGCCCTCGGCCCAAGCCCCGACTTGGCGGCGGCTAGACACCGCGGAATGCCCGCGTTTAGCCGGTGTATGCTACGCACGGCGGAAATGGCGCATCCTGCGCCGCAAAACGCCAGTAGGAACATACGATGCTCGCGCTTTACATTGTCACGGCCATCATCGGCGGCGGTCTGATGCTCCTCTCTGCCGTGGGCGGATTGGGGTCTCATGCCGACGTCAGCCACGACCTTGGCGGCGGACACGACTTCGGTGGCCACGACGTGGGTGGTCACGACGTGGGCGGGCATGACGTGGGCGGGCACGAAGGGCTCGAACACGGCGGTCACGGCGACCACGAACACGGCGGCGAAGGCGGGCTCTGGATACCGTTCCTGAGCCTGCGCTTCTGGACCTACGCGATCGGCACGTTTGGCATCCTCGGCCTGCTGCTCACGCTGTTCAGCGACGCCGCCGAACCGGGCGTCGGCATGACTTCCGGCGTTCTCGGCTTCGTGATGGGCCTGGTTGCGGCCTACGGCTACCGGCTCGCGCAGAGGAGCCAGACATCCGGCGGGGTTTCGGAACGCGACTTCTTGGGCGTCGAGGGCAAGGTGCTGGTTGCCACGAAGCCCGACCACCCCGGCAAGGTCCGAGTCACGGTGAAGGACGACATCATCGACATGCTCGCCCTGAGCGAGGGGGGCAAGACGATCGAGGTCGGCGAAGATATCGTGGTCGTCGCGGTGGAGGGCGACCAGGTTCGCATCGCGAAGAAAGGGGACATACTCGAATAACTGGTACGGTGAACTAACAATGCCAATACATCAAGCCATTGATCCGGCTGGTATCGTGGAGGGGGCTTTCATTGGGCTCGGCCTGATCCTCCTTGCGGTCGGCTTCATCCGGTCGCTGCTGCTGATCTGCGCGCCCAACGAGGTTCTGATCCGCTCCGGCGTGGGCGCCGGCAAGGCCGCGGACGGCCGCTTTCGGGGTTTCGTGCCGATCATCGGGGGCCGCGGTTGGAGGTTGCCCCTCGTCCAGCGTGTAGACAAGATGTCGCTCACGTTGATGGAGGTGCCGGTCGCCGTGCGCAACGCCTATTCCAAGGGCGGCATCGCGATGAACCTGGACGCGATCGCGAACGTGAAGGTCTCCAGCGACGAGACGGTCATCGCCAACGCCGTCGAGCGGTTCCTGGGCCGAGACGTCGCCGAGATCCGCCGGGTCGCCAAGGAGACGCTTGAGGGCCACCTGCGCGGCGTAATCGCCACGCTCACGCCGGAGCAGGTGAACGAGGACCGCCTTTCCTTCACCGAATCGCTCACGCGCGAGTCCGAGGCCGACCTGCGCAAGCTGGGGTTGCACCTGGACACGCTCAAGATCAGCCACGTGGCCGACGAGCTGGGCTACCTGAGCGCCACCGGCCGAAAGGCGATCGCCAACATCATCCGCGAGGCCGAAATCGCCGAGTCCGACGCCAAGCGGACCGCCGAGCAGGCCGAGGCCGAGAACACCGGGCGCGGCAACGTCACCAAGGCCAATGCCGAGGCCAACATCGCCAAGATGCGCAACGAACTGCGCAAGGTGCAGGCCGAGTACACCGCCAAGGTGAACTCCGAAGAGGAGCGCACCACCGCAGCAGCCCGGCAGGCCCGCGCCACCGCCGAACAGGAGCTTCAGCGCATCCGCGCCGAGCTTGAGGGCATCCGCCTTGAGGTCGACCAGGTGATCCCCGCCGACGCTGCACGCCAGGCCGAGGAGCTTCGCGCGCGCGGCCGGGCGGCCATAACCCGCGAGCGCGGCCAGGCCGCCAGCGCCGCCCTCGACCAGGTCTACCAGGCGTGGCAGACCGCCGGGCCCAGCGCCTTGCAGATCTCGCTCATCGAGGAGCTTGAAAAGTTGCTCGCCGCCGCGGCCAGCGGCGTTCACAAAGTGCACGTCGACGGCCTTAGCGTCATCGACAGCGGCGACGGCAAAACGCTCCCCAACTACGTTGCGGCCTACCCGGCGATGCTCGACTCCGTGTTCGACGCGGTCAAGCAGACCACCGGCATCGACATCCCCGGCACCGTGGCCGGCAAGGAGGCGAAATAATGGACCCCATCTCCATCATCATCGGCGCCGTCGTCACCATCCTGGTGCTCTTCCTGCTGAGCCTGAAGGGGCTGATCTACATCTGCCAACCCAACCAGGTGCTGATCTTCTCGGGAACGAGCCGCATGGTCGGCGCCCGGCGCGTCGGCTATCGGTTGGTGAAGGGTGGCATGGGGCTCCGCAAGCCGTTCATCGAGCGGGTCGACCAGATGGACCTCACCAACATGATCATCGAGTTGAGCGCCGTGGGCGCCTACTCGAAGGGCGGCGTCCCGCTGAACGTGCAGGGCGTGGCCAACGTGAAGATCGCCGGCCACGAGCCCGTGCTCAACAACGCCATCGAGCGCTTTCTGGGCAAGAACCGGGTCGAGGTGATGAACATCGCCAAGGCGACGCTGGAAGGTTCGCTGCGCGGCGTGCTGGCCACGCTCACCCCCGAGCAGGTGAACGAGGACCAGAACATGTTCGCCGAGAAGCTGGTCGAAGAGGTCGAACAGGACATGACCGCGCTCGGCCTGGTGGTGGACACCCTCAAGGTCCAGAGCATCACCGACGACGTTAAGTACCTGGACTCGATCGGCCGCATCCGCAACTCGCAGGTGCTCAGCTCCGCCCGCGTGGCCGAGGCCGTGGCCCGCGCCGACGCGATGGTGCGAAGCGCCGAGAACAACCAGCGCGAGGTCGAGGCCCAGATCAAGGCGCAGATCAGTGTGGCCGAGGCCGACGCCAACCGGCGCCTGACGGACGCTCTCACGCGTCGCGACGCCGTGGTTGCCGAGGAGCAGGCGGCCGTCGCCGCACTCGTCGCCCAGGCCTCCGCCGACGTCCAGGTGCAGAAGGCGCGCATCGACCAGGTGCGCAGCAAGCTGGAGGCCGACGTCGTGCAGCCCGCCAAGGCCGAGTGTGAGGCGCTCGAACAGAAGGCCCGCGCCGAGGTCGCGCCGATCGTCGAGGAGGGCAAGGCCCGCGCCGACGCCCTGAAGCAGCTTTCGCAAAGCTGGCTGGCCGCCGGCGAGCATGCCCGCGAGGTGTTCCTCGTCCAGAAGCTCGAACCGATCATCCGGCAACTCACCGAGGCGATCGGCGACACGCGCATCGACAAGATCACGATCATCGACAGCAAGACCTCCGGCAGCTTCAACCCGGCGCGCCTTCTGGCGCTCTCGGAGCAGGTGAAAGAGGTGTTCGGGATCGACCTGCCGAAGAAGGTCGGCGAACTGCTCGCCGAACCGGAAAGGCCGTTGGCGCCCGCGCCGGCGCCCGAGCCGCTCCCGGAGAAAGCCGTCGAGGCGCCTCCTGTCGCCCCGCCCGTGGGCCGCATGCCCAAGCGGTAAGCAGAACCCACAAAGCCCCCGGCCCCGATCGGAGCCGGGGGCTTTTTGCGCTTAGGAACCGGCGGTGAACGGAACCGGAGCCATCCCCAGGGCGTAGGTCTCCGGGGTCAGATAGGCCAAGCCGAGCCGGTTCGCCGCATCGGCATCCAGCGCAGGGGCGAGGGAGGCCCCTCGGCTGCCCCACACGAAGCCCGAGAAGCCGCCGAACGAAGGCACCAGCGCGAAGTAGGCCCCCACGCGCTCGAAGACGCCCTTGAAGAGGGCCAAGACCTCCCGCTCGGAGTATGGGCAGAACACCACGTTGTCCGACTGCGTGACGACGATGCCGTTCGGGGAAAGAAGCCGCTTCACGTCCCGGTAGAACGGTTGCGTGAAGAGCCGCTCGCTCAACTCGCCCTCCTCGTCCTCGTAGACGTCGGTGCTGTCCACCACCACCAGGTCGTACGGCTCCAGGTCGCGCTTCACGTACTCGAACGCGTCCTGGATGTGCAGCACCACGCGGCGGTCGTCGAACGCCCCGGCGCTCAGTTCGGGCAGATGCCTTTGGCAGACCTCGACCACCATCGAGTCGATCTCCACCATGTCCACCCGCTCGATGCTGGGATGACGGCGGATCTCGCGCAACGCGCCGCCGTCGCCGCCGCCCACGATGAGCGCGCGCTTCGGCTCCTTGAGCGACAGCATCGGGACCTGCACAAGCCCCTCGTGGTAGGCGTGCTCGTCGAGCGAGGAGAGCTGGATGTGGCCGTCCAGTAGCAGCACTCGGCCGAACGCCTCGCAATCGAGGATGTCGATCTGCTGGAACTCCGAACGAACGGAGGCCACGGTCTCGGTGATGCGCACCGTCTGGGTGAACCGATCGCTTCGGATCGGGAACGTGATGCTCCGGAAGGCGGGGTCGGTCATGGCCGAGGAGGTTACCCCTGGTGGGGCCCCTCCTCGATCCTACGGCGCAACGCTCAGGTCGGTGTGCGGCGGCTCGGTGAGCTGCACCGCCTCCGACGGAGAGCTGGACATGAACTTCTGAATCGGCGTGGCCGCGAAGCTGGCGCCCAGGACGCCCAACGCGCACAGGACGCAGGTGGCCAGCGTGCCAAAGCTCGCCCGGGCCGACTGGTTCTGCAGCGCGCCCTCCTCCTGCACGGTCGCCGCCACCGCGATGCCCACGTAGTAGTAGGCGCTGATCGCCGAGTTGATGGCGAGCAGGATCGCCAACGGCATCAGCCCCGCGGAAACCGCGTCGCCGAATATCTGCAGCTTGCCGAAGAAGCCCGCCGTCGGCGGGATTCCGATGAGCGAAACCACGAACACCACCAGCGAACCGGCGGCGAACGGCGAACGCTGCCATAGACCGTGGAGGTCCTGCAGCCGCGTGCCCTCCTTGCCGCCCTTGGCGGCCAAGGCGACCACAGCGAACGCGCCGACCGTCATCAAGCAGTAGCTGAGCAGGTAGAAAACCGTCGTCCCAAGGCCGATGTGCGCCGGGTCCTTGAGGTGCGCCAACAACGCCACCAGGATGTAGCCCGCGTGCGCGATGGACGAGTAGGCCAGAACCCGCTTCACGTCCTTCTGGCGCAGGGCGATCAGGTTGCCCGCGAACATCGTGAGGATGGCCATCCAGTAGACCGCCGGGAACCAGAATTGCTCCAGCGGCAGTGCGGCCAGCAGCACCCGCGCCAACGCGCCGATCGCCGCGATCTTGGACACCGCGGCCATGAAGGCGGTTACGTTGGTCGGAGCGCCCTGGTAGACGTCCGGCGTCCATTGGTGGAACGGGAAGAGCGCGGCCTTGAAGCCCAGCCCGACCAGCACCAGCCCGACCCCGAACAAAGCCAGGCTGCGCGCTTCAGGGAAGCCGGAGAAGATCGCCGCCGAAACGCCGTCGATGCGCAGCGAGCCCGACGCCCCGTACAGGAACGCGATGCCGTAAAGCAGGAACGCGCTGGCGAACGCCCCGAGCAGGAAGTACTTCAAGGCCGACTCGCCCGAGCGCCCCTCCCGGCGGCTCATGCCGGCCATGCAATAAAGCGGAATCGATAGGGTCTCCAGGCCGAGGAACACCATCAACAGGCTCTTGGCGCCGACCATGAGCATGCCGCCCACACTGGCCCAAAGCGCCAGCGGGTAGAACTCGCCGAACGCGATTCCCTTCTCCCGCAGGTATCCCTCGCTGAAAAGCACGCACACGAAGCACGCGCCCACGATCAGCAGCTGAAAACCAAGCGACGTGGCGTCGCGGGCGACCATGCCGCCGAACGTCTCGCCGTCTGGAAGCCCGAACTGCCGGACGAGCAGCACCGCCGAAGCCAGCAGCCCGACCAGCGAAACCGTGACGATCGCGTTGTTGGTCCGCTTCGGGGCCACCAACTGCAAGAGGATGGCTATCGCCCCGGCGCCCACCACGGCGATCACGGGCAGGAGCATCGTCCAGTCGATGCTTGGCATCGTCTGCGGGATCATCGCTTACCTCCCTTGGCGGCGTTATCCGGGCCGCCACCCATGGCGCTCGGCGCGTTCGCGCCCGGCAACACCTTCTTCACATTGCCCATCGGAATCGGGGCCTTGCGCGCGCGGAAGTCCGGCGTGCTCGTGGCGTTCTCGTCGGCCTCAAGCGGGAAGTGCAGGTCGGCGTTCGTCACCGTCTGCCTGACGGTGTACTCCGAAAGGTCCGGCCCTCCGGCGCGCTCGACCTTCACCAGGTTGCCGTCCGGGTCGATCTCCTGCGACATGTCCTGCCACGACGGGCGTCCCAACTCGGGTCCGAGCGCCATCAGGCGCGCCGCCCCGAGAGAGGCCTCCATCGGCTTGATGAACGTGTTGGGGTAAAGGCCGCCCCAGAAGACGAACACCACCAGGATGCCGACCAGGACCACCTCATGCACCTTCAGGTCCTTCAGGCGGTGGTTGATCGGGTGCGTGTTCTCACCGTAAAACACCTTCTGGAACATCCAAAGCAGGTACACGGCGGCGAGCACCAGTCCGGCGCAGGCCAGGATGCTGTAGCCGATGTTCAGACCGAACGCCCCCGCGTAGCACGCTTCGAAGGCGCCCATGCCCGCCAGGAACTCACCGACGAAGCCGTTCGTTCCAGGGAGCCCAAGGCTCGACAGCATGATGATGAGGAACAACGCCGCGTAGAGCGGCATCTGCGCCTTCAGCCCGCCGAAGTCCTTGAACATGCGCGTGTGCAACCGCTCGTAGAGCAGGCCGACCAGAAGGAAGAGGCCGCCGGTGCTGATGCCGTGCGCAAGCTGGATGAACGCGCCACCCACCATGCCCGTGTGGGTCAGCGAGAAGATGCCGAGCATCGCGAAGCCCATGTGCGCCACCGAGGAGTAGGCGACCAGGCGCTTCAGGTCCGGCTGCACCGCGGCGACGATCGCCCCGTACACGATGCCGATCACCGCGAGCCCGAGGATGTAGGGGGCTTGGGCGCCCACCACGTCCGGGAAGATCGGCAGGCTGAACCGGATGAAGCCGTAGGTGCCCATCTTCAGGAGGACGGCCGCCAGGATCACCGAGCCGGCGGTCGGCGCCTCGGTGTGCGCGTCGGGCAGCCAGGTGTGGAACGGGAACATCGGGCACTTGACCATGAAGGCCAGCGCGAACGCCCAGAAGATGAGCGCCTCGACGCCCAGGTCGCCCGCCCAGAGCTTGCCCTGCGACACCGCGTGCTGCAGCGTCACCAAGTCGAAGGTCAGCACGCCCGACGACTTCTGGTACATCACCGCGAGCGCGATCATGCCGACCAGCATGAAGATGGATGCCGCGAAGGTGTAGATCAAGAACTTGTTGGCCGCGTACCGCCGCTGCTCGCCGCCCCAGATGGCGATGAGGAAGTACATCGGCACGAGCGACGCCTCGAAGAAGGTGTAGAAGAGGATCAGGTCCAGCGAGGTGAAGACGCCCAGCATCGCCGTGCCGAGCAGCAGCATGTAGATGAAGTAGGCCTTGGGGCGCGTCTTCACGTAGAAGCTGAACCAGACCGACACCACCAACAGCAGCGTCGTCAGCATGATCAGCCAGATGCTGACGCCGTCGACGCCCACCTTGTAGCTAATGCCGAGCGACGCGATCCACGGCGCCTGCTCCACCAACTGGAAGTGGTAGGTGCCGCCCTGGAACGCGCCCAGAATCGCGAGCGAGGCCACGAAGGTGACCACCGTGAAGAGGAACGCCACGCCCTTGATCGCCTTTGCGTACTGCTCAGGCATCAAGAGGAGCACAAGCGCCCCGATCAGCGGCAGAAACACCGTCAGGCTGATTAGGCCAAAGCCGGAGGTTCCCATCTTACTGCGCGCCTCCCATCTTGCTCAGCGCGTATAGCAGGTAGCCGAGCAACCCGACCGCGCCCAACCACACAAGCAATGCGTAGGCGCGCACGTACCCGGTCTGGATGCGCCGCACCAGTTCCCCGATGCCGCCCACCACGTACGCGACGCCGTTCACGATGCCGTCGATGAGGCCCGCGTCGAACCATTTCCAGGTCCCGTTGGCCACCTCGCCGCCCTCCTTCACGAAAAGGTCGTACATCGCGCCGTCGTAGCCAAACTGCCGACCCGCCGAGCGGCGGAACGGGCTCCACTTCGCCAGGTCCCAACCCTCGCGCTCCGGCAGGCCGCGCCGGTAGACGATGAAGGCGTACACGATGCCGATCGTCGCCACGACGATCGAGAGAACCGGCAGCATCGACTCGGGGATCGGCCCCGCGTGCTCGACCGCGTGGCCCCCAAGCTCGGGGTAGAGCCACTCCTTAAGCGGGAACTTGACCCCCCAAAGCCAACCGCCGACGACCGAGCCGATGGCGAGCACCACGAGCGGCGCCCACATCGTGGGCGAGACCTCGCGCGGCACGTGGTTGGGGGAAAGGGCGTGGTGGCCCTCCTCCTCGGTCTTTCGCGCCTGCATCTCCTCGTCGTTGTAGAAGAAACCGTCCTCGTCCGGCCCGTGCAGCGGCGCGATCGCTTGTTCGGCGGTCGCGTGATGGCCGACCTCGGCCGGGAGCATCTTCCACCGCTCCTGGCCGCCGAAGAAGGTGAGCATCGCAAGCCGGGTCATGTACGCCGCGGTCAGGCCCGCAACCCCAAGACCAGTCCAGAAGGCGATCTGCCCGTACGAAATCGAGAAGCCCTCGAACACCTCCGTGGTCAGCGCCCCGCCCAGGATCGCCTCTTTCGAGTAGAAGCCGGCCATAAGCGGGAAGCCCGAGATGGCGCCCCACCCGATCAGCATCACCACGGCGGTGATCCGCAGGTAGCGCCACAGGTTGCCGTAGTTCCGCATGTCCTGGTCGTGCGCCATCGCCATGATGACCGCGCCGGAGCCAAGGAAAAGCAGAGCCTTGAAGAAGGCGTGCGTCGCCACGTGGAAGATGCCGGCCCAGTACGCGCCCACGCCGCAGGCGATGAACATGTAGCCGAGCTGCGAAACGGTCGAGTAGGCGAGCACCTTTTTGATGTCCGTCTGCCCGAAGGCGATGAGCGCGCCCAACAACGCCGTGAAGGCGCCGATGAGGGTGACCACGATCATCGCCACCGGCGAGGCGTCGAACACCATGTGCATCCGGTTAAGCAGGTAGACGCCCGACGTGACCATCGTCGCGGCATGGATGAGGGCCGAGACCGGGGTCGGGCCGGCCATCGCGTCCGGAAGCCAGAGGTAAAGCGGGAACTGCGCGCTCTTGCCCATCGCGCCAAGGAACAGCATCAACGCGATGAAGGTCGAGACGCCGGGGTTGAGGCCGAAAAGCTCCGTCGCCCGCGGGAAGATGACGTCGAAGCTAAGCCAGCGGGGATCGCTGATGCCAAGCTTGTCGCGGTTGCCCGCCACCAGCACGACCAAGAGGAACATCCCCAGGATCATGCCGACGTCGCCGATGCGGTTGACGATGAACGCCTTGTTGCCCGCCTTGGCGTTGTCGATATCCTTGTACCAGAAGCCGATCAGAAGGTAGCTGCAGAGGCCGACCCCCTCCCAACCGATGAACGTCATCGCCAGGTTGTTGCCCAACACCAGGATGAGCATCGCCACGATGAACAGGTTGAAATAGGTGAAGAAGCGGGTGTACTCGCGGTCCTCCGCCATGTACCCGGTGGCGTAGATGTGAATGAGCGCGCCGACGCCGGTCACGATGAGCGTCATCGTCATCGAGAGCGCGTCCACCCGGATCTCGAACGGGATGCTGATGCTCTGGAGCGTGATCCAGTCGAACAGCGTGAGGACGGTCGCCCCGGCCTGGCGCCCGCCGGCGCCAAGCTGCTGCGTCGCGACGGCGCCCACGGCGAACGCGCCCACCACCGGCAGGCACCCGGCCAGCCCCATCACGATTCGGCCCCACTTGGGGCCGAGCGAGTCCATGACCACCTTGCCGCACAGCGCCTGGAACAGAAAGCCCAGGAACGGCAGGAGCAGAACCCACCACATGTACTCGAACGGACTATTCATCGGCAGGCTCCGCAGGCGCGCCAAACGCACGGCGCGGCGTCGAAGGATCGCTCCTCCGGCCTCCGCTCGCGGGCAAGGCCCCTGTCTGCAGTCCAAAAGCTACGGAGATCAAAACAGCGTCACCCTTTTAGCGTGCTCATGTCGTCGACGTCCACGTCGTCGCGGAGGCGGAAGATGGCCATGATGATGCCAAGCCCCACGGCCACTTCGGCCGCGGCGACGGCCATCACGAAGATGACCATCATCTGCCCCGCCATCGCCGAAGGCATCGTGTCCCTCAGGAAGCTCGAGGTCAGCGGCTGGTACCGGGCGAAGGCAAGAAAGGTCAGGTTCGCGGCGTTCAGCATCAACTCGATGCACATGAACACCACAACCGGGTTGCGCCGGGCCACCACGCCGTAAGCGCCGGTGGCAAACATGAACAGACCGAGCGTCAGAAACCACCAAAGCGGCACGTCGGATACGACGGGCGGGTGAAGCGGCGAGATCGTTGCGATGGCGGCGTTCATATCCTCCTCTTGGCCAGCAGAATCGAGCCGACAATGCCCGCAAGCAACAGCACGCTCACCACCTCGAACGGCCATGCGTAGGTCGAGAAAAGCAGGCCGCCGATCGCTTGCGGCGAACCGTACTTGTCGTCCACCAGGCTGCCCGGCCAGTTGCTGAGCGGGTAGACGACCTGCGCCAGGACGATCAGGAACATCGCCGCCGCCAGGACCGTCGCGAGGAGCGGCTTGGCGTCCCTGGACTTGCGCTCCTCCTCGCGCTTGCGTGCGCTAAGCACCATCACCACGAAGAGGAACAGCACCATGATCGCGCCGGCGTACACCATGATCTGGGTCACGCCCAGCAGCTCCGCGCCCAGCGAGAAGTAAAGGAACGCGAGGACGAAGAAGTTCACCACCAGGCACAACGCCGAGCGGATCGGGTTCTTGATGGCGACCACGCCGACCGCCCCCAGCGCCCCGACGATCGCCAGGAGCAGGAACACCACCTGGTTGACCGTCAAGCCTGCACCTCAGAACCGCGCCGCATCGCCCTCATCCCGTCACCTTCGGGTCCACCATCTTGATCTCGCGCTTGCCAAAGCCGGTCCCGGCCTTCTTCGATCCGGCCAGGATGTTGAAGTAGATAACCGCCATCACCAGAAGCGCGACGACCACCGCCAGCCAACCACCCATCGTGCCGTACCCGGCGCGCTCGCTGATCGAGCCCGCGACCACCCAGACGCCGACGAGGACCAGGTTGGCCACGCCGATCGGCAGCAGCCCCTTCCACCCCAGCTTCATCAACTGGTCGTAGCGAAGCCGCGGGAAGGTGGCGCGAAGCCAGATGTAGAACGAGACGACCGCCGCCGCCTTTAGCAGGAAGCCGATCGGCGCCAGCCAGTAGTTGGCGTTCGCCAGGAACCGGAAAAGGCCCGCGCCGGCCGGGGCCACCTGGGCCAACTCCACCCAGTTCACCGGCAGCAGGTTGTAGCCGCCGAGGAACACCGTGGCGAAGATGCCGCCGTACACGAACATCGATGCGTACTCGCCCATGTAGAACGTGGCGAACTTCATCGAGCTGAACTCGGTGTGGTAGCCGCCGATCAGTTCGTTCTCACCCTCGGGAAGGTCGAACGGCACGCGGTTGGTCTCGGCGACCATCGAAACCAAGTACACGACCGCGGCGATGAGACCGAACGGAGTCAGGATGAACCAGTTCTGGAATATCGGCGAAAGCCCCCAGAGCGCGCCCTCCTGCGTCCGGACCAACTCCGGGAGGTTCAGCGTGCCGGCGGCCATCACCACCGCGGCGAGCGCCACGCCCATCGACAGCTCGTAGCTGATCATCTGGGCGCACGAGCGGAGGCCGCCCATGAGCGAATACTTGTTGTTGGAGGAGTAGCCCGCCAGCACGATGCCGTAGACGCCGATCGACGACAGGGCAAGCAGGATCAGCACGCCGATGTTGACGTTGGCCACCGGGGTCAGATAGCCGTAGAGCGACTGGCCGCCCGGGCCCGCCCACGAGGGTCCCCACGGCACGAGCGCCGTCAGGGCGAACGACGGGAAGATGGCGAGCGCCGGACCGACGAAGTAGATCGTCCGGTCGACCAGCGTCGGCGTGATGTCCTCCTTCACGAAGAGCTTCAGGCCGTCCATGAGCGGCTGAACCAGGCCGAAGGTGTAGATCTTCCGCCTGCGAAGCCACTTGATCGGGAAATCCTCACGGATGGTGACCGTGCCGGTGCGGTTGGGACCCAACCGATCCTGGAAGAAGGCGAGCAGCCGTCGCTCCCACCAAATGGCCAGGATCAACATGACCAGGGTAACGACGACCACAAGAACGACGCGGATCAACGCAAGCCAAACCCGGGTGTCCATTCCGAACCACCCGGGACCACCGCCTGCCATGCCCTGGAACCACTCGGTCATCCGACTTAAGACTTTACCTTCTGCTTACCGTTTGCCGTTTGGCGGCCCGGGAACCTAATTCACGCCCGCCAGCATGACGCCCTCGCCTTCGATCGAGCCCTCGGTCCCGGCATATGCCGGGTACAACCGGGCGATCTCGCCGTACACCTCGCGCGGGTTGAAGGCCGGGGTTTCGCCCGTCGCCTGCAGCAGGCACTCGCTGAACACCTGCCACGCGGCCCGCGCCTGGCCCGGCGCCTTCACGGCCGCGGTCATGCGCTGGACCCTCCGCTCGACGTTCGTCCAGGTTCCCTCCTGCTCCGCGGGCGCCGCCATCGGGAGAACGACGCTCGCGTAGTGCGCCGCCTCCGTCTGGTTCGCGCCCATGTAGACCAGGAAATCCACGTTCTCCAACGCGCGCCGCGCCAACTCCTTGTCCGGGAACAGCGCCAGCGGGTCCGCGCCCACCAACCACAACGCCTTCAGCTTGCCGTCGGCCGCGGCCTTCAGCACCTCGGCGGTGTTCATCCCGCTTTCGCCGGGCGTCAGCCCAAGCTCCAACGCGCCCTGCTCGTTGGCGCCGGTCGCATAGAGGCTCATCGCCGCACCGGCTTGCTTGGCCAGCGTGTCGAGCGCCGCGAGGGTCTCCTTCGCCTTCGGTTGGTCGTAGATCGCGCGGGTCGCGACGACCTGCGCCGGACCGCACTTCAGCGCCTCCGCCGCGGCCTTCAATTCGTCTACCGAGACGCCGCTCTCGCGCGCCACGTCCTCCGGCGAGGGGCCCTTGCCGCCCATCAGCGCCGCAAGCCCGGCCGCAACCCGGTCGCCCGTGCCGGGCTTGTACCGGAGCACCGCCGCAGCGAAGTCGTCCGCGTCCGTCCGTTCGGAGGAGGCCACCACCACGCGAGTCTTGTTGTTGAACCAAGCCTTCCTCACCCGCAGGTAGACGATCGGCTCCTCATCGGCCAGCGACGACCCGAACACCAGGATCGAGCCCTTGGCCTCGAGGTCGGCGATCGGCGTCGGTTGCGTTTCGGGCTCCTCGCCCTGGGCGGGAAGCGCGGCGGTCCACCGGTGGTCGATGTTCGGCGAGCCGAACGCGCCGACAAACAGCTTCTTCAGCAGGTACAGGCCTTCGTTCGGGATCGTTGGGTCGACCAGCGCCGCAACCTGCGCGCCGCCGCCCTGGAACGCCTGGAGGATCGGCGCATACGCTTCGGCCCAGCCGGTCTCCTCGTACCCCTCGCCCTTTCGGATGAGCGGCGCGGTGAGCCGGTCCTCGGCGTTCATGAAGTCGTGCCCGAACTTGCCCCTGTCGCAGGTCCACTCCTCGTTCACGGCCTCGTTGGTGCGTCCGTTCACCCGAACCAGCTTGCCGGCGCGGTGGTCGAGCCACACGTTGCAGCCGTTCGAGCAGCGGGTGCAGAGGCCGGGGGTCGTCTCCAGGTCCCATGGCCGAGCCCGGAACCGGTAGTGCGCCGAGGTCAATGCCCCCACCGGGCAGATTTCGATGACGTTCCCGCTGAACTTGGACTCGAACTCCGTAAGCTGGAAGGTCGAGGGCTGCATGTTCGCGCCGCGATAGCGGAAGGCGAGTTGTGCGTCGCCCGAGATCTCCTCGGTGAACCGGACGCATCGCCCGCACTGGATGCACCGCTCCAGGTCGAGCATCACGTGCTCGCTCAGGCGGTACGCCTTCGGCGCGTGGCGCTTCATCTCCACGAAGCGCGAGGTCGCCGGGCCATAGAAAAGCGTGTTGTTCTGCAGCGGACACTCGCCGCCCCGGTCGCAGATCGGGCAGTCCAGCGGGTGGTTGATCAACAGGAACTCGAGGATCCCTTTGCGGTCGTTCCGGAGCCCCTCGTCCTCCGTGATGATCACCATGCCGTCGCTCGCGGGCAGCGTGCAGGCCGTCTGCGGTTTGGGCATCATGCGCACCGAGCCGTCCTTCTGCAGGAAGCCCACCTTCACGAGGCACATGCGGCACATGCCGACCGGCTTCAAGCGCGAGTGATAGCAGAAGACGGGGATCTCGATGCCAAGGCGCTTCACCGCTTCGACGACGAGTTCGCCCTTCGGGACCTCCAACTCCTGTTCGTCGACGGTGATCCGGACGGTTTCGGTGGTTGATGCCGGTGCCATGGTGCTTTGGCATGTGTACCCCATGGCGGTAAGCCGATCCCCGTCCACCTCGGGACGCCGCTACGGTACGGGCGCCGGTTCGAACCCGTCCAGGTCGAAAGCGCGGGCCAAACCGCGGAGCACGGCGGGGGCGACCTCGGAGGGCGGAGTATGGCGTCCGAGCAGTTCGCTAAGGCTCGTCATCCCGTACTCCTGGATGCCGCACGGGACGATCCACTGGAACGGCGTCAGGTCGTTGCAGCAGTTGAGCGCCACGCCGTGCATGCTCACCCAACGGCGCACCTTCACGCCGATCGACGCCACCTTCCGGTCCGCCACCCATACGCCGGTATGCGGCGGAAAGCGGCGCGCCTCCACCCCGTACTCGGCAAGCGCCAGGATCAGCGCCTCCTCCAGGCCGCGCAACCACCGATGCAAGTCCTGGCCGTGCCGCTTGAGGTCGAAGATGGGGTAGGCGACCAGTTGCCCTGGGCCGTGATAGGTGACGTCGCCGCCCCGCCCCGTGCGGGTCACGGCGATCCCCCTGCGGGCGTACTCCTCCGGCGTCAGCAGAAGGTTGGCGTCGTGGAACCCCGCCCCGAGCGTGTAGACCGGGTCGTGCTCCACCAGGAGCAGCGTGTCCGGCGAGCCATCCACCACTTCGGCCGCCACGCGCTCCTGCACGGCCAACGCCTCGGCGTACGCCATGCGCCCGAGGTCGATCCACCGCCCCTTCATGCCGTCGCCGTCGGGTTGAGCAGGAAGAACACCTGCTGGCCGTTCACCCGCTCCTTCAGCTCGGCCATCGGCTCTTCGCGCAGTTCGGACGCGACCGCCTTCGTCACGGCGATGCCACCCGCGGGCGCCGACGCCTCGACGTGGGCCGCGATGTCGATGATCTCGTTGAACTGCACCTCGTTCAGCTCTGCCGAGACCTTCCCGCTATGAACGCCGATCCGGAGCTGGAACGGCCTCCTCAACCGATTGGACCGCACGCTGAAGCGCGCGATCTCCCGGTGGATCTGCTTGGCCGCCTCGATCGCCGCGACGGCGTGGTTGAAGGTCACCACGGCGCCGTCGCCCGCCGTGGAGAGGATGTACCCGCCCATCTTGGCGACCACCCGCTCGATCAAGCGCTGGTACTCGCGGAAGCTCCACTCGACCACCAGCGGATCTTCGTCGAGCTTCATATTGGTGCTGCCCACCACGTCGATCGCCATCACGCACGTGGCCTGCGGACGCGGCGTCAGGCGCCAGTGGATCCGCACCAGCTCGGCCGCCACCGCCGCCGGGTCGTCGCGCCGCAACCGCCGCTCCCGCGACGCTCGGTCCTCGATCAATGCGCCCACGCCGGTCAGCACGCCCAGGAACGCGAAGAACGGAACTGAGGTCGCCAGGCTCCTCAGACTGAACAGGCGGGCCACCTCGGCCCAACCGAAGTACCCCCACGGCAACAGCCGGGGCAGATCGGAGGAGACCACCGCCAACGTCACGGCCAGCACGGAGCAACGCACGTCGCCGGCGATGTAACCGACCAGAGCCACGCACGCCAGGGTGACCGGCACCAACACCAGCTGCACCACGAAGTTGAGCTCGGTCCCTTGCCCGGCCAACTGGGGCGAAACGTGGTGCATCGTGCCGAGCACGATCACCTGCAGCAGGCCGGTGGCCGCGCCCACCAGCGCGGCAAAACCCCAAAAGCTCTGCGAGTGCCGCAGCACCGCCAAACGCGACCGGTGCCGCCGAAGTCCCTTGGGGTCCTCCTCGATGGCGTCCAGCCGCTCCTCAAGCCGAAACAGCCGTTCGAGCAGCTCTTGGCGCGAAAGCCGGTAACGCGCCCGCGTCTCCTGCTGCATCTTCAGGTACCCGCCGATGAGCGAGGCGGACACCCCCAGCCCGGCATAGAACAGCGCGAGCATCACGCAGCCCGCGACCAGCGACAGCGCCGAACCAATGCCGGCGAGCGTGCGCATCAGCACCGCCCCGTAGAGCAGCATCGGCGTCGTCACGACGAACGCGGTACACGCAGCCAGGAGCGGGTATCGCGCCATGCCGTGGCGGCCGTAGCAGAGCAGGTGCAGCGAACAGGTGATTAGGACCGCGGCGCCGGTCAGGCTGCGGAACGCCACCGCCATCACGCCCTCTTCCCCCTGCTGCAACGTGATCGGGCTTCCCAGCCGGACCACCAACACGATGAGGAGCGCCACCAGGGTGGTGGTGAAAACGAACAGCATCGGCTTCGCGGTGGCCCACAAGAAAACCGAAACCACGCGGTTCCACGCTTGCGTCGCCAGCAGCGCCGTCGCCTTGAAGAGCGCCTCGCGGGCACTCTCCCCCGGCTCCGGCCCCTTGAGCTCCTCGATCACGTCGCCGACGAGCGCATGCGAAAGACCAAAGCGCTCGGCCAGTTCCGGAACGGGGGTCCCCAACGCGTCCGGCCTTTCCCGCAGATACCGCGCGAGCGCGCCGAGCCCCGTGGACTGCTCTTTCGGCTCGTGGGTCAGGGCGTCGGGATCAGCCATGTTTGCCTACGAATAAGGATACCAAACGAGCATCTCTAGGGTTCCCAAGCGCCGCGACACAAACGACGGGGCTCCGGTCGCCCGGAGCCCCGTCACAACGCGTTGTGCTGATTTGCGCTACTCAGCGCCTTCGGCCGGAGCCTGCGGCTCGGCCTTCTTGCGGGGCGCGCGCTTCGGCTTAGCCGGCGCATCGGCGGCCGGAGTGGCCTTCGGCGCCTTCTTCGTGGCCTTGGGCTCCGCGGCTTCCGGCTTCACAGCCTTGGTCGCCGGCTTGCCCTTTCCCTTGGCGGCGATCGCCTCGCGGATCGCCTCTTTGCCACGCCTCTCCAATCGGCGGCGACGTGTGCGAAGCTCCTTGTTCCGAATCCTCATGCTGGTTCCTCTAGTGCGGCAGAAGAACGTAGAGGATACCCATTCGCAGCGACATCACGAAAGGGACCGGATCGCCGCAAGGTCCGCCGAGTCCGGAACAGCCACGCCGACGTGCTGCACCACGCGGGCGCTCGCCTGCGAGGCCAGTTCGAATATCTCGCGGCGCACCCCCGCCGCGGCAAGCCCGAGCGCGACGGTGGCCACCACGGTGTCGCCCGCGCCCGCGGTGTCGTACACCTCGACCTTCGGCGCGGGCACGCACGCCCCGCCGCCGGTCCAATCCGCCACCATGCCGTCCTCACCAAGCGTAACGAGCGCCACCTCGGACTGCATCAGAGCCCGCGCACGCCTGGCCATGCCAACCGCCTGTTCGCGGGTCTCCGGCGCGGGCTCGCCCAGAAAACCGGCGATCTCCGGCCGGTTCAGGCTGATGAGCGTGGCGCCCGCGTAGAGCGGCACGCTCGTCGGTTTGGGGTTCACCACCACCGGCACGCCCGCCTCCTTCGCCAAGGCCACGACCTGCTTGGCCAATCGCCGCGTAAGCACACCCTTCAGGTAGTCGCTCAGCACCACGACCTGGCAGCGCTTCAGCGACCCGCGCAGGGCGTTCAGCAGCTGGTTCTCGGTCTCCTCGCGCAGGGGGCTCTGGTCCTCGTGGTCGATGCGCAGCACCTGGTGAGCGTGGTCGGCCACGACCCGCGTTTTTCGCGTCGTCACCCGCCCGCCCTCGCGCACGAGGTGCGTCGTCGAACCGGGCAGGCCCTTGAGCGCCGTCTCCAACCGATCGCCGGCCTCGTCGGCGCCCGCGACGCCGAGAACTTCGACCTCGCCGCCCAGCGCCACCACGTTCTTGGCCACGTTCGCCGCCCCGCCCGGCACGGCCTTGGCGCCGGTCTGACGCACTACCATCACCGGCGCCTCGGGGCTGATCCGCGTGGCCTTGCCGAACACGTACTCGTCCAGCATCAGGTCGCCAAGCACCGTGACCCGAACGCCCTTGATCGAATCCAGCAGTTCCGAAAACGTCACGCCTTCGCTCCCTTCTCGACTTCCCTGCCGCGCTTCCCGAGCATCGCGTATACGGCCACGCCCGCGATGATCAACACCAGCGACGAGACCTGCGCCTCGGTAAACGGCAGCGAACCCATATACACGGAGCTCGCCCCGGCGCGCCAAAACTCATAGATGAACCGCGCGATCGACCACAGCACGACGGTCAACGCGGCGGACTGCCCCGCCCGGATCGGCCCGCGCTCCCGCCACATCAAAAAGCCGAGCGCCGCCAACACCATCAGCGAGTCGTAGACCTGCGCCGGGTGGTGGAGCCCCGCGAGCCCTTCGAAGTGCACACCCGGAAAGCCGGTTGTGGCGCAACCGTAGCAACAGCCGTTCAGCAGGCAACCGACCCGGCCGATGGCGTGCGCCAGAAGGAACGGCGCGCCCACCGTGTCGAGGACGCCGACCAGGGGTTGCTTCGCCAGCTTCGCCCAGAACAGCAGACCCGCGGCGCCAAGCACGACCCCGCCGAAGCTGGTCAACCCGCTGAGCTGCGGCATCAGGAGTTCGCTCGGATGGGCCTGGAAGTAGCCCAGGTTCAAAAGAATGTAGGTCAAGCGCGCGCCGACGATTCCCGGGATGACCACCCAGAAGACCGAGTCCCACAGCTTTTCCGGGTCCACCCCGAACCGGCGCGCCCGCTTGCGCGCAAACCACAGTGCCGCAAGAACGCCGATGACCAACATCACGCCGAAGCTCTTGACGGGGAAGTTGCCAAGGCGAAAGAGTTCGGGGTGCATTGGAACAGAAGGATAGCAGAGTGAACGACCGAAGGTCAGGCCTGACCGAAGCCTTCCGCCATCCGTTCGGCCCGTTCGAGCGTGCGTCGGGCCTCCGCATCCTTCCCGGCGTTCTGGTACAGCATGACCGCCGCCATCCAGGCACGGCGGACGTGGTGCGCCCGTGCGGCGAGGAACGCCCGCCCCGCTTCGCTCTTGGCGTCCACCACGGTACGCATGTGCTCGCCGATCGCTCGCTCCAACACCTGCGCCAGCTCCGCGTCCCGCCCCTTGCCCTGGGCCGCCGGCGTCAGTTCGTAGAGCACCGCGTAGAGGATGGGCGCGGCCGCCCGGGGGTCGGCGCCAAAGGTGGTCTTCGCCTCCGCGATCGCCTCGTCCACGCGCCCCAGGTTGGCCGCGGCCACCGCCAGCCGCAGCCGGTCGTTGACCCTGCGGTCCTCGTCCTTCGCGGCCCTGGCCGCCGCCTTGTACAGCCGGTACGCCTGGTCCCACCGGTGGGCAAGCCGAAACGCGTCGCCGTACTGCCACGCCGAGTCAACGGGAAGGCTGCCGAGGTCCACCCCCGACATCATGTCCTCCAGGTACGCGCCCAGGCAGCGGTCGCGCTCCTCGGGCGATACGAGCCGCTTGGCCACCCGATCGTCGAGGTCGGCCGCCAATGCGCTCATGTTGCGCAGGAGCACGTCGGGCGCCAACACCGCGCCCGCAGAGGGGAGGTTGGGGTTGGGCGCCTGCACGAAAGTGCATCCGCCCAACCAGAAGGCGAGTACGATGACGGCCAGCCAGGCGCGGCTACGCGAACTTGGCCCGATATCGAGACTCGTTGAAAAGCGCATCCCGGTAGATCTCGTTTCCCACGAAGGTCAGGACGGCCTTTCCTTTCAGCGGCATACCGTGGTAGGGCGAGTTCTTGCCCTTGCTGAACGTTTTATTGACGTCGAATGTCCACTCAACGTTCGGATCGATCACGGTGATCTGTGCGACCGGGGTTCCGCCGGGTTTCAGCGTCCCCGCGTCCAGCCGCAGGATCTGCGCCGGGGTGGTGCTCATCTTGCGCACCGTCTCCAGGGGCGACAACACGCCCTTGTGCGTGGCGTGGGTCAACGTCACGCCCAGCGATGACTCGAGCCCGGCGATGCCAAACGGCGCCTCGCCAAACGGCATCGCCACCTCGTGCGGCGCGTACGGCGAATGGTCGCTGGAGATGCAATCGATCGTGCCGTCGTTCAGGGCCTGCAGCAGGATGTCCACGTCGACCTGCGTTCGCAGCGGCGGCGAGGTCTTGTAGTACGGGGCGAAGTCCTCCATGCTGTCCTCGGTGAGCGCGAAGTGGTGCGGACAGATCTCGCACGTCACCGGCGCGCCGAGGTATTTGAACTGGCGCAGCATCTCGACGGCGCCCCAGGTGCTGACGTGCATCACGTGAAGGCGGCAACCGGTGTGCAGCGAGAGCACGCAGTTGCGCATCACCATGATCTCCTCCGCGCTCCGCGGAATCCCCTGGAGACCCAGCATCCCGCTCACGGCGCCCTCGTTCATCGAGCCGCCCGAGCTCAGCGAGAGGTCCTCGCAGTCCGCCAACACAGGCAGGTCGAGCTGAAGGCAGAACTCCATGGCGCGCATCATCGTCTTGGAGTTCTGGATGGCGCCGCCCTCGTCGCTCACCGCGACCGTGCCAGCCTTCTTCAGCGCCGCCAGGTCGCAGATCGTCGTCCCGGCCTGGCCCAGCGTCAGAGCGCCGACCGGCGCCACGAACACGCCGCCGGCCTCCGGGGAGGCCGCCTTGTCAAAGATGAAGTCCACCAGCGCCGGGTTGTCCAGCGGAGGCGTGGTGTTCGGCATGCAGGCGATGGTGGAAAAGCCACCCGCCGCGGCGGCCTGCGTGCCCGAGATGATCGTCTCGCGGTGCTCCTCGCCCGGCTCGCGAAGGTGGACGTGCATGTCCACCAACCCGGGGGTTATCCAGAGCCCGGTGCAGTCGTAAACCTCTTCGGCGCCTTTCTCGTTGACCTTCTCGCCAACCTCGACGACCTGCGCATCCTCCACCACCACGCTCCCGACGAGGTCGAGTTCCTGGGAGGGGTCGAGGATTCGCCCGTTCTTGAGAATCGTTTTCATCGGTTACTGCTGGTCCTTTTTGGTGCGTTTGCGTGCGGCCGGTTTGGCCTGGCCTTCCGGTGCGGCTTTCCCCTCGGCCTTGGCCGGCGCCGAACCGTTGTCCTGGAACACCCAGTGCAGGGCGGCCATGCGCACGAAGATGCCGTTGCTGATCTGGTTGGTGATCGCGCTGTGCGAGCTGTCGGCCGCCGCGTCGTCCACCTCGATGCCCCGGTTGAGCGGACCTGGGTGCATGACCATCACGTCCGGAGCCGCCAGCTTCAGCGCGGCCCTGTTCACCTGGTAGAGCCGCGTGTACTCGCTCACCGAACTGACCAGCCCGTCCTCCATCCGCTCCTTCTGGAGCCGCAGGCAGATCACCACGTCGGCGTCCACGATGCCCGACCGGAGGTCGTAGTAGACCGTTCCCGGCAGGCGCGAGGTGTGCGTCGGCATCAGCACGCGCGGTCCCACGAACCGCACCTCGGCGCCCATCTTGCTGAGCAGCCAGGCGTCGCTGCGCGCCACGCGCGAGTGCTCCACATCGCCCACGATGGCCACCTTCAACCCCTTCAGGCCGCCTTTGCGCTCGCTGATCGTGAGCGCGTCGGTCAGCGCCTGCGTCGGGTGCTCGTGCCACCCGTCGCCGGCGTTCACCACCGGACCGCCGAAGTAACGGGCCGCCAACCAGGCCGCGCCCGACTCCTTGTGGCGCATCACCAGCCCCTCCAACCGCTCGTAGCGAAGGGTGAGCACCGTGTCCTTCAGCGTTTCGCCCTTGCTCATCGAACTCCCCGTGCCCGAGAAGTTCACGATGCGGTAGCCCAGGTAGTTCGCCGCCTGCTCGAACGACACGCGGGTGCGAGTCGAGTTCTCAAAGAAAAGCAGACCGACGGTGTGGGTGGGCGTGACCGGGGTCATCGTGCCAGCCGTCACGCGCGCCTTGAAATCCTTCGCGATAGCCAGGAGCTCTTCGATCTGCTCCGTATCTAGGTTTCGGATGCCCAACAGGTGTCGCCTCAAGGCTGCACCTCGTCCTCGCCGGATCGTAGGTGGATCACGGCGTCCTCTCCGTCATACTCGTTGACCTTCACGACGACGTGGTCTCCGCGGTCGGTGGAGACGGTTCGTCCACAGTAGTCGGGTTGGATGGGAAGCTCGCGATGGCCCCGGTCGATGAGCACGGCAAGCTGAATCCCCTTCGGGCGGCCGTAGCGGCGCAGCGAGTCCATCGCGGCGCGTATCGTGCGCCCGGTGAAGATCACCTCGTCCACCAGTATCACGTTCTTGCCGGTCACCTCGAACGGGATCTCGGACTGGTCGCCGTCCTGCACCTTGCCGTCGTCCCGGCTGGCCGTCACGTCGATCTTCCCGCAAGGCACCGTGGTGCCCTCGACTTGAGTCATCAGGAACGCCAGCCGCTTGGCGACGGGCCATCCTCGGCGGAGAACGCCGACAACCACGAGGTCCTGCGCGCCCTGGTTCGTCTCCAGGATCTCGTGCGCCATCCTCCCAAGGGTCCGCCGCATCGCGCCAGCGTCCAGGATAACAACGCTCATCGGTCTGATTATGGCGAACCGCCGTCACCGTTCGCCCAAGGAGGGCCGGTTTTCCGACCGGGTGGCGGCCTCTGCCCGCCGGCGTGCGTTCTTGATTCGCTTTGGTTGGGGCTTCTCGGCGGCAAAGGCAACGCGGCGCCGGCCATGTGGCCGGCGCCGCGCACCGTTCAGCCCAAGGCGCCTCAGTGTTTGGGGGCAAGGCCGATCGGTATCACGTTGGCCGTGTGAAGGAACGAGCCACTGGCGGCGACTACCAGGTTCAGGTCGCGGTGAACGGTGATCGCCATGTCCGGGCTGAGCCCCCGAAGGCGGCATGCGTCTTCGACGTCCCGGCTGATCCCAAACATGTCGCGCGCGGTCATGCCCACTTGGCCATTCTTCAGCTTCTGCTTCAGTTCGGCGGCCGCACTGCCGCTCCCGTCAGCGTCGGCCAGCGCGTTCCAAAGCTGCTCAAGCGCGCTTTCCAACTGCTGCTTCCGCGAGGCGGCATCCCCCTCCAAGGAAACTGAAGGCTCCGCCGTCGTCATCGTCCGGAGCGCCGCGATGAACCGGTCCGGCGTGAACTTCCCGC